>JBAZLA010000003.1:0-106680 GCA_041650515.1 Patescibacteria group bacterium
GAACTGTATGTAAGTGGTATTTGTTCAGAAAGTTTTCACGGCTATTCGGTTGGTGATAAAGATTATGATGGGGTGGCGGACACAGTTGATAATTGTTCCGAAAAGAAGAATGGCTATACTGTTGCCTGCGATGGGGTAACCCTCAAGCCTTATCAAAACAATTGTTGTCCATTCGCTGATATTACCACTTGTTGTCCTTATTGGTCAGCGCTCGACCCTAATAATCCTAATGTGGTGCAGTTTTGTCGGCAAGCGAATAGTGATACGGACGGTCTGGGTAATGTCTGCGATTTAACTTGTCCTCTTGACCCTTATAATGATCCAGATGGTGATTTAATTTGTGGTAAGGCGGATAATTGTTGGTATGTGGCTAACCCGGCGCAAGTTGATACCGACCACGATTGCCCGGCCGTGCCCTATTCAACTGATAAACTTTGCGGCGACGCTTGTGATACTAATTGTATTGGTACAGACCCCGACGACTGTATTGCTAAATGCACTTCTCCCAAGGTTAAGACCTTAAAAGGTGGCCAGGCCAATTGTTGCGGTGATGATCCATTAGAAAATTATTTCTATCCTAATCCACCATATAACCCAGCACCGAGAAGAGAGGTCTGCGGCGATAATTGGGATAATGATTGTGATGGGCAGATTGATGAGTGGGAAACCGAAATCCCGGATCTAATTGATAACGATTGTGATGGGCAGATTGATGAAGATTTTGATAAAGACGGTGATGGTTATTATGATTGGAGCACCAATTGTCCGCCGGAGGTTGCTGGGCTGTTGGGCGGTATGAAGTGTTATGATTGCAATGATAATGATCCTAATGCCAACCCAGGTAAACAAGAGATTTGTGATAATGGTATTGATGATGATTGTAACGGGGTGATCGATTGTATTAATGTGGCAGTGACTATTACTGACGTTAGCACCCCGGATGATTTATTTGAAGTCTATTATAGACAACATGGTACTACTTCTTTTACGTATGCTGGTATGGTTAATCTAGTTAATGAAGAGGAAGCGCTAGATATTAAGGATTTACAGCCGGGTTTTTACGATCTCAAAGTTGAATTTTTCAAAAGTACTCGTAATGACAGTACTGGGGGTTACGCCATAACCTATGGTAGTAATGCTAAAAGCGTTTCTCCAATTCTCGAAACCTATACCCCCCAATGTTATATAAGTTCGTCTGATAAAGGTAACTGGTTGGCGCCGCCTACTTATGTTGCGGGTACATTAACTACGCATGTTCCTGGTGGTGGCAGTAGCGTTCCTGATAAAAATTCTTGTCCTACTGATGGTGGAGCAGATATGCGGGCGACTTGTCCGCCGCCACCGTGGGTTGGTGGAGATACGCCGGATGATTATCCAGCTACCTGTAAAAATGATGCTAGTAACGAAAATTATTGCGTTACTGCTATAAATACTACTCAAAAGACTTCCGGTAATTCTAGTGGTGGCTCAATAATTGGTCCTAGCTATTGGACTGTTTGCGGAAAAGATTTGAAGACTGATACGAGCAAGACAAAATTTTATAATCCAACTACTGGTAAGCGCGGCGGTTATGTTATACACCAGTTTCGTGTTTATGTTGTTTGCGATATGGCTGATCCGCATTGTCCGCCCGGTACAAATTGTATAGCGAGTTTGTGTCAATAATAAAATAGATATGACCAGAAGAGTCCAATTAATAATAATTATTTTATTGGTTGCGGGAGCGGCGGTTTTATTAGGTTATTTGGTTTATTTATATTATCGACCCGCTAAACTGGATTTTATTCCAGTTAATATTACCCAACCGTTGAATAATATTACTGATACAACTAGTAATAATCAGCCTGCTGTATCGGGCATTAATATTGATATTAATATTAATGAAGCTGTCCCTGACCAAGATCAAAATACGACCATCACGTCGACCGAGCCGGACTCTGATGGTGATAAATTGACTGATGATTTAGAAAAAATTAAGGGTACGGATATTAATAATATTGATACTGATGGCGACGATTTGAGTGATTATTTGGAAGTTAGTATTTATTTAACCGATCCTTTGAACCCTGATACTGATGGTGACGGCTACAAAGATGGTGTCGAAGTTTGGGGCGGCTATGACCCTAAGGGTTTGGGTAAATTACCAGAACAAGATGATTAAGCATAATTATATAATGAATAAATAATCCTTAATCCTATGTTTGAAGACGTTAATTCTGGTGCCAAAGAGCCTTTGGATATTTTGGATGGAGTCGATAGGGCACCACTCAATAAAACACCGATGCCGCAGAGTCCCCGGCCAATGACACCTCCAGCGCCAGCTGGATCGCCATCTCAGTCACCATTAACCGAGCCACCAACAGCGGGCAGCGGCAAAAAAATTATTATTATCATCGCGGCAGTAGTTTTACTGCTAATTATTCTAGTGGTCGCTGGTTGGGTTTTTTACCAAAAGTTTTTTGGGGAAATCAGTGGGCCGATTAGTAATTCAGTTACTAATCTTAATACTAGCAATGGTTATAATCAGACTAATACCGGCGCCATGGTTAATCTGGAAGATAGTACCGGAATAACTAATACCGCTACTCCAGTTGTTACCGACTCTGATGCTGATGGTTTATCAGATGAACGGGAAGCGCAATTAGGCACTGATTTATTGTCCGCTGATAGTGACTTGGATGGTTTATTCGATAAAGAAGAGGTTGATATTTATCAAACCGATCCATTAAATCCCGATACTGATGGTGACGGTTATAAAGATGGCCAAGAAGTGAAGGGCGGTTTTGATCCCAGTGGTCCTGGCAAACTTTTTGATGCTAATAAAACAAGCACCAATGAGGTTTGTTGCCATTCTTATGGTTTTGGCTCTCAGATGGTCAGATGTTGTGATAAATATGAGATGATGGACGCCAGTCAATGTACGGTGCCGCAAGATTTTGTTGGCGGTGGCAAAGAGATAGTAGCTGATTCTTTCTGCCAATAGATATTAGAATACTAGAGCGTTAAGTTAATTCTAAATTTTATTTTTGATTATGTTTTTTTCCAAAAAAGAAAATAAAAAACAAAAGTCGGCCGAACCGGTCAAGCCGCAAGCCGAAGCGATCAGTGACGAAAACATTCATACTATTCCTGAACGATTTTATATTCTACCTAAGGCGGGACTTTCTAAGAAGCTGAAGATTATTATTATTTCTACTCTGGCTGGTCTGATAGTTATCGCCGGTGGCGTGTTTTTTAGTATTGATTGGTCAGCTAAACTAGCTAACCAGCCGGCTGGTCAATTAAATCTTAATTTGCCAATGGGTAATATTAATACTGACGTGGTTAATATTAATAATGAGGTGGTTAACCTGACTAACCAAGCCGAGACTAACACCAACGATTTATTAGCCAATGCTAATGTTAATATCAACACGCCAGCTAATGTTAATGCCAATGAGGACGAAGGTGAAGACCCAATTAACGAGCCAGAGACACCCATAATACAGACCAAGCCCTTGCCAGCCAGTCTTGATTCCGACTCTGATGGTTTAACTGATGTTTAATAAGAACTATATAAAACTAATATCAACAAGCCGGATTCTGATGCTGATGGTTATCTGGACGGTGCTGAGGTGATTGGTGGCTATAGTCCGGTGACGGCTGGAAGTAAACTGGCAACATCAGATTTGGTTAAGCTTTATCCCAATCCGGTTTATCGTTATAAACTGCTCTATCCCGCTATTTGGCAGGTTAGTTCTTTAGATGATACTGGCGAGCAAATTGTTTTTCGGTCGGCGACCAAAGAATATGTAGAAGTAATTACTCATGAAAATCCCAAAGATTTATCACTCCGAGATTGGTATTTGGCAATGGTGGATAAAAACCCGTTGCCGGTTAAAGCTTTGAATGATTGGCAGATGATCAGAACCGCTGATGAGCAAACGGTTTATCTGACTCAAGGTAAGGGTGGCTATATCTACGTTATTACTTATGATCAGGGTCAGTTGACTGAGCTTAATTTTAAGTCGACTTTTGAGATGATGCTTAATAGTTTTTCCTTAGTTGAGGTGGACTAATGATCAAATTAGAGATAAATAAAAAGACTAATTGTCCGTTCGGCCATCAGCAGATTGATAGATTATTAAAGATTCTGGCTAAAGATCTGTCGATCACCAATCGGTGGGTAGTTTCTCTGGCAATCGTTGGCTCGGCCGAGATGAGACGATTAAATAGTATTTATCGGCATCAAGATAAGGTAACCGACGTTTTGAGTTTTGATGCCACGAGTCGCGATTTTATCTTGCCAGCGGCGGAGAGCGATTATTTGGGCGAGGTGATCATTTGTTACCCTCAGTTGGTTCAACAAGCTCGGGCTGTTGGTCATCTGGCTAATCAGGAGTTTAATATTCTGCTGTTGCACGGGATACTCCATCTGTTAGGTTATGACCACGAAAAAAGCGAGCAACGAGCTCGGCGGATGCAAAATCTAGAGAAATCGGTTTTATCCAAGCTTGGTTTTAAAAGCTAGTTATAGTATAATTTAAGCACATTATGAGAAAAGAAGAAATTATTACTGGGTTAGACATTGGTTCGTCAGCCATTAGAATGGTTGTCGGTCAGCGGTCACCAGAACAAAAACTTAATATTATTGCAGCGGCTGAAGTATCAGCCGAAGGTATCAACAAGGGCACAGTGGTTAGTATTGAGGAAGCCGTGGCCAGTATTTCACGCTGCTTGGAAAAAACCGAAAAGATCGCTGGTGTGCCGATTGAGAGCATTTGGGTTGGCATTTCGGGCAGCCATATTATCTCTCAGGAGAGCAAGGGGGTGATTGCTATTTCTCGCTCCGATGGCGAGATTACCGATGATGATGTTGATCGGTCGCTGGAAGCAGCGCGGACGGTCGCCACGCCTTCTAACTATGAGATTTTGCATGTTATACCCAAAACTTTTACTATTGATGGGCAGTCTAATATTAAGGATCCCGTGGGGATGACTGGTATTCGGCTAGAAGTGGATGCTCAAATTATTCAGGGGTTAACCTCTCAGATCAAAAATCTAACCAAGGCGGTTTATCGCACTGGTTTAGATATTGAGGATCTAGTTCTCTCTATTTTGGCTTCGGCCGAGGCAGTCCTGACCAATCGTCAGCAAGAATTGGGGGTAATTTTGGTTAATATTGGTGCGGCCACCACTAGTGTGATTGTTTTTGAAGAAGGGGATGTAATTCACACTGTGGTTTTGCCAATTGGTTCTGATCATATCACTAATGATATCGCTATTGGTTTGCGAGTCTCCATTGATACTGCTGAACGAGTAAAGATAGAATATGGCACCGCTCTGCCTAAGGATTTAACTAAAAAGGACGAGATTAATTTGGCTGAAATGGATCCAACCGTATCGGAAGAAGATGCCATTGTTTCCAAAAAATATATTGGTGAGATTATTGAAGCGCGAGTGGAAGAGATTTTTGAAAAGATTGACGCCGAATTAAAAAAAGTAGAAAAATCTGGTAGCCTGCCAGCCGGAGTAGTTTTGATCGGTGGCGGGGCCAAACTGCCGGGAATTGTGGAGGCGGCCAAACATAAGCTAAAATTGCCCGCTTGTTTAGGCTTTGCTCAGAATGTGACTAGCGCTATTGATAAAGTGCAGGATTTAGGTTTTTTAACCGCCGTTGGCTTGGTGGCTTACGGTGACCTGATGACTCGAGGCAAAAAGGGTAAATTTTCTATTTCTCGCTTTAAAAGTGTTGCTCAGGTTAGTGATAAGATTCGTAAGTGGGTTAAAGATTTAATGCCGTAAAAACAGTTTATAGTTTATAGTTTATAGTTTATAGTTTGTAGTCCTTGGTCCACAGTTCGCAGTAAGTTAAATGGCTAATTAGCTATAAACTGACTCCAGATTGTAGATTAAGGATTTTTTGTTGGCCAAGCTTAGGCTCTTGTGGTATAATATAACTAGTTGATTTAAACTGTTGATAAATTGAACACCAAAAGTGTTCACCCACCACTAACCTTGACCACCAATTATGAATATTCACCATTGAGAGGCGCAGCCGTTGCCACGCTTCCTAAGGCGGATCAATTGAGTTGATGACTGAGGTTAGTGAGGGGTGAACTCCTAAAAATAATATTATGGCTGAAGTAAAACCAGATATCGAAACTTTTGCAAAAATTAAAGTGGTGGGCGTAGGTGGCTCAGGTGGCTCGGCGCTCAATCGAATGATCTCCGCCAAAATTAAAGGCGTCGATTTTATTGCTATTAACACCGATGTCCAAGCATTATATTATTGCCAAGCGCCGACCAAACTGCATATTGGCAAAACCGTGACCAAAGGCCTTGGGGCGGGCATGGATCCCGATCTGGGACGTAATGCGGCTGAGGAAAATCAAAACGAAATTCGTGATTTGCTCAAAAATGCCGACATGGTTTTTGTAACTTGTGGCTTAGGTGGCGGTACTGGTACAGGTGCCGCGCCGATTGTCGCCGAAATCGCTCGCGATATGGGAGCGCTAACCGTAGCGGTGGTGACCAAGCCGTTTGCTTTTGAAGGTGCTCAGCGTCGAGCGATTGCCGAAAAAGGTTTAGAAGAGTTGGCCCAGCGGGTAGACACAATTATTACTATTCCCAACGATCGTCTGTTACAAATCATTGATAAAAAGACTTTGCTCTTAGACGCTTTTAATATTGTTGATGATGTTTTACGCCAAGGTGTTCAAGGCATTTCCGAATTAATTACCGTTCCGGGTTTGATCAATGTTGACTTTGCCGATGTTAAAGCAATCATGCGAGATAGTGGCTCGGCCTTGATGGGTATTGGCCACAGTAAGGGGGAGAATCGAGCGATCGAAGCGGCCAAATCGGCAATCGCCTCGCCGTTGTTGGAACTATCGATCGAAGGAGCCAAAGGTATCCTTTTCACTATCGCCGGCAGCTCTAATCTATCGATGCACGAGGTTAATGAAGCCGCTAAGGTGATCACTGGCTCAGCTGATCCAGACGCCAAGATTATTTTTGGCGCGATTATCAACGAAGATTTAAGTGATGATGTTAAAATAACCGTGGTCGCCACTGGTTTTGAACGGGGCAAAAAGCCCAACGAAGCTTTAGGCCAGGCGGCTGGCTATAAACCAACGCGATTCATTGCTCGACGTAAAGACGAAGAGACTAACGAAGAAGAGGACCGAACTAGTCTATTTAGCCGCAAAAAAGTTAAAGAAGAAGTGCTTCAGCAGCAAGAAGATGATGAGTTAGAAATCCCCGCCTTCATCAGAAAGAAAATGAAGTAGTTGCCGGTAAATCTAGGATTTTAGTGGGCAAGCCGGTTTTTATTTAAAAAAAGATGGAATAGGGGCTAAAATTTATAATCACCAATTAAGAATTCCGCTAAAGTTAGCGGAATTTTTAGATTGTTGAGGATCAATAATTGACAAACATTATAAAATATGATAAAGTACAAAATTCCGTGTTAGGTGTCTAAACCGTGGCCCGAGGCCACATGATTTTGTAAATTGCTTCATGAAAGGAGGAAAATATCATGAAGCGAGTTGGCCTTTTTATTGCGGTTGTCGTTTTGGTTGTGATTGTTGTTCTGGCAACGACGGGGCAGGCTCTGGTTACCGCGACTCCCGAACCGACATCGGATCCGGAGGAGGTGCCCTTGAACTACTCGCCGAACCTTTCCGGCGTTGAGGTCAGGTTCGCCGGGAATCTGTCTTCGCTGTCCGCGGTGCGCGCGCTGGCGGCGAAAAATCATGGCGCCGTGATTATTCGTGCCGACTACGTGGCGCGGATCATCAAGATTTACGGCGCTGCCAGCACCGAGGTCTACCACTTCGCGGCGACCCGGTCGGTTACCCCGGCCCCAACCCCCATTCCGGCCAAGCCGACCACGGTCAAGGTTGGCGGGCGGCTGGTTACTCTCCAGCCCAGCCAGTCCAACGCCGCCGCCACGTCGCCAGTTAGCCCCACGACTGGTCAGGTCGGGGATATTCAGGTAACGGTGGCCGGCGGCGCAGCCACGTCGACGGCTCAGTCGACTGTTCCTCAGCAGGTCATCGGTCGCCAACTGGCGGTCGTGATCTTCAAGGCCGGTTCGAACTTCGGCGGCGGTCACCTGACGATTGCCGGCTATCGGCCCGCGGCTGATTTGCCGGACACGGAGAATAACGTTTGGGTCGTGGCTTACCCCAATGGCCCGAGCGAGTCGCCTCTGGTTCTGGGCATCCGTCCGAGCGGCAGCCTCTATCGCTGCTTCTGTGGATGTGAGGGGCCGGATGGCGACACCGGTCAGGTCACTCATGCCAAATTTGGTTTAGCCAATCTGCCGTAGGGCAAAGCGGCTCGACCATTCTGGGGCGTTTTTGCCCCAACCCACGACATCCCGTCGTGGTTTTTTCTTTCTTTTTTATCTTAAATTTGCTAGAATTTGATTATTATGGAGCTAAAACTCTACAATACCCTGACCCGGCAAAAAGACGCGTTTAAACCCCTAAAACGGGGCAAGGTGGGGGTTTATTCGTGCGGGCCGACAGTTTATAACTATGCTCATATTGGCAATCTGCGAGCCTATATTTTTGCGGATATTCTTAAACGGGCTTTAGTCTATAACGGTTATAAAGTTAACCACGTGATGAATATTACTGACGTTGGTCATCTGACTTCGGATGCTGATAGCGGTGAAGACAAACTGGAAAAAGGTGCGGCCCGCGAAGGCAAGACAGTCTGGGACGTCGCTCGGTTTTACGAGGACGCTTTTAAGCAAGACGTGGCTAAACTAAATATTTTGCCACCCGATGTTTACTGTCGGGCAACCGAGCATATTGCCGAGCAGGTTAAGATGATCAAGAAGATAATTAAACATGGTTATACTTATCAAACCAGTCAGGCGCTGTATTTTGATACCAGTAAAGTTAAAGACTACACGGCCTTATCCGGCCAAAAGTTGGGAAACAATAAGACCGGCGCTCGGCAAGAAGTGGAGGTTGATCCAGAAAAAAAGCAGCCGGCGGATTTTGTTTTGTGGTTTAAACTAGTTGGTAAATATGCCAACCACGTGATGCATTGGCCTAGCCCGTGGGGGCAAGGTTTTCCGGGTTGGCATATTGAGTGTTCAGCGATGTCGATCAAATATCTAGGTGATAAATTTGATATTCATACTGGTGGCATTGATCACATTGCTGTTCATCATACCAACGAGCGAGCGCAAAATTTAGCGGCCACCGGCCACGAAGTTGTTGCGCGTTGGTTGCATAATGAATTTTTAGTTATTGGCGGTGGCGACAAAATGGCTAAGTCCGGGGAGAACTTTATCACTTTGCAAAGTTTGATTGATAAAGGGATTGATCCATTGGCGTATCGTTACTTTTGTTTGGGCACACATTATCGCAAACAGCTGAATTTTAGTTGGGAAGCGCTAAATTCCGCACAAAGCGGGTTGGATAATTTGCGGGAACAGGTAAGTGAATTACGAATTAATAATTACCCCTCGACTTCGCTCGGGGCAGGCGAATTACGAACTAAGGATGTTAATAAATTCTATGAAGATAAGTTTTTAGCCGCGTTAAATGATGACTTAAATATGTCGCAAGCGTTGGCAGTACTGCAGGAAGTTTTGAGGTCGGATCTAGACTTGCAGCAAAAACTGGCAACGATATTAGATTTTGATCAAGTGTTGGGTTTAGAACTAGCTAAAATTGAGAAGATTGAAATTCCCGTTGAAGTTAAAAAGTTAGCTGAGGAACGATTAGAAGCACGTCAGAATAAAGATTGGGTAAAGTCTGATGAGTTAAGAAAAAAAATTGAGAAATTTGGTTATCTAGTCGAAGATAGTAAAGATGGTTACCAAATAAAGAAATCGCAATAAATTAAATGTCCGGAGATAAATTTAAAGATAAATATCGCATCCCATCGACGCGTTTAGCAGATTATGATTATTCTTCGCCCGGACGTTATTTTATTACCATTTGTGTTAAGGATCGGCGTTGTTGTTTTGGGGAGATTAAAAACGGCGAGGTGGTTTTGTCGGATTTGGGGAAAATCGCCGGTGATTGTTGGTTAGAGATAACAAAACATTTTAAAAATTTGGAATTGGATGAATTTGTGGTTATGCCGAACCATGTTCATGGAATCATAATTATTTTAGATGACAATATTGGCGACGTAGAGACGCAGCATGCTGCGTCTCTACGATATAAAAATAAATTTGGACCATCAGTCACTGGATCGCTGCCGGCGATTATTTGTTCGTACAAATCCGCCGTTACGAAATTAATCAATCAGAAATATGGCGAAAGCAATTTTGCCTGGCAAGAACGTTATTATGATCATGTCATTAAAAATGATAAAGAATGCCAAAGAATCAGCCAGTATATTTTAGGCAATTCAATTAAATGGTCAGAAGATGAAAATAACCCCCTAAATTTTAAAAATGAAAAATAATTTATTCAAAAAACAACCGCTGATTGCGCTCGCGCCAATGGCTGGGATCACTGATTCCAGTTTTCGTTTAGTTTGTCAGCAGTTTGGCGTTGATTTAGTTTATTCCGAAATGATTAGTGCGAGTGGTGTTGTTTATAATCAGCCGCAGAATGTCTATGATTGGCAAAAAAAGCGTTGGATAAAATTAAATAAGAGTCTAGAATTAGCTAAATTTAGACGAAAAGAACGACCGATTATTTTACAGCTTTTTGGTTCTCAGCCCGAAATTATGGCCCAAGCCGCGCAGATTTTGGTCCAAAAATTTGCACCCGAAGGTATTGATATCAATATGGGCTGTCCGGCCAAAAAAGTGACTAAGCAGGGCGAAGGTTCGGCCTTACTTAAAAATCCCGCTTTAGCTGGTGAAATTGTTAAACAAGTTAAAAAAGCGGTGGGCAAAAGAGTTTTAGTTTCAGTTAAAACTCGTCTTGGTTGGAATGATAAACAAGAAATTTTAAAACTAGCGCCGCAGTTGGAAAAAGCGGGTATGGATTTTCTTTGTTTGCACGGTCGAACTTACAAGCAGGGTTTTAGTGGTGAGGTTGATTATCAACTAATTAGAAAAGTTAAATCACTACTCGGGGTTCCCGTGCTAGCTAATGGTGGAATTAAAACGCCAGAACAAGCTAAACAAGTTTTAGAAATTACTGGTGTTAATGGCTTGGCTATTGGTCAAGGAGCCTGGGGCACACCATGGTTGTTCAAACAGATTAATGATTATTTGGCCGTTGATAGCTATGACGATTTAAATTGGCCCGAGATTAAGAAAATAATTTTAAAACACGCTTCATTGGTTTATAAAGCCAAAGGCGAGTCGGGGATTATTGAATCTCGTAACCATTGGTGTCACTATGTTCGCGGTCAAAAAAACGCCGCCGAGCTGCGGCAACGTTTGGTCCAGGTAGAGACGGTTGAAGATATTAAAAACGTAATCGGAAAGTAGGGGCGGTTTATGAGCTGCCCCGATAGTAGTTTACCACCAACCTTTTTTCCGAAAAGCGGTCAATAGACTGCCGGCGACGACAATCATTATCCCTAAAATAATCCAAAAGTCGTAAGGTGAGCCAACAATTGGCGTATAAATAGCGTCCATACTAAAAATAAAAGCGACGAGGTGGACCGGTAGCATTACTACCGAGATGATTGTCAGAGCTTTAATAACCTGATTCAGACGATAGGAGCTTAGTGATTGTTGAGTCTCATGGAGGGCATTAATTGTTTCGCGATTGTTTTCCAACAGATCCCAGATTTCTTTAGAAACATCAATTAGATTACTATAATAGACATTTAGCTTAACGTTGACGAAAAATCGACTGGTGGCTTCTACCAGTTTTTTGATAACATTTTTGTGGGCCTGCATGGCGCGACGAAAATTGACGATGTTGCGTTTAATATTTGAAATCTCGATAATCATACCATGACCTTGGCGATTGAATATTTTGTTTTCTGCTTCCTCAATATCGTTATTTATGTGGACTAGCATCGGGAAACAGTAATTAAGCAGTCGGTTGAGTATCTCATAAAGGATGCTAGAAACTCCTTGGCTAAATATTTCCTCTCGGAAGGCTTTGTTTTTTTGGCAGTGCGAAAACAGCTCCCGGATCGGTGCGAGCTGATTATCATGGACAGTAACCAATAGATTATGAGAGATAAACAAATCAATTTCGACTGGCTTGATCTCCTTAGTTTTGCGATTATAGACTGGAAACAGCAGGATCATAAAGATGTATTCTTGACGTTCGACCAGCTTTGGCCGTTGGTTTGGCGGTAGACAATCTTGGAGGTCAAGGCTATGGAAGGAAAAATTAGATTTTAGATAGTTGATTTCCTCGGCGCTGTTTTTGGTTACATTAAACCAGCGGAGATCTTCCTGCTGCAATAAGTGGACATGTTTGGGCTTATTCATAATTTAAGGTGAGTTTTTAAGATCATTTATATTATAACACATTTTAGACCGAAGATAAATTTACTTGTAGGACGATTTTTGTTATAATTTAAGCAATAAAAAATAAGATTTAACCTAAATTATGTCTAGTGGTGATGTTTTTAAGGAAGCTAATCTAGCGCCGTTAGCACCGGAATCAGGTAAATTGGAAGAGCTAAATCAGCCCGAGGTAGCGCCAGTACCCCGCGAGGCGGGTTTGGAATTGACTCAGGAACAAAAAGATCAACTGGAAAAGGCCAGGGCGGCGGACGCTAGCGCCAAAGTTGAAAGTGAAGGAATAGCTCAGAAGATAGTCAAAACGGTTAAGCCCCACGCTGATCTGGATGAGCAGTTGACAGAAGCTGAGCAGCCGATGCTAAAAAAAGTTGAGGATATCTTAGCTGAAGACTTAGCTGATACTTATAAAAATTTGCCGCCGGAAAAACAGCAGCAGTTTAAAATTGAGGGAGAAAAAACTGCGTCCAAAATAGTTGTTTTACTTCGGGCAGTTAAGATTAAGAGCCAATTAGTTTTTAAGCTAATCAAAACTTGGCTCAAGCTAATACCAGGAGTTAATAAATTTTTTTTACTTCAAGAAGCTAAGATTAAGACCGACAAGATTGTTGATTTTGAGATGATTAAACGCGGCGGGGACCAAAATCAAGATAGATAAGTTTTTATGAATAATGATGACCAACTACAAATGTTGGGTGATCTGGGTCGGAGTGTATCCAACCAAGGTGAGGGCTTATTACAAAATCCTTGGTTCGCTTTTTTGCTCTTTTCTTTCTTTGTTTTGATAGTTTTTATTGTCGCGATTCTTGTTATTCGCCGGCTCCTAATCTATTATTATCGTGAATATTATAGTTTTCGGCGAGTGGTTTTCCAGATTTTGATGCCCAAAGAATCAGAAGAACAATCCAAAAAGGATGAAGTGATCCAGAAAAAAGATATTAAAGAGGTTATCGCCGAGGTTGAAAATTTGTATGCTAGTTTGATTGGTACTGGTCGGGTGCGCGATTGGAGCTACTGGCTTTATAAAATCAAAACTTTTTGGATCGGTAGTCATCGTCATATTTCTTTCGAAATCGTCGCCCATGAGGGAGTAGTTAAATTTTTTGTCGTTGGTCCGACCCACCTTCGACAGTATATCGAGCAGCAGATCCACGCTGTTTATCCTAACGCGAGTATAGAAACTATTGAGGACTATAATATCTTTGAAACAGTTGGTTCGATTGTCGGTACCTATCTTAAGGCGAGTCGTGATCTAGTTTTACCGTTAAAGACTTTTAAAAAATTAGACACCGATCCAGCCGAGGGAATTACTAATAGTTTGTCCAAGTTAGCGCCAGACGAGGGGGCCGCTATTCAGATTCTGCTTCGGCCAGCTTCAGCTAAGTGGCGCCACCGGGGCTTGCGGATTGCTCGGGAGATTCATAAGGGTCGCAATCTAGATCAAGCAGTTAAAGCTAGCGGCAGTGGCTTTATCAGTATGATGGGTAAGATTTTTGGTTTGCCATTTAAAGTATTGCAGTTTTTAGTTCACGATGTTTTTTCTACTAAGTCGGCTAATAAACAGGGTGAGCCGCCAACTCAGAGCGAAGAGGATCAGATGAAGCATGCGCCAGTTCGGTTATTGAAGCGCGAAGAAGAAGTGATGCAATCGTTGGAAGAAAAGTTTTCCAAGGCTCATTTTGAAGCAAATATTCGGTTGGTTGCTTCGGCTAAGAATAAAGATCGGGCTAAAATTATTTTACGCGATATTATTGGTTCTTTTTCCCAATTTGCCTCCCAGCAAACCAATAATAAATTAGGCGAGGTATTAATTTGGCTGCCCCAGGTATTGATTGGCGATTTTATTCACCGTAATTTTCGTGAATGGAAAAAGGTTATTCTCAGTACAGAGGAGTTGGCCAGTATTTATCATTTTCCCCTACCATCGACCGAAACGCCCAATATTGTCTGGTTGACTGCTCGTCGAGCTGCGCCGCCGGTTAATTTACCCAAAGAAGGTTTGGTTTTAGGCAAAACAGTTTTTCGTAGTACTGAGCAATTAATTCGAATGAAGCCAGATGATCGCCGCCGTCATGTTTATATTATTGGTAAGTCAGGTACTGGTAAATCGGTGATGATCTCTAATATGGCGATCCAAGATATCCAAGCTGGTCATGGTGTTTGTGTGGTTGATCCCCACGGTGATTTAGTTGAGAGTATTCTGGCTAATATCCCCAAAGAGCGAGCTGATGACGTGGTGATTTTTAATCCGGCTGATGTTGAACGACCGATCGGTCTGAATATGCTCGAAGCTAGAAGCGAAGAGGAAAAAGATTTTGCCGTTCAGGAAATGATTTCTATCTTTTACAAACTTTTTCCGCCCGAGATGATTGGTCCGATGTTTGAGCATAATATGCGTAATGTGATGTTAACTTTGATGTCTGATCTGGAGAATCCGGGGACGATTGCGGAAATTCCGCGGATGTTTACCGATACTGAGTTTCAGCAACAGTGGACGAAAAAGTTAAAAGACCCAGTAGTTAGATCGTTTTGGGAGAAAGAAATGGCCAAGACTTCAGATTTTCACAAGTCAGAAATGTTGGGTTATTTAATTTCTAAGGTTGGTCGTTTTGTTGAGAACGAGATGATGCGTAATATTATCGGCCAAACTCATTCTGGTTTTAATTTACGAGAGGTAATGGATAAAAAGAAGATTTTGTTGGTTAATTTATCTAAGGGCAAAGTTGGCGAAGTTAATAGCAATCTCTTGGGTCTAATTATTGTTTCCAAATTGCAGATGGCGGCTCTGGGTCGGGCTGATTTACCCGAGGAGCAGCGTAATGATTTTTATCTTTATATTGATGAGTTTCAAAACTTTATCACCGATAGTATTGCCACGATTTTGTCAGAAGCCCGTAAGTATCGTTTGAATTTAATTATTGCTCACCAATATTTGGGTCAATTATCAGGCGGCGGCGCTGGTGGTGGTAACGCCGGCGATACTAAGATTCGTGACGCTGTTTTGGGTACCACCGGTACTTTGGTTGCTTTTAAGATTGGGGCGGAGGATGCTGAGATTATTGCTAAAGAGTTTGCGCCGACGGTTAATCAATTTGATCTGGTGAATGTTGAAAAATTTAATGCTTATATCAAATTGTTGGTTGATAATCAAGCTAGCCGTCCATTCAATATGCAGACTTTGCCACCAACTAAGGGCAACCGAGACCTGGCAGAAAAAATTCGCGAATTATCGCGATTAAAACATGGTAAAGCCAGAGCGATTGTTGAAGCAGAAATTATGGAACGTACACAGCTAGGGGCGGCGATCAAAGATTCTAATACGTCTGATGTTGAGAGGAGTTTGTAGAAGCCACAAACAAAAAACAAAAAGAAAAACCGAAAAACAAAAATTATGGTTGAGCCAAAACAAAACAAAAAAGTTGATTTTGATTTAGATGACCTAGATGAGCTGGTTTCTCTAGATAGTCAGGAATTTTTAACTACCGAGCGTATTGATATAGTCAAGAAGCTTTTGGTTAATATTCGGACCAACATTGATCGAACTTTGCAAATATTAGATGGTCGGTCGCACGTTGTTGATTCTTTGGTTGAAGAAAAAATAGAGGAAATCAAGAATGGCATCATCAACGAGGTCGAGGATAGTCAGGTGGTTGAAGGGGTTTTTGACGGACAGCAGATGATTGGCGCTGACGGTCAGAAGTATACGATGCCGGCCAATTATGCCTCTAAATCAAAATTGGTGGAAGGGGATATCTTAAAGCTGGTTATTGACAGTCGGGGAAATTTCGTTTACAAACAGATTGGGCCTATTGAGCGGGATCGGGTCAAAGCGACCCTATATCAAGACAAAGAAACCAATCAATATTATGCTGTAGCCAAGAGTCGACGCTGGAAACTATTGACCGCTTCAGTCACTTACTTCAAGGGTAAACATAATGACGAAATTGCTATTTTAGTTCCTAAGGGAAGCGTTTCCCAATGGGCGGCGTTAGAAAATATTATTAAAAAATAAATGTATGGGGTTATTTGATTTAGTTTTTAGTCGCAGTAAACAAAGTTCACCGGCTGATCCTAATGTTATTTTTACCAACCGCGAACAGATTCGGCAGGCATTGTTTCAGATTCACAGCTTAGGCCAACAGCAGCGAGCAAAGGTTGAGGATGTTATTGCCTCTGAGCTGGATGAGGGTAAGGTGACTCATGATGAGGCTAAATATAAACTTAAACCAAAATTTTGGCAGTTATATAAAGAAGGCCATATTAGTTCAACTGATTTTGAAAATATAAAAAACCTTCTAGATAAGAAACATTAAGTTGATGATTATGCATAGACAGACTACTCACCGAATTATTTTGTTGGGTCCGATGGGCTCTGGTAAGGGTACCCAAGCCGAATTAATCAGTCAGCAATTAAAGATCCCATCGATTTCGACTGGCGATATTTATCGTCGAGAGATGGCTAATAATACCGATTTAGGAGCGATGATTAGCTCTTATTATCATCAGGGATTGTTGGTTCCCGATGATATTACTAATGCCTTAGTGGAGATTCGTTTAGATCAGCCAGATTGTGAGCAGGGGTTTATTTTGGACGGCTACCCCCGAAATATCAATCAGGCTAAGTCACTAGAGCGGATGACGGCTATTACTGATGTAATTTCAGTCGACGTTTCCGATCGAGAGGCAATCTTTCGAATCCATGGTCGGGTAGTTTGCAATTGCGGTTTAAGCTATCATCTTCGTTTTAATCCTCCTAAGAAGGAGGGAGTGTGCGATGGTTGTGGCGGGCAGCTTTATCATCGTAAGGACGACGACGCTGAACAAGCGCTACGCAAACGGTTAGAGATTTATCATCAGGAAGTTAAGCCGTTGGTTGATTTTTATAAAGGCAAGAACATTTTACATCAGATTAATGGCGAACAGGATATTCAAGACGTTCACAAAGATATTATGAAGGTTTTAAAATTAAAATAAATGATTAGGCTAAAAACCGAAGAAGAAATTAAAAGATTAAAAGCTGGTGGTCGAGTCTTAAACCAAATTTTAAAGAAAGTTTTGGCGCAGATTAAACCAGGTATAACCACTAAACAGCTTGATGATTTGGCTGAAAAACTGATCATTCAAGCCGGCGGGGTGCCATCTTTTAAAAACTATAAGAGTCGGGAGAATGATCCTCCTTTTTTGACGGCGCTTTGTGTTTCGGTTAATAATGAGCTAGTTCATGCACCAGCGGGTAGCCGAATCATCCAGGCTGGGGACTTGGTGACTATTGATGTTGGGATGAAATATGATGGGTTATATACCGATATGGCTGAGACTGTAGCGGTGGGCAAGGTGTCCCAGGAGGCTAAAAAATTAATGAAAGTCACCCAAAAAGCTCTTGTCTTGGCGATCAAACAAGTCAAACCCGGCAACTATCTAGCTGATATTTCTAAGGCTATTCAAGATTATGTTGAGGGTCATGGTTTCTTTGTAGTTAAAGATTTAGTTGGCCATGGAGTGGGCTATGCTGTTCATGAAGAGCCGAGTGTGCCTAATTTTGTTAATTCTAGTCATCCGCCGGTTGAGCTAAAGGAAGGTTTGGTGATTGCTATTGAGCCAATGGTAATCATTGGTACTGATCAGATTATGACTTTAGATGATGGTTGGACAGTGGTGACCGCCAATGATCAATTATGTGCTCATTTTGAACATACAGTGGCAGTAGTTAAAGGCGGTTGTTTAATCATTACGAACTAAATCAGCTGGCTGTATGGCTAGGGTCTTAGGTATTGATTATGGTTCCGAGCGCTTGGGGTTAGCGCTGGGTGAAGAAGAACAAAGAATTGCTCTGCCTTTTGATGTTTTAGAAAATAAAGAAGGATTGGTCGGCCAATTGCGGCGAATTATCGACAGCGAGGAAATTTATCGGATTATTGTTGGCTTGCCACTAAATCTTAAAGGCGAGCGAGCGTTTAAAGTTGAAGAGACCGAGAGGTTTATTGATCTATTGAAAAAGAATTTTAATTTGCCAATTTTGACCGAAGACGAGCGACTATCGTCCAAAATGGCCGATCAGTTGTTTAAAGAGTATAATCAAAAGTACGATCGCGATGCGATTGCGGCGATGATTATTTTGCAAAGTTATTTAGACAAAATTGTTCGTAGCTCTTAGTCGGTTTGGGGTTAGTCTATTGATTATGGAATATTTTACTCAGGCCATAGTTTTAAATAAAAAAGACAGCAAGGAAAATGATCGGTTGTTTTCTTTATATACTAAAAATTTGGGTAAGACTACTGGTCTGGCTCGTGGGGTAAAGAAGATTCAGAGTAAGATGGCTGGTCAGCTTGAGCCTTTTGCCCTGTTGAATATCAAGTTGGTTACTAGCCGTGGGATAAATAGAATATCTAATGTGGAAACATTAAATCGTTATGTTAATATTATTTCAGACTATCAAACAATTAAGCTGGCCAATCAGTGCCTTAGGTTAGTTGACGATTTAGTTAAAGAAGGAAGCTGCGATTTGGGTATTTTAAAATTATTAAATCAAATTTTAGCAATTTTAGATGATCCGAATAAGCAGTCGGCACAAAAAGAATTTTTAACGCGGATATTTAGTTGGCAAATATTGGCCCATCTTGGTTATCGGCCGGAACTATACCAGTGCGTCATCTGCCGTCAAAAAATTGAGCCAGTAGGTAATCGCTTTAACTTTTTAAGAGGTGGTTTAATTTGTGCCGAAGAAGACAGAGAGGAGCCGGAAATAGAGGTTAGTGAAAATCAGATCAAAGTCTTGCGGTTGATTCTAGAGCAGGATTTAGAATTTTTTATTAAGAATAGATTTAATTCTCAGCTAACTATTGGTGTTAATGAATTAATGAGTGAATTCGTTGTTGCTATTCGCTGTTGACTTTTTTGATATTGTAAATTATAATAATATTATTATAATTTAAACTAATCTAAAAAATATGGGAGAAATAGCCTCGAGTCCAGATTCTTGCAAGTTCACCGATGGGGTGATCAAATCACCGGAGGATGCGAGGGAGGAAGATGCAAGCGAGGCTTTAGTCGCTGAGCAGTCGGTTGGCGGGTCTGGATCTTCGGCTCGAGAAGAAAGGGGTGTTTTAATGGCAAGAATCCAGCGTCGGATAGAAGATAAAACCGCTCTAGTTAGGCAATATGAAGAAGTGGGTCGGGGTTTTTCTTTATTACATCGTCGTGTTGAGATTAATATGCCTGATGGAAGTAAAGCCGAAGTGTCATCAAGAGAATTAAACGGTTTAATAGATAGATTGAGTCGAGAGATTGGTGAGGATCAGCGAGATCTTATGTCGGCAAAAACCGGTAGAGGTAAAATTGTAGCTGGCAAGGTTAAGCCTTGGAACAGATTTTAAGATAAGTAAGTAATAGACATTAAGTATGTCGTATATAATGAATAATAATAACAATAACAATCAGTACTGGGGCTGAAGTGTTTTACTATTATAAAAACATTTAAGCCCCCGTCTATCGGGGGCTTTTTGGTAGATTGCTTGATGTTAGTATTCTCGGGTAGTTCAGTGGTAGAACGCCTGGCTGTTAATCCCGTAAAATTTTCTCGGGTAGTTCAGTGGTAGAACGCCTGGCTGTTAACCAGGATGTCGCAGGTTCGAACCCTGCCCTGAGAGAATTATACGGGATTAACCAGGATGTCGCAGGTTCGAGTCCTGCCCTGAGAGTAGTGATATTAAACTTTTTTATTTTAGACTATAAACCGGTGCGATCGGTTGAATAAAATTTTGAGCCATTGTGTAGGTGTAGGCACCTTGGAAAGGAACTAATAAATAGTCGCCCACTTTAATTTTTCGGCCATAATAGTAACAGCCCCAAATGTCATCTGGAGCGCAGAGACAGCCGTAGATCTGGCAGGCTTTTTCTTGGAGAGCCGGACGAGTCAGGTTAATTATTGGGAAATATTCGTATTCAAATCTTTCCCAGCCGATCAGATTAATTCCAGCATCGGTGATGATTTTATTTTTGGTCTTAACCGCCATGACGCGCATCAGAATATGCATTGCTGGGTGACAGATGATCCGACCGGGTTCAGTAAAATATTGTGCTTTGATTATTGGACGAAGATGCTGACCGATAGCTAAACTGATTCCTTCGGCATATTTTTGGAGACTAATAGCGGTGGTGAGATAGTATTTGTCGGTAAATTTTGTTAGTTGCCCCAGTGAGCCGTTGGCCGCTTTGACGATTTGGCCGGCCACCGTTTCCCAGGGGTAGTAGCCATATTGGCGATCAGGAGTATAGCCACCACCAAAGTCAATAAATTTGATTTGCGCTCGCTCGGTCGGGGTAAAATTATTTTTTAAATATCTAGCCAACTCTTTAATAACATTTTGGTAGGGGGCGGCGCTCTCATTCCAACTAATATGAAAATGAATGCCGGTCAAATTAATCTGAGGGTATTTGTGAGCAGTGCGCCAAAACTTAGCTAATCTATTTAGAGGAATGCCAAACTTGGTCCACGGGCCATGGTATTTGGTATAGATTCGGATACCAGCGGTGATATTTTTGTGATATTTTTTGGTTAATTTGCCTAATCGTTCTAGTTCGTCAAAATTATCAATATTAATAATAACTTTTTGGTTGTTTTTTATGGCTAGTTTTAGTTCAGCTTCAGTCTTTCCCGGACCGCTAAAAACCATTTTTTTGGCGCCACTGTTTAGAGCCAGCTGGAGCTCCCGGCCGCTAGAAACATCTAGATTAAAGTTATTTTTGACTAAAATTTTTAGTAAAAGCGGATGATAATTAGATTTAACCGCATAAAAATATTGGCAATCTGGAAGATGGTGGGCAAAAGCAGATTTAAATTCTTTAATTCCTAAAGCTAGGCCTTGGTGGTCAAAAATATAAAAAGGCGTTGGATATTTATTAGCTAGTTTGAGTATCTTACCTCGTTGATCAATAAATTGTTTAACCAATGGTCTGACATTGCCACGGCTAGCGGCTTCTTGGCTATTTAAAACTTTCTGTACATTTCTTTGGTATTGTTGCAGATTTTTAGGGCTAAATAGTTTAGTCGGGCGTGGTCTAGACATATTGTTAAAACATTTTTAAATAGTTAGTAATCTTTTCAATCTTAGTGTTTGGTTGGCCAGTTTGTGAATCAAATAAGGGGAAGCTAGTAGTAATATAGCCTAAGTCGACTGTCTGTTTATAGGTTTCCCCCTTAATAGTGTCGGTATAAAAGATAAATTCATTGCTTTTTTTATTCTGACCAAACCGACGTAAGTCTGGGCTGATAAATTTTATTCTATTGCCAGTCATTTGATAGAGGCCGTTAGCTGGTTCTTCGGTGATAGTTATTTTATCGTTTTTATTTTTGGGAACAAATTGAATAATCGTTGTCGCGCCGGTAAAATCTGACTCTGGTAGTGGATAAAAAACCGTTTGTTTCTCATTATAACCGAAAACTAAATCAAAATATATCCTAGCCGCGTCTAGACCCGAGAGTGTTTGGCTAAATTGGGCTAATTGGATGGTCGAAGCTGAGAAGCGGGGATTGCATTCGATAATAAATATTTTATCCTGTTTATCAATAATAAAATCTAGATTAATATGGCCGTAGACTTTGTTTTTTTGTAAGATGTAACCTAGATTAGTAAAAACTTGGTTAATATTTTTTTTCAGTCGTGGGTTTAGTGAATTTGTAGCTAACCATTGGACTCCAAGAAACAGTTTTTGGCTTGTTTCTTTTTTTAAACCTAAACACATCAGTCGGATGGCTGATAGAGCGATCAGTTTGGGCGTGATTATTAAAGTAAGGCCACAAGGTCGGCCGGCAACAAACTGGCGGAGCAGATATTTTTGTTCAGGTCTGATTTTTTTGTCTTTGATTAATTTTTTAATCTCACCCAGATTTTTAACATAATAAGTGCCTTCGCCGCCTTCGGATCGGGGTTTTTGTAGCACATTTAGCCCCGGGAATATTTTTTTGGTCCCTTGGCTATAAATTATTGTTGGTGGTTTGGGCAGATTATATTTTGTCATAAATCGGTCAAACCACAGTTTGTTTTCAAATTTTTTTTGTAGTTGGCAGTTGTTAGAAATTATTTTGATTTTATTTTTTTGGCCGATCTTAGCTAGATTGTCAGTAGAAATTATGGCATCAATTTTATTTTTTTTGATTATTTTAACCAAATTAGAATATTTAAAGCAGCCCTTGGTATCCATTTTGGCAAAGGGATAGGGTAGTTGGCGAAGGTGATATCTTTTTATTTTTTTTGGTGAAATAAAATCAGCTGTCCAGTTGTCTTCTCGAGTATCCTGGGCAACCAGAAAGGTGGTTTTAATATTTTTTGGTAGATGGCTAGCCAAGATGAAGGCTTCGGTGTCTGTTGGTAGAAGGCCAAACCGGTTTTTGAAGGATAGCATAGGCTGCTATTATATCATGCCGGTTTGGAGATGATAATATGGTGGTCGATTTTTGTAGCGTTTAATAGCCATAAAGATGATTTCTTCTAAGAAGTCGCCGTAGTCTAAGTGGATAAGTTTAGCCGCCTCGGGTGTACAATCGTCAATATTGATGGATGGGTTAGGATTAAGCTCCAAGACATAGGGGTTGTCGTCTTTATCAACACGGATCTCGACTCGGCCATAGTCATGACAGTCTAGGATATTATAAGTATCAAGGGCGATCTCGGTAATTAGGGCTTCAAGCCGTTTACTAATATTTTTGGGTGGTATTTGTTGGATAATTCCGAAGCTTTCGTTAGATAAATTACTAAATTTCATATCATGAGTAAAAATATGCCAAGTGCCGGGTGACACGTTTTTAAAAATTGATCTCGATAACGGTAAGACTTTTAAATCGTCGTCTTCACTACCCATAATCGAGACGTCATATTCATCACCTTCGATATATTCTTCAATTAAGGCCGGTCGATTAAAATCGACAATAATTTTTTTAAGTTGACGGTTAAGCTCTTCTTTATTGGTGACCACTGATTCATTAGTGATGCCGATAGAATTGTCGGCATTAGCTGGTTTAACAATTAATGGATATTGGAGACTCTCATCAATATCTTCGTCTAGCGTGTAGGCATAATCCCATCTGGGAGTGGGGATATTGTGGTAGTTAAGGAGTTTTTTAACTCTAATTTTATCAATAGCTAAACTAAGAGTCGAAGGGTTAGAGCCAGTGTAGGGGATCTGCAATATATCTAATAACGAAGCAGCGTGAGGCTCAAGTAGGCTAGAGTTGTTTATCCTCTCGCAGACATTAAAAACAATATCAACATCGCTATCGCGTAATTCTTTGAAAGCTTTATCAATGTTATTTAAATCAAAAAAAGTTACCTTGTAGCCGCGATCTTTGAGTGTTTTTTCAATACTTTTACCAACCGACATTAGTTCTTTTTCGATCGAGGTGTCATCACTGTCTTCATAAACATTAGCGGCAATACCAACATGCAAATTTTTGATATCTTCTTTTTTGGTACGTCTAATTTTTTCAATCTTGGCTGCCTGGATGATTAAGCTGGTATTTAATGAAGCATGCGAGAAGCTGTTTTTACGTGAAGTCTTACCGATGGATGATTCAGGCGTAAATTTACCGATTTCATATTTAACATAACGTAGGACATCTTTTAGATTTTCTTGAGCATCCGGCATACTATAACCAGAAACAGTCACCCAGCCGAGTGGTTCATAGCCATCTGGTGGAACTAGAATAGGATCGCCGATTTTTTTAAAAAAGTGCAATTCTTCCAAATAATCCTTTTTATTGATTTCTTGATCAATATTTAAGTTAATCAAAACACCAGAATACTCTGCTAAAAAGTAAACGCCGGTAATATATTTACAAGGGATGTCCGGCCTTTTGATTTTGGGGATATGGATACCGAGGGCGATCTTGACGGCGTTTTCGACCAGATCAACATTCCAAGCGCCTTTAACAAACGAACACACTTCGTCGCCGCCCATTCTAAGGTTAACCTCGATCGGCACTGGACCGTTTTTGGTTGACTTAGCTTCAAAGTGGATTACGCCGTTTTGAACCCCCATTTTTTCCAGGGTTTCTTCAGCCATTTCGATTAGATCGAGCTGATTTTTTGGGGCTAGGGTTGAAGGAATCGCTTGACCAGTCTCAACGAAGAATGGTTCTTTAGTTTGATAATTGTCAGAAATTGAATAAAATTTTATTTTTCCGTTTTGAATAATAATATCAATATCTACTTCGTCGCCATCGATGTAGTCTTCAACAAAAATTGCTAGCCCATCATTTAGGGCACTTTCGGTATTGACCGAGATATTTTTCTTAACATACTGGTAGATGTTGGCCAGCTCGCCTTTATTGTTTACCCGGACAACATAGGCGCTGCTGGCACCGTAGCTTGGTTTAAGAACAACCGGGAAGGAAAAATCAGCTGGTAAATTATTAATATCCTCGGTTGATCTAATTATTGTATGTTTTGGTGTTGGCAAACCATTGGCGGCACAGAATTCGCGAAAAGCGAATTTGTTGCGGGCGATTTTGGCCACGTTTAGTGGTATACCAATAAGATTAAAACGGTCGACGATTTTTGAAGTCAATAATACTTCGTCTTCCCAGAAAGTGAAAACGCCATTGATCTTAGTCGTAGGATTGTTGACAATAAAATCTTTGATTGCCTGGATGGCTTCCGTATGGTTAGTATTGTCGGCGATAATCCAGTGGTCAACATAGATTTGGGCCCAGTTTTTTTCTTTATTTAAACAAACAATCGTTAGCCCTAGTTTTTTTAGCCGTTGGAGAATAAACCTTTTTTTAATTGGTCCAGTATTAACTATTAGAATTACTTTTCCCTCCAGGCCGTTACCGTTTTTCATATGATTGTTTGGTAATCAATTATATTTGTTTTTTTAAAAAACCAATATAATGTTGTTATTTTGGTTTTTAAGTTAACTCTAAACTAAGAGGAGATATGACTTCGGTTGGTATTTTTTTTTGGTAAGATTTGCTGACTAAGTTTTTTTTAGCCGGATTGTTGTCATCAGTTGCTTTCATGTGGTCTGCAGTTTGGCGATTTTTTTATAAAAATTATTTAATATATATTGAAATTATATCGGTTATTGTTTACTATTGTCAATCTGTGGATAATTGTTTTGTATCGATTTTTGATGTTAGGATATCCTTTTTTCAAAGTTGGCCATCTCCTGACTAAATATTTTGATGATTTTATTTCTATACGGTGCGGGTAAGTTAATCGATGATTTTATCCCACTATAATAATTGTGGTACCAATTCCAGGATCGTAATTTAGGCAATCTTTCTTTTTGGAATTTTTTTATATAAGGCGAGGTTAGTCCCTTTTTACTCAGTAGATAAAAGATAAAATCTAACTCTTGGTCGGTGGCGAGGGTGTCTTTATTGTCAAAATAGTGTTTGAAGTAGCCGCTCGATTGGAGAATGTCTTTTTTAAAACCTATTTTTTGTGGATCGAGGCCGCAGGCGCGGGCGAAGACAAACATTCTTTGGCATTTAGTGCAATTGTGGCACCATTGAGAGCCGGGGTAGAGCGGCTTTTCAGCAAAACAAGAAAATTGCTGTTGGCCGATTTCGGGATAGCGGTGGTGGAGAAGATAGAATATTTCGATTTCTTCGAGCGGCTCCAGCAGACACTTGACTTCACTTTGGTTGTTGGTTAACAGCCGGCAGATATTATTTTTAAGGATTGAATTTTCAATGGTTTCGTCAGCCGAATTAAAAACCTTCCAACCGTTGATTAAACCGTCAGCCTGAGCAGTGGAAGCTTCGCTACTAAACAAGATATAGCGGGCTTGTTCGGCGTAAAGAAAGGGTATGGCCAAAAGAGCTAAAATCGTAGTTTGGCTACCCCAGCCGAGCTCGCTGTGGGCGGGGGTATTAAAAGCTCGACCATAGCGGAATAATCCTGGTTCGTGTTTAATAAAATAGGTTTTGACTTTAAATTTTTTTTCTAGTTCAGCTAATCTTTTGAGTTTGTATTTTTCCTCGTATGGTTGAACCGGCTCTTGGCAATAAAAAAGGATTGGCTCAATCCCGAGTTCGCGGCAGAGAGAAAAAGTTACTAGGCTTTCTTTACCAAAAGTGAAAGGAATGATCGCTTTGGTCTTAGTAAATTTTAATTTTGGTATGTCGGTGGGGCCGGGGATGGTACTATCGGGTGAACTAAACTCAAAATCTAGATTATAGAATTTTTGCAGATAGCTGAGCGGTTTTTTGATCTCGTCGATTTTTTCGCAATAAATTAGATCATAGAGCTGATTTTTAAATAAATAGGGTTCAAAGAGAGGATAATTAAAATTATATTTTATTTTTTTCTTATTTAATATTAACGGTAAAAGGTGAGTTTCGGCAAAAGTTATATTCTCCAGCAGCGCTTGGCGAACTATTGATGGGGTTTTTTGCCAGATAGCGGTGGGGTAGTCAATAGCAAATTTTTTATTGCCAACAAAAATATCCAGGCCGTTATTTTTTAATTTGGCTTTGATATCAAGAGTTTCTGACGGTGGATATTCCATAAAATATTTATTGTAGAGCAGTTAGTTCTTGTTTAAAAATATTGGTTAGTTTACTTTTTAGATTATTGGGTATAGTTTTCATTGGGTAGATACTAAAAAATTTACGTCGTAATTCTTGTTCCCTTTTTTTTGCTTGGTCAAGATATTTGTCTTTAAATAAATTAATCAAATCGCCGCGCCAGCCAACTTGATAGGCTAGTAAGAAAGAGAGGAGTTGTTCTTCGCGAACGGCGGCTGGTTTTTCGTATAATCTGGTGACTTTAGTGGCGAAGAGTGGATAGAGTTTTTGATACTCTTTGCTGAATAAATTTTTATTAAAACCAATCTTTTTAGGGTCGCCACCCACCGCGACCGAGTAGAGCCAAGCCTTGGCGCACATTGGGCAGGCATAGCACCAGCGGTCGGGGTCATATGGCTTGGGATAGCAAGACATCACATATTGTAATAGTTGTGGATAGCGATGGTAGAGAATTTGCATTTCCGCTAAATTATAAATTGGTTCAACCAGGCTCATCACTTGAAGATTGTTATTGGTGAATCTACCCAGATGTTGGTTTTCTATTTTGTTATAGTCGGCGCTTTGATCATAAGCGGGGTATGTTTTAAAGCCCTCATCATTAATAAAGTAGTCTTTAAAATTACATTCATTGCCAATGATAATATATTTAGCTTGATAATAATAAGCAAAGGGCAACATTTCCAGAGTGAACGATAGATTAGCATTGGTATTTTCTAGTTCGCCAATATTATTTTTGATTTTTTTGGTGTAGAAGATGCCATCAATGTTATTAATCATAAGATTAACTTTTTTTCTTTCTTTGGCTTCAAACTCTTTGATTATCTTCATTTTAAATTTTAGCTCCGGCGAATTGTGTTCCTCGAGTTCGTTAATAAAAACTAGCTGACAGTCTAATCCCAGCTCTTTAGCTAGGCCATAAGAGAGGACGCTATCTTTGCCAAAAGACATGGCAATGATTGCTTTATTTGCTAGATTTTTTTTATTTGGTAGGGCTGCTTGTCCCTTGCCTTTGATGGTAAAGACTATTTTTTTATTCTTTTGATTAGCCCAAAATTGAGCTAATAATTTTTTGGTTTTAATGCCAGTTTCAAAACTGATTCTGGGCAAGTCTTTAATTAGGCCATAATGGATTAATTTAGCTAGTTGAGGTTCGGGGATATTATGGTAGAGCGGTTTGGTAGTAACTAAACTCAAAGAACAGGTTCGGCAATACAACAAATTATCTGCCCAAGCCTTTTTAGTTTCATCCGCTAAATTATTGAAGATTTTTTCGGGATATTTGATGAGATATTTTTTTTGGCTGTCCGGATTGTTTAGTAGATAGAAACTGTCTTTACTTAATCTGTGACTGAGATTAATCATTTGATGTTTGATAGGTATTTTTTTAAAAATATTTTAAATTATTGTAACTATATTAAATTATACCGATCATTCTCTTAAAGTGTCAATCTGTGGATAATTCTAAACGGCAGTTTTTGGTTCCGATTTTAACTATTCACTAGTTAGTCAGAATATGGTATAATCTAAACAGTAATTTAAATAGCTAAGTAGTCACTAAAATCAAAAATATGCTTAGAAAGAAGCAAGGTTTTACTTTAATTGAATTATTAGTGGTCATCGCGATTATTGGGTTGCTATCAACTTTGGCCGTCGTTAGTCTAGGGGCGGCTCGAGTAAAGGCGCGTAACGCCAAGCGTTTATCTGATTTAAACACGCTGCGGACTGCTTTGGAGATGTACTATAATGATCATCAAGCTTATCCTAATAGCGGCGGTAATTGGGATGGTTTGTATTCGTCTTATGGTGAATCTTTAACCGATTGGATCCCTGGACTAGTACCTCAATATATTGCTCAGTTGCCGCGTGATCCGCGTAATCATACTGATGGCAGCCAGCAATATATATATCGTTCTAATACTATTGATTATAAATTAATTTCTCATGTGCCGGAAGATTGTGCCGGGGTTAAAGCTAGTTATCCCAATATGATTGATCCAATTCGGGATTGTTGGGCTTTTGGTTTTTGGTCGCCCGGCGGAGCAGGTTTCTAAATTTATAAATATTTTGTTTAACAAAAAATCCGCTTTCAATACTTGGGAGCGGGTTTTTAAAAGTCGATGGTAGTGATATTTGCTCAAAGGAGAAGCCCGCACGCGTGGAAACGGCGGGCCGTGGTGCTCCTCTAGAGAATTCGACCGATGGTTATCTTGTACAGTTCGAAAGCGAAGACGAACTGCTCGAGATAATGTCTGATCTCCGTTGGTAGCAGCCAAAGAATGATTATGGTCGCTGCCACCAGAAGCGCTTTCCTTTGGATGTTTTTCTCCATACGGTTGGCGGTTATTTATCTGATGGTCAGTTTGAGATTTACTGGGTGACTACTCCCAGTGATCCCATGACCATTACTTCCCTCCTGGCTCTTAATCCTATTTCTAAACTTTGGCTATTCAAGAAATATGATTAGGGGCAAAAAGGGGAGTTGGCTAAGTTGTAAGGTGCCGAACATTATTTTATAGCATATTAGACTAAAGGTGTCAATAATGGGTAACAATTTTCAACTTTTAGCGTCTTAATTAGTGTGCCCCCTAATCAATTAAGCGGGGGTTTTTGCTTGTGGGATAGTAGATATTATGAAAAATAATACCAAAAAAACATTGAGGATTTATTGGCAGCACCTAACCAAGTACAAGCCTTCTTTTAGCGTAACAATATTGGCGGTGATAGCGGCTTCGGTTTTTAGTGTAATAATACCTTTGTATTTTAAAGATTTTTTTGATGTTCTAAGTAATGGCAATCCTGACCGTTCGGCGTCAGTGTCGGCTTTGATCTCGATTTTGATAACGATTTTGATTTTAGAATCTATCCAATGGGTGGCGTGGCGGATAGCGACTTTTACATCTAGTTATTTTTATGCCAAAGTCATGGCTGATTTATCTAATAATTGTTTTGCTTACTTGCACAAACATTCTTTTACTTTTTTTAATAACAATTTTGTTGGTTCGTTGGTTAAAAGAGTTAAATGGTTTGTTAGTGCTTTTGAGGATATTTTGGACAAAATTACCTGGAATACGCTGCCGCTGGTGGTTAATATTACAGTAATTTTTATTGTTTTGTATCAACGTAATATATATCTGGGCTTGGGCATCTTAACCTGGGTAGTGATTTTTTTGGTAATCAATTGGTTCTTTACCAAATACAAATTGCGTTATGATATTCAACGTAGCGAGACTGAGACCCGGAGTACTGGTCTACTCGCTGATACGGTGACCAATAACAGTAATGTTAAGTTGTTTAATGGCTATCAGCGCGAGGTAACTGGTTTTGCCGCGGTGACTGAGGAGCTAAGAAAGATTCGGCGACTGACTTGGGATCTGAGTAATTTTTTTGAGGCGGTGCAGGGGTTTCTGATGGTGGTTCTGGAAATTGGGATTTTTTATTTGGCGATCAAACTCTGGCAGAAGGGTGTTCTGACGGTCGGCGATTTTGTTTTGATTCAGGCCTACGTTCTTAATATTATTATGCGAGTGTGGGACTTTGGCCGGGTGATCCAGCATATTTATGAACGGTTGGCGGATGCTGAAGAAATGACTCAGATTCTTAATACGCCTCATGAAATTCAAGATATCCCAGGGGCCAAAGATCTTGAAGTAGCCAAGGGCAAAATTGAATTTAAAAAGGTTAGTTTTTTCTACCATCAGACGCGAAAAATTTTCTCTGACTTTGATTTGGTGGTCAAACCGGGCGAACGGCTGGCGCTAGTTGGGCCGTCGGGAGCGGGTAAAACTACGATTATTAAACTGCTCTTACGAATGCATGATTTGAGCGGTGGCCAGATCCTAGTTGATGGTCAAGATATCGCTAAAGTTAGACAAGAAAGTCTATGGCAAAATATTAGCTTAGTGCCCCAAGACCCAATACTATTTCATCGGACTTTGTTGGAGAATATTCGTTATGGTAAAGCAGGGTCAAGCGACGTGGAGGTTATGGTCGCGGCTAAAGCGGCTCACTGTCATGAGTTTATCGGCAATCTAGCCGATGGCTATAATACTTATGTTGGCGAGCGAGGGATTAAACTTTCGGGTGGCGAACGCCAACGCGTGGCGATCGCTCGGGCGATTTTGCGCAACGCGCCGATCCTAGTGCTTGATGAAGCGACCTCGAGTCTTGATTCTCACTCGGAGAGTTTGATCCAAGATGCTCTAGATAATTTGATGAAAGGTAAAACGGTAATTGTTATTGCTCATCGTCTGTCGACTATCCGTAAAATGGATCGAATTATTGTGATTGATGAAGGTGGCATTAATGAAGAAGGCTGTCATGATGAACTAATTAAGAAAGATAAAGGTATTTATCAGAAGCTCTGGCATCTGCAGGCTGGCGGATTTATTCAATAGTACCCAGTAAACAGTACATAGTACGTAGTACATAGTAGGGGGCATGGTAGTGGTAATTCATGAATTACCACTACCATGCCCCCTATTTTTGATCAAAAAAGAACCCTACCGAGTACATCACCGAAAACGCCGAAGCGTTTGGGGTGACCATGGGTAGGGGCGATGAGACAGGCCCCTCTAATAGACTTTCTGTTGTCAATAAAACAATAAAAAAGGAATTAGCTTTCTTGTTTAGGCCCACAGGGCCGTATGTTGCCTTGCTTTCTTGCCTTATTTTCTCTATAATTCAAATAAATTTATGACTCAAACACTAATCTCTCAATTAGCTCAGTCTAAAGAGCAATCTGTTGCTCTAAAAGGCTGGGTTTGCAACCTTCGTTCTTCGGGCGGAATCTATTTTTTGCAGTTGCGTGATGGCAGCGGTTTTATTCAATGTGTGGTTGATAAAAGTAAAGTCAAACCAGCGGTTTGGCAGGCTTGCGAAAAGATGACCATGGAGTCATCAATTGAAGTTAGCGGCCAAGTGACCGAACATCCCAAACAAAAAGGCGTTTATGAATTGCAAGTTAGTGACCTAGTGATGATTCATCTAGCCGCCGAATACCCGATTGCCAAAAAAGATCACGGGCCGGATTTTTTGCTCGACAATCGTCATTTGTGGCTGCGCTCCAAACGGCAGTGGGCCGTTCAGCGGGTTCGTAATACGATCATCAACGCCACTTATGAATATTTTGAACAAAATAATTTTATCAAGATTGATTCACCAATTCTTACTCCCAATGCCTGTGAAGGCACCACCGAACTTTTTGAGATCAATTATTTTGATTGGGCCAAGGCTTATCTGACCCAATCTGGTCAATTATATCTAGAAGCGGCGATTATGGCCCATGGCCGGGTATTTGATTTTGGGCCGGTTTTTCGAGCCGAAAAGTCTAAGACCCGTCGGCATTTAACCGAGTTTTGGATGATGGATGCCGAAATGGCTTTTTGTGACCACGAAGGCAATATGAAGATTCAGGAGGAGCTGATGATCTATATTGTCGAGCAGGTTCTGGAACGTAATTCAGCCGATTTAGTTTTATTAGAACGCGATGTTGAACCATTAAAAAAGATCAAAGCGCCTTTTTATCATCTGACTCATGCCGAAGTAGTTGGGCAGCTCCATAAATTGGGTTCTAGTATTAAGGAAGATGATGATTTGGGTGCTACTGATGAGACAATATTGACCAAGCAGTATGATCGGCCGATTTTTGTTGAAAAATATCCGGCTAAGGTTAAGGCTTTTTATATGAAACCTGATCCTAAAGATCCGAAGCGGGTTTTAAATGCCGATCTGTTAGCGCCCGAAGGTTATGGTGAAATATTTGGTGGATCACAAAGGGAAGATAATTATGAGGTTTTATTGAAGAAGCTTAAAAAGATGGGTCAAAAAATGGCTGATTGGCAATGGTATTTAGATTTGAGGCAGTACGGCAGCGTGCCACACAGCGGTTTTGGCTATGGTCTAGAGCGGATTACTGCTTGGCTTTGCGGTTTAGAGCATATTCGCGAGACCATTCCTTTCCCTCGATTAATCAATCGGTTAAAACCCTAATTAGCTGTCAGCTGTTGGCTGTTAGTTATCAGTGAGTAGGAGTTAATAATATGATTGAGTTTAAAAATTTAGCATCGATTAATCAAGATGGCCAGCCGACCTTGGTTACTATTGCTTCCGGGCCGGTGATTATTAAGGATGGTAAAGTATTACTTGATAAACACGGTGATGATTTTTGGAAATTTCCCGGTGGGGCGATTCACAGTGATAATGGTTTAGAAGCCAACGCTATTCGCGAAGTTAAAGAAGAACTGAATATTGATGTCCGTTTAGTTGGTGGGCCCTACGTGGTCACGCTGGTTAGAGAAAAAGAGGGAAGGCAGGAATTAGTAGTATTAGTCCATTATCTAGCCGAGATTATCAGTGGCGAGCCGCAGGCCGGTCGTGATGTCGTGGAATTTGCCTGGCATAAGGTTGATAATCTGCCGACAGATTGTGCGCCTAATATTAGATCAGCAGTGGATTATTTTATGAATCAGGTAGCACGTAATGCGTGATAAAACGGATTACGTGAATTTATGATTAAAAGTCTTAAAAAGTTGTTTGGTAAGCTTGGTCCTGGGTTTGTGACCGGCGCTTCAGATGATGATCCGTCGGGGATTGGTACTTATTCAACCGCTGGCTCTAGATTTGGTTTTTCTCAATTATGGACACCATTATTCACCTTTCCTTTAATGACAGCTGTTCAAGAAATGTGTGCGCGGATTGGTATGGTAACCGGTCGCGGCCTAGCCGGGGTGATTCGAAAAAATTATTCTCGTCGATTGCTCTATTTTTGCGTAATTTTATTGGTGGTGGCTAATACGATTAATATTGGCGCTGACATTGGTATAATGGCGAGTGCAATTGGGATTTTATTCGCTGATTCGTCTTTTGTCCTTACCGCCGGTGTGCTAACTTTGTTGATTGTTCTACTAGAGGTTTTTATTCCTTATCGAGTATACGCTAAGATTTTACGGGTTTTGGCTTTTTCTTTGTTGTCTTATTGGATTGCTGCTTTTTTTATCAAAATTGACTGGTGGGAGGTAATCACCAGCATTGCTATTCCGCAGTGGCATTGGCAGTTGGATTATATTATGATTTTGGTTGGAGTATTAGGCACAACAATTTCGCCTTATCTTTTCTTTTGGCAGGCATCGGCGGAAGTAGAGGAGGAAATTATCCTGGGTCGGCAGTCAATTAAGTCGCGTCTTGGGGCCACCCGTGAAGAGATTCATCGGATGCGCGAGGATAATTTTATTGGCATGCTTTTTTCCAATTTAACAATGTTTTTTATTATGTTGGTGACTGGCGTGACGTTGTTTAAAAATGGAATTTATAACATCGAAACCGCCGAGCAGGCCGCCTTAGCTTTGAAGCCGTTAGCTGGCGAATGGGCTTATCTACTTTTTACTTTAGGCATTATTGGTACTGGTTTGTTGGCGATTCCCGTTCTGGCCGGTTCGGCTTCTTATGCTGTTAGTGAGGCTTTTAAAATTAAGAATAGTTTAGGTCTTAAGTGGAGCCAGGCTAAGGGCTTTTATGGGGTAATTATTATTTCTACTTTTATCGGGTTACTGATCAATTTTATTGGTATTAACCCGATTAAGGCTTTACTCTATACGGCGGTATTGAATGGGCTGGTAGCCGTGCCCTTACTGTGGGTAGTCATGCGGATCGGCAATAACCAAAAGATCATGGGTGATCTCAAAAACGGTCGTCTCTCTAATACCTTGGGTTGGCTAGCGACTTTAGTAATGACGACCGCGGCCGGAGTGTTGGTAATAGGTTTAATTATAAATTTCTAATTTTTATTTAATATTATGAAGACTTACATTAAAGAAACATTAAACCAAGTTGGTCAGGCAGTTGAGCTTAAAGGCTGGGTGCATGTTAAGCGTGATATGGGTAAAATCTCCTTTATCGATCTGCGCGACTCAACGGGTTTGATTCAAGTTGTCTTATTACCCAAAGAGTTAAAAGTTGGCGCGGAGCAGATAAAAGAGCTACGGCCCGAGTTTGTGATCGGTATCAAGGGTTTGATCCAGAAACGCGATGCTAAACAAATTAATAAAGATTTAGCCACCGGCGAGATCGAAGTTTTAGCTCATGAGCTAGAAATCATTAATCAAGCCGAAATGCCGCCCTTTGAGATTGATAATGAGAATTTGCAAGCTAATGAAGAACTGCGTTTAAAATATCGCTATTTAGATCTACGTCATTTGCGCCTGGCCAAGAATATCACTCTGCGACATGAGATTATTCGATTCATGCGTGAGTATTTATATAATCAAGGTTTTCGTGAAGTTGAAACTCCCTATCTTACTAAGTCAACGCCCGAGGGCGCCCGCGATTTTGTGGTGCCTTCTCGCAATTATCCGGGTAATTTTTATGCTTTGCCTCAATCGCCCCAACAGTATAAGCAGATGTTAATGGTTGCGGGGATTGAGCGGTATTTTCAAATCCCGCGCTGCTTTCGTGACGAAGATCAACGTGGCGACCGTCAGGCCGAGTTTACGCAGCTAGATATTGAGATGAGCTTTGTCGAAGAGGAAGAAATTTTGGCTCTAAATGAAAAACTAGCTATTGAGTTAATTAAAAAAATCGCACCAGAAAAAAAGATTGCCCAAGTACCCTTTCCGCGGATCACCTATGCCGAAGCTATAAAAAAATATGGCAACGATCGGCCTGATCTACGGACCAATAAGGATGATCCTAATGAGCTGGCTTTTTGTTGGGTAATTGATTTTCCGATGTTTGAGTATAAAGAAGGGTATAAGCGCTGGGGCGCGGCTCATCATCCTTTTACCGCGATCAAAGATGACCACTTAGAATCCTTAGGCCAGACGGATAAGATGGGCGAGATTTTAGCTAAACAGTATGATTTAGTTTTGAATGGTAACGAAATCGGCGTTGTTAGTATTAGGACCCATGACCCCAAAATTTTAGCTAAAGTTTTTGCCGTTTTAGGTCACAGCCAGGAGGATATTCAGAAAAAGTTTGGTCATTTATTGGAAGCTTTTAAGTACGGTGTGCCACCGCATGGCGGGGTTGCTTGGGGTCTAGATCGGTTCGTGATGATTATGGCTGGTGAGCAGAGTATCCGCGAAGTGATGGCTTTTCCCAAAACGGCAGATAATCGTGATCCGTTGATGGATTCGCCGAGTCAGATTGATAAAGAGCAGTTGGCAGAATTAGGATTAGATATAAAGAAGAAAATTAAAAAATAGGTTATGCGAATAGAAGGCCGTTGGGTTTTTGATCCCCTACAAAAAGTTAAGAAAGTTGGTCGCCCCAGTGGATCGGGCGATCGGCCGTTTGATCATCAAGGGGAGAGACCTGAGCAAGACGAGACTGAACACGGTGACACACCGCCGCCACCATTGTTTATTGATGATGTTGTGGAGATTAGTCCCGAAGCTAAAAAAGCCAGGGCGGCTGCGGCGGCGCAAGAAAGTAAGGAAAAGTGATTGTTTTTATCTCTCATCTGGGCTATAATCTAGGCAGATAATGGAAATATATGAGGCTGTCGGTTTTACAAAAATACATCCTCCGGCAGTGTTATTTTGAGCAGAAAAAGCTCAATCGGGATAAACTGACTGCTTTTTATAATAATCAGACTGCCTATGTTGCAACCGCGGTAGTTAAAAAGGTCAAGCCAAAAAGAGAGGATCAGGTTAATATTATTACCAAAAGCATTGAACGGCTGATTGAGCGGGGACTATTAGTCGGTTATGGTATTAGGACGACTGATAAATGGTTTATTCGGGAGATTAAATTGACCAGAGTGGGTCTAAAAGTGGCTCGTGGATTGTTGGGTAGTCAGCAGAAATTAAAAATTTAATTCATAATCAATCATATGATCAATAAAAAAGTTATTAATTACCTCCAGAAGCAAAAAGTCAGTTTTGATGTTTTGGATCACAAAACAGTTTTTACTGCCTACGACCTGGCCCAAACGCTTAAGGAAGATTTGAAAAAGATTGCTAAGACCTTGTTGATCAAAGCGGATAAAGATTATATCGTTGTCATTTTACCCGCTCATTATCGGTTAGATCTTAAGAAGCTAAAAAAGGTTCTTAAAGCTCAGAAGGTAGAAATTCCCAAGGAAAAATTAATGATCAAAGTATTAAAAATTAAAACCGGCGGTTTGACTCCTTTTGGTAATCTGCATCAATTGGAGACTTGGGTTGATAAGAGTTTGCTAAAAACCCAAAAAATGATTATGAATGCTGGTAGTTTTAACCAGAGTTTACGCATGAAGGTTAAAGATTTCATCAAGATGGAGGAGGCAAAACTAGGCAGTTTTGTTGAGGCTGGTGGTTATAAATTACAAGTTAAACCCAAGAAATCAAAAAAGCAAAAAAGCAAAAAAGTGAAGACGAAAAAAGTTAATAAACCCAAATCTAAGAAAACTAAGAAAAATAAAAAATAATATTATGACTTGTGGATGTTGTTGCTGTGGTCCAGCACCGCGCAAAAAAGTAGTTAAGAAGAAAACGGCTAAAGCAAAGACCAAAAAGAAATAAGCATGACCTACGAAGTTAGGATGGAACAATTTGCTGGTCCGCTAGATTTGTTACTTCAGTTAATCGAAGCAGAGAAAATGGATGTTACCAAAGTTTCTTTGGCTAAAGTTGCGGATCAATATTTATCCTATATCAATTCTGCCACCGAGATAAACCCGGAAGAAATGGCCGATTTTTTGGTTGTTGCCGCTCAGTTGATTTTGATCAAATCCAAGGCTTTATTACCCGATTTAGAGATGGAGGAAGAGGGTGACCTAGAGATTCAACTAAAATTGTATAAAGAATTTTTAGAGGCTTCCAAAAAAGTTGAATCAATGATTAGAAAAAAGAAGTTTGGTCATGGCCGAGAAAAATTACCAGCCGAAATAGCACCGAGCTTCAATCCGCCCAAAAAGCTGGCTACTAATAAAATGGCGGAAATTTTTCAAAGCATTTTAGCCAAAATTGAGCCATTGGTACACTTACCCGAACGGGTAATAAAAAGAATTATCAGTTTGGAAGAAAAGATTTTTAATATTAGACGAACAATTACTGAGAAAATCCAGGCCACCTTTAATGAGCTAGTTAATCGAGAGGATAAAGCGGAAGTGATTGTTAGTTTTTTAGCTTTATTGGAGTTGGTTAAGCAACGGAATATTACTCTGGAGCAAGAAGAAAGATTCGGTAATATTTTTATTAAAAAAATACAGTAAATATTATTTATGTCCCAACTAAGATCAAAAGTCGAAAGTTTATTATTTATTTCCCCTAAGCCATTGTCAATTAAAAAGATTGCCGAGCTGGCACAGAGTGAACTTCAGGAAGTTGAGGAAGTGGTTGATGGATTAATGACGGAATATAGCAATCGTGGGATGGAAATCAAAAGATTGGGTGATAAGGTACAAATGATGACCAGTGGCGATAACCATAAGTTAGTTCAAGATTTTGTTAAAGACGAAGTGACGGGAGAGTTAACTCGACCGTCTTTAGAAACTTTAACAGTTATTGCTTATCGAGGACCGATTTCTAAACCCGAGTTGGAGTTGATTCGTGGTGTTAATTGTAGTTTGATTATTCGTAATTTATTAATTCGCGGTCTTATTGAGGAGGTTGAAGATAAAAATCGGGGGTCACTTTTTAATGTAACTTTTGATTTTTTGAAATTTTTAGGTATTAGCCAAGTGACGGAGCTGCCCGATTATGATAAATTAAATTCAGATGAAAACCTAAAACGTCTACTAACTGGCCAATTAACAGATACCGAAACTTCGGCGGCGATTTAATCTATTAATTATGCGTGAATTAATTCTAGGGCTAATCTTTATACTAGGACTTGCTGGTAGTAATCAGCCACAATTTTCATTGCCTATTGCTAACCCAATATCACAGCCAACTAGACAGATTGGTGGTGATATTTTGGATGATAGTTTGCAGTCATTGCCTCTAGCTAAGGAGAAAGAGAGCGGGCCACAAAAAGTTGATGATAAAAGTTTGGGGATAGAGGTTAGCGCCCAGAGTGGAGTGGTTATTGATAAACAAAGTGGCCAAATTTTATGGGAGAAGAATGCTTATCAGCCGCGTTCGATCGCTAGTATTACTAAACTAATGGCCGCTCTGGTCTTTTTAGAAAATAATCCCGGTTGGGATAAAGAGGTGACTATAGCTGCCAGTGATCAGCGTGAGGGCGGTGTGGCTTTTTTTGCGCCTGGGGAGGTTGTCAGCGTCCGTGATCTTTTTTACGTTTCTTTAGTCAAGTCGATCAATTGCACGGTGGCGGCTTTGGTGCGCTCTACTGGTTTAAGTGAAGAGGAGTTCGTGATCCAGATGAATCAAAAAGCTCAAGATTTAGGTTTAAATAGTACTCATTTTGTGGATCCAACCGGCTTGGCCAGCCGTAATATTTCTACTGCTTTAGAAGTGGCGTTTTTACTTAAAGTAGCACTAGACCATCCTGCCATTGCTAATGCCACAACGCTCAAGGATTTTACGGCAGTGGTTATTAATAAAAATGAAAAGCGCCAAGCTGGGGCGACTAATTATCTATTAACTAGTTATCTAAATAGCGGCAACTATAAAGTTTTGGGTGGTAAAACTGGTTTTATTGAAGAAGCTGGTTACTGTTTGACTTCAGCCGTAGCCGATAAGGCCGGTCATCAGGTTATCTCAGTTGTCTTGGGTAGCGCGACCGCCGAGAGCCGGTTTACTGAGAGTAAGGGGATTATTGATTGGACTTTTAATAATTATCAGTGGTAGGAATAAATAATCAAAAAAGACCGCCATCTCAGGCGGTCTTTTAAGTTATCTTTATTTTAAGTAGAACAGGAGAAGGGAGATAATAAAGAGTGGTACCTCGGTAATCCAGAAAGCAATATAAGGTGAAAAATCAAATTTAGTAATTTTATTATGGAAAATACTATGCAGATTGTAAAAGTGTCTAAAAAAAGTTTTGGGTAGCAACCAGCCGATCGCTTGAGAATAGTCTGGTATGATTGCTCCGACAATACCGGCAACGACTGACCAGTAGTTAGGTTGGCTGCTGCTTAATAGAATCAGAATCGTAGCGATCATAAAGGAGTTGTCTATGGCTACTACTTTGATAAATTTTAATAAGCCATCATGTTGTTCCAGACCGCGAACCATTTTTTTATCACCGTGAGGGATAGCATCAACTAGATAATGGGAGAATATTCCTAAAATAAAAGCTAACCAAGGACTAGCAACATTTTGGCCGATTGCCGCACCAATAGCCGTATGGATCGTAAGATACATTATTTCGTTTTTTTATTTTTTAATACCGCGGCCTTACCCCGGTTTTTAAAACTCTGTTGGAACGATTGTTTTTTTAGTTTTGGTACCAGGGGAGGGAATCGAACCCTCGACCTAAGGCTTATGAGTCCTTCGCTCTAACCAACTGAGCTACCCTGGCCCCCACACCAACTTTGAATCCGTGTTATTCAAGTCTAAGTAAAATTTAAGATTAATCTTGTAAGTTTGGTTTGATCTAGAATTAAAAATTGGTGTGGGGGCTGGCTCAACGCTTGAGTAAAATAATTTTTGGTTGCGGGGGCGGGATTTGAACCCGCGACCTCCAGGTTATGGGCCTGGCGAGCTGCCGGACTGCTCTACCCCGCTATAAGGATAAGATTTACAGTATAGCTTGATTTAGCCGAAATGCCAAGTTAAGAGATTTTAACTTGGTGCCGGGGGAGGGAATCTCGCTCGCTCCGACTCGCGGTCCCGGGCGCTGCGCGCACTCGCGCCCTTTCAATCTTGATGCCAAGATTGAAACCCTCATGGACTTGCGTCCACACGATTTTGAGTCCCTACAAACCTTTCACGGGGCGGGCGTGCGCTAGTTTGTCGGCAATTGGTGCCGGGGGAGGGAATCGAACCCTCATGGACTTGCGTCCACACGATTTTGAGTCGTGCGCGTCTACCAATTCCGCCACCTCGGCCTATCTTATAGTGCTCATATTCTAAACTAAAGAAGGCAAGTTGTCAAAGATAACGCTTCAGTGTTAAAGCTTATTTCAAAATTGCTTCAACTAGGCTATAATTTTAAGATCAAGTTATGAAGAATTATGCAAAAGTTGGTAAACGCCCTGGTCGGCCAGCTTATCGCACGCCAGCTACTTTTCGTTACCAAAAATGTTTGCAGGTTAACAAAATCAAAAGCGCTAAGAGTCATTAAATATGTTTAATATTAATAAAATCAAGCTGCCGTCGAAGTCTGGTTGCTATTTGATGAAAAATCAGAGCGGTCAGATCATTTATATTGGTAAAGCTAAGAATTTAGCGAAAAGGGTTAAAAGTTATTTCCAAAAAAATGATTCCGATTGGAAAACCAGTCAATTGCTCACTGAGATCAGGGACATTGAAACCATAATAACTCGCAACGAGGCGGAGGCGTTGTTGTTGGAGGCTCGATTAATCAAACAGCATCAACCAAAATATAATTTTAAACTTAAAGAAAATCAGCCGTTCATGTATATAAAGATCACTAATGAAGAGTTGCCACGTTTGGTGAGCGTTCGTAGGATTGAAGGGCCGGGTAAATATTTTGGTCCCTTTGTCTCTGGTAGGGGGCGGCGTTATTTATTGTTATTAACTGCTCGGCTTTTTGGTTTGCGGACGGATAAATTCATATCGCGTAGTAGCCGGGAGTTATATAAACTATTAAGCGAGATTCGTGATCGTAATCTGGGAGAAATCTCTACTGTTGAATATCGTCAGAATGTTAAATTGGCCGAGTTGTTTTTAAAAGGTAGAAAAGAGCAATTATTGGAACAATTAGAGAAGAGAATGAAATTAGCTAGTAGCCATCATAACTTTGAGTTAGCCAGGGTTTATCGAGATCAGATTAGATCGATTAAGATTTTATCAGCTAAACAACTAGTTTCTCTACCCAAAGATTATGACCAAGATGTAATAAACTATGTGGTGGTGGATCAGCAGGCAATATTTCAGGTTTTCAATGTTAAGCAAGGGGTGATCACCTCTCGTCATGAAATCCAGTCAGCAGTTGATCGGCCGGTTGTCATTAGTGAAGTGTTAGCCAGTTTTATCCAGCAATATTATCTCACTCGGGTTATCCCTAGAGAGCTTATTATTCCTCAAAAGATTAAGGATGCGTCAGCACTCGCTGATTATCTTAATCAATTAAAGGGCAGCCGAGTGGTTATTACTGTACCCCAGAAAGGGGATAAGAAAGAGTTATTAGCCCTAGTTAGGCAGAATGTTATCAATAAAATGAGTTGGACACCAGCGCAGGAATTGCAGGCCCAATGTCATCTGCCGGTCTTGCCGGTCGATATCGATGGGTTTGACGTCTCTAATATTACTGGCCGTTTGGCTGTTGGTTCTTGTGTCCGTTTTACTAATGGTTGGCCGAATAAAAAGCTATACCGTCGCTTTAAAATTAGAACAGTAGTCGGGCCTAACGATTATGCTATGATGCTAGAGATTATCTCGCGGCGTTATCATCGGACAGGTTGGGGGTTGCCAGACTTGATTCTAGTTGATGGTGGAAGGGGGCAGCTGAATGTCGCCTTGAAAGTTTTAGCTGGTCTAGGTTTAGATATTCCAATTGTTTCTTTAGCTAAAAAAAAGGAGGAGATTTATATTCCTCAGGAGAGAAAGCCAATTATTTTAGACCCACGATCTGGTGGCCGTTTACTTCTACAACGAATCCGTGACGAGGCTCATCGTTTTGCTATTAATTATCATAAACTTTTACGCTGATCGGGAATCGCTCCTTTGGTCAACAGAAAACTCCCCAAAAATCGAGGAGTTGTCTGCGTTAGGTGGGTTTTTAGCCCTTGCATTACAGTCAGTAGCTTACCATATCTAAGTGAATTGTCAAGAGGGGTTTTCCCTTGATTTTTATTTAGTTTTGTTTTATTGTGAAAATATGTTTAACCTTATTACTCAAATAGTTAAAAGCAATTACCCACAGGCCGATATCAGATTAATCGAGAAAGCCTACTCGACAGCTAGTCGATATTTGCGCGGTCAAAAGCGGGGTAACCTTAATTATATTGATCACCCAGTCGGGACTGCTTTAACTCTGGCTAGAATGAAGATGGATCAAGTGGTAGTAGTGGCTGCCCTACTCCATGATTTGCCTAGACACTCCGAGTATGGTGTTGAGGATATAGGCCGAGATTTCGGTCCAGATGTTGGTAAAATAATGGTTAATCTAAATGCCATCTCGCATATTGATTCCCGTTTTCGAGGTACTGATCGTTACCTAGAAAGCGCTAGGAGGATGTTTATTGCTGTTGCTAAAGACTATCGGGTGATTTTGATTAAACTGGCTGAACGACTTAATAATCTAGAACATTTGGATAGTTTTCCAGTTGAAAAACAAAAGAGATATATCGAGATGAGCGAAAAACTATATATTCCTTTAGCTAGTCTGTTGGGGTTGTGGCGACTGCGGGCCGACATGGAAGATATCTGTTTTAAATATCGGCATCCACAAGAATATCAAAAAATTAAGGATAAACTAGATAAAGGGCTGAGAAGTCTTGGCGACCAGATTGTCGAACAGGTTCGACAAAAAATTTCAAAATTGGCCAAAAAGCAAGGTTTAGCGTTTGAGATTAGTACTCGTTTTAAACATATTCGGGGCATCCATAAGAAGATGCAAGAAAAAAATAAGGGTTTCAACGAGATTTATGATGCTTTTGCTGTCCGGATAATTGTGTCAACGGTCTGGGATTGTTATTCGATGTTGGGCATAATCCATAGTTTATGGAGACCTAAGCCACGACGGGTGAAGGATTATATTGCCGCACCTAAGCCTAATGGTTATCGTTCCTTACATACCACTGTTTTTAGCGATGAAGGTTATCCAATGGAGTTTCAGGTCAGGACCCAAGAGATGCAGGACGAAGCCCGCTATGGCTTGGCGGCTCAGTATTTTTATAAACACCCTCATTTGAATGAAGATATCTCCCATTGGATCGGTGAGATTCTGAATACTCGCAAACAACACGAGGAAAATGATGTTAAAGATTTTACTTTTGATTTATTGAGTAATCGGATTTTTGTTTATACACCCAAGGGTGATGTTATCGAATTAGCCGAAGGGGCGACGCCGCTTGATTTTGCTTATATGATTCATACCGACGTTGGTAACCATTGTGTTAGTGTTTTAGTTAATGACATTAAACGGCCGTTTGATTATCAGTTGAGAAACAATGACGTGGTAGAGATCATTACCCGATCAACTAAAAAACCAGCCAAGAGCTGGTTGAGATCGGTTAGGACGCGCTATGCTCGACAGCAGATATTAAAAGCTTTAGAAATTGAAGCCAAAACAAGTTAGCTATATGTCTTCTCTAGAAAAGCTACTACAAATTATTCAGGTGAGCCATCCTAGAGCTAATCTAGATGTTGTTTCTTTAGCTTATGATTTCGCGGAAAAAGCTCACCAAGGACAGAAGCGGTTTTCGGGCGAGCCGTACTTTAGTCATCCCTATGCCGCTGCTTTGACTTTGGCGGAGATGAAGGGCGGACCAAATATTGTTGCCGCTGCTTTGTTGCACGATGTTCCCGAGGAGACTGCAGTCACTATTGAAGAGCTTAAGAAAGAGTTTGGTGCTGATATTGCTTTCATGGTTGAAGGAGTTACCAAGGTGGGTAAGGTAAAATATCGTGGTATGGAACGTTACATTGAGAATTTACGCAAAATGTTTGTCGCCATGGCGGTTGATTTGCGGGTAATTTTAATTCGTTTTGCTGATCGTTTGCACAATTTGCAGACGTTGGAGCATTTGCCGCGCGATAAACAAGTGCGTATCGCTCAGGAGAGTCTAGAGATCTATGCGCCAATCGCCAATCGCTTGGGTATTGGTGAAATTAAAGGCAAACTTGAGGATGCTGCTTTTAAATATGCTTTGCCAGTAGAATATAGCCGAGTCGAAAAATTAGCCATCAAGAGTTATACTACCCGAGATAAGTATTTAAATAGAATCAAAAAACAGCTCGAAGATAGCTTGAGAAAAAATAATGTTGAGTATCTTTCGATTCACGGTCGAGCCAAACATCTCTATAGTCTCTATCGCAAACTTCAGCATTATGATTGGGATATAACTAAAGTGTATGATTTAGTCGCCTTGCGAGTTATTGTTAAAGACCTCGCTGGTTGTTATCACGTTTTAGGGATCGTTAATAACACCTGGCCGCCATTACCAGGGCGAATTAAAGATTATATTGCTCAGCCCAAGCCGAACGGTTATCAATCCTTGCATACTACCGTAATCACCGGCCAAGGCAATGGCGAGGTGGTAGAATTTCAAATTCGGACGCAAGAAATGCATGAGCAAGCTGAGTTCGGTATTGCTGCTCATTGGCATTATGATGAGGCGGGTTCGTTTGTTCCTGATAAAAAATTTAAATGGGTTGAAGAGTTGACCAACTGGCAGCAGGAAATTTATGAAAATCAAAAATATTTAGAAGATTTGAAAATTGATGTTTTAAAAAATCGAATTTTTGTTTTTACTCCACGCGGCGATGTCATTGATTTACCCGAGGCAGCCACGCCAGTTGATTTTGCCTATTCTATTCATACCGATATTGGTAATAAGTGTACTTCTGCTTTAGTTAATGAGCAGATCGTCAATCTCGATTATAAGCTTAAAAATGGCGACGTGGTGGAGATTTTGATTGATAAAAATCGTAAGGGGCCAAACCCGGATTGGTTGCGATTTGTTAAGAGTTCGATTGCTCGAAGTCGCATTCGGGCAGCTGCTAAACCCGATGAAAGTGGTAGTTTTTTGGGCCGGATGATTAGAAAATAATATTTATGAGAGAAGCTACTAAATATCCGCCAGAAGTGGCTGATCAATCTAACCAACAAGAATTAGATAGAGCTCGGGTAGAAACCCTTACAACTGAGGAAGGTTTTTTAACTAAATTTAGAAATTGTCCGCGGGCTAAAGATTTGGCTCGAGTTTTAATTCTAACCACCATGATTGGTTTTGGTGGGTTGTTGGAGTCTCGGGCGGCCGCGGCCGAAGATCAAGCACAGTCGACTGAACATCATGATGTTTTAGTTGATGAGAATGAAAAAGTTTTTAATAGTTTTGGTAACGTTTATGAATGGGCGGGTAAAGATCATCGGGCAAATGACTATTTACCCTCAGATACTAATTCCCTTTTAGAAAGGGCGAGTAAATTGCAAGAAGATGGCATTAGCGGTATTATGCCGGTTGATCTAGAGATTATGAGTAAATTTGGTACTTTTACTGAGAGAGCGGCCAAGAAAAAAATTGATGCATTAGTTGAAGAATTCGGAGGCCAGATAGATAATGATCCTAAGTTAGTTTCTGCTTTACGAGTAATAGCTGAGGATTCTTTTGTCTCTGAGGCTTTGACTGATTTTTTTAGAAGTAGTGGCCGAATTGAAGCTTGGCCTGATAGCGGTAAATACACACCCAAACCATTGAAGCTATCCGTTGGTACTAATGGTGATAATTTAGAGACTCAAAAAGTTTTATATCACGAGTTATTACATTATGTTTTTGACAAACAAGATACCGCTATGGCCGAAATGGAAGGACGTGGTGGCGCTGACCATGAGGTAATTAGACCCTTAGAAGATCGATTTTTGATCACCCAGCTGATTGATAGTGGTAGAATGCCTCTCGATAGGAGGTTAGGGGCGTTAAATGGTCATTCTCGTGATGGACGATTGGGTCAGAAAATCCAGAATATGTTAGATCAAAAAGATTACTCGGCGTTGCAGGGTTTGGTGAATTCGGATTATTTTTATACCACGTTAGTTCATAACGGTGTTCTATCTGCTTTATCAGGGAACGAATATAATTCTCGAGCCAGAACTATCTTTTTGAAATTATCTGATGGTAGTTCAATAAAGTTTGATGAAGACTATAAGTTGTCTATGGAAGACCAAGTGAGTATTCTTGGTGGTGATGGTCAGCCCAAAACGATTATAGTCACTGCAAAAGATTTTCGGATGTTTGATTCGAATAAAATTTGGGCGACCGGTCAGATACCCGAAGCTGATCGTAGCCGGGTTGAGGGACTTCTTAGAGAACTTCAGGCCGATCCAGATAAAGGGCGAGCTCAGCTTTATTCACCAGATCAGGTTAAAGATATTGCCTATTTGCACGCTTATAATGCGGCCATAATGCAAGGTGCTTGGCGGTTAGCTTTTGGTTATAGTGAAAAAATCGGTCAAGCGGTTGATCAAACTTTTGCCGATCAAAAGTATCAGGGATTGTTTAATCTTTTTATCGAAAAATTAGCCGATCACCAAAAGAAAAAATCAGTTGAAGAGTCGGTTGCTGATGCGGCTTTTGATATTGTTGATCAATTATTGAATAAATAACCCAAGTAATAATAATTGTGACCAATTTAGAGCAGATAAAAGTAATAATTAATCAATCCGATCTGTCGCCTCAAGAAAAAGAGGAGATGATTGGTTGTTTTCAGTCAAGTAATTCATTGGATTTTTTAAGTTTTATTAATCTAATCCAGGATAATCCAGATTGGCTAAAAAAGATTTATCAGATTTTAAAAGCCAAAAAAGCCGCTAAAACAGCGGCAGAGTGGCAGGCTATACTGATTAAAGAACAGGCGATGTTGGCTGAGCTGTCGAGGCAAGATTATTAGTTTACTTCTTATAGAATTTTTGGGTTACCTCAATTGGCGTGCCAGCGAAGCCCCAGCGTTGGCGAATTTGATTTTCTAGATAGCGAATATAAGAATAGTGAATATCGGCTTTACTATGGACTAAAAGCTCGAATTTTGGTGGGTTGGTTCGTGTTTGTTTTAATGAATAGATGTAGGGGTGAATATTGCCTTTAGCCTGAGCTGGTAGGTGGCGTTTAACTGCTCGTTTGAGTAAATATTCTAGATCTTTGTCACTGATTTTTCTTTCCCTTTCTTGTTTAATCGAGGCGGCTAGATCAAGAATTTTGTGGACACGTTGGCCAAATTTGGCCGAAACAAAGATAACTGGTGCCCAACCTAGAGCGGGAAAATGGCACTGAAAATAGGTAATAAATTTATTTTGGAGATTAGTACTCTTGTCTGGTATTAAATCCCATTTATTAGCGACAATAATTAGGCCGCACTTAGCGTCAGTAATCTCTTGAGCTAGTTTGGCATCCTGAACGGCTAAATTTTTTTGAGTTTCTAAAACTAACAAGGCAACGTCGGATTTTTTTAGATTAGTTAAAGAATTATCGACCCCAGCTTTTTCTATTCCTTTTTGGATTTTAGCATGACGGCGGATGCCTGCTGTATCGATCAGAGTAAACAATTGTTTATTATATTCAAAATCAACATCTTGGGACTCGCGAGTAGTATGGGGGATCGGTGAAACAATCACTCGCTCTTCACCTAAAATAGCATTGAGCAATGAAGATTTGCCGACGTTTGGTTTGCCGATGATTGAAACCTTGATAGTTTTTGGTTTTATTGTTCGACGACCAGGTTTAAATTTTAATTTTTTCACGACGATATCGAGCAGGTCGCCAGTACCTGAGCCGGTGATTGCCGAAACCGGAATCGGATCAGTTAATCCTAATTTAGTAAACTCCCAGATTTCCAAACGTTGGCTGGCCCGGTCAGCTTTGTTGACGGCTAGTAGATAAGGTTTGTTGGATTTGCGAACAATATTAGTGATAGTGTAATCTTCAGGCTGTAAGCCAACTTGACCGTCAACTACCAGAATCAAAAAATCTGCTTGTTTAATTGCTAATTCAGCCTGTTTAACAATATTGGTTTCGATCAAATCATCGGGGTTAACACGTTCAGTTAATTTTAGTTTTTTGGGGATTTTATTTTTAGCTAAATAACCTAAATCCAATCCGCCAGTGTCCACTAAGGTAAATTCTTTACCCCGCCAAATAACATTACCAAAATTCCGGTCACGGGTGGTGCCGGGTAGATCAGAGACTAAGGCTTTAGGCATCTCAATCAGACGATTAAAAAGCGTTGATTTACCAACGTTAGTTCGACCAATTAAGGCCACTAGGGGTAGTTTGCCCATAGTTGGTTATAGGTTTAGTTTTTCGGCTTCTTGGCCTAAGATAATTACAATATCGCCTTTAGCCACAGTCGTCAACCAGCTAGGAATTTGGCTGGAGACGTTAGCTTCTAGTTTATCGATAATAAACTCCATGGTTTTGGGGAACTGGCCGGAGCTTAAATCATAGACGACACTTTTTTCATAATCACGAAAAGGTGCGTTACCGATACTCGGGACGTCATAACCCAGTGATATTAAGTAGTTTTGGCTTTTGGCCGCCAGGCCGGTAATCATCGTACCGTTACGGACTTCGATTTTGGCGTTTTCCTTTTTGATTATCTTTTCCTCTTCTTTAATCTGTTTAGTTTCTTCCGCAGCTTGTTTCTGACTGTCGGCTGTCGTTGGTTGACCGAAGATATTTTTAACCAATTCTCTAACGCTATCAAAATTGCCACCCTTGGGTTGGAGTAAGAAGGCACCGTCTTCGCCGATTAAAACTTCTAAGAGGCCGTTTGGTCCGTCGGTTAACCCGGCGTTAGTAATATTATCTTGAGTTAGACCCTGGCCCAATTGAGCTAGTTTTAGCATCTGGCCGATTTCTAGGTTAGTGGAGATATGTTCATTAAATTGGTCAATTAAACCTTTGATGGCAATTGGATTAAGTAGCGTGTTTAGAGAGAATATTTTGTCTTTGACTGCCATAATAACCTTACGTTGCCGTTCACCACGGGCAAAATCAGAACCCTCGCCATTATTGCCGTGTCGGGAGCGAACAAATTTAAGAGCGGTGTCACCGTCCATTTTTTGGCAACCCTGTTCGAAGGAGACTGTTTGATATAAATAATTAGCGGCTGGGTATTCCTGATCGGTAAAGCCATTATCAACGCAGACCTTGATTCCGCCTAGTTGATTAATAAAGTCGGAAAAGCCGGTAAAATCGGCTCGAACATAATAGTGGATTGGAATTTGGAGAACCTGCTCGATAGTGTCTTTAGCGAATTTTCCCCCCGAGCCGGCTTCTTGGCTCTCGCCGTAAGAGTTAATTGAATTGATGCGTTGCCAACCATGACCAGGAATGGGCACCACCATATCGCGGGGAATAGAGATCAAAGCCACTTTTTTAGTTGATGGTTGAAAACTAGCCAAAATTATCGTGTCGGTTAAGTAAGGGCCATCATGGCCTGGTCCGCCCATACCCAAGAGGAGGAAATTGATCCGATCATCTTGTTCGCCGGCTAAGGTTTTGTCCTTACTAATTAGTAGATGCTTGATTTGGGTCCAGATGCCGACGTTGTCATTGCCATTATCCTTAGTGGAAAAGACGTTTTGAAGGCCAAGTGACGACCCAATGATAATTAAAAAAACTACCAGGTAGAAGATAATCTTTTTAACCCGGGTTTTGGGCACTTGGTTGATGATTTTTTCCTTATTGAGCTCGTCTTTAATTTTGGAGAGGTCAATTTTCAGGTCAGTCATGGGTCTATTATATAGAAAAAATATAAAAATGCCAAGAACGGGCTGTGAGAATCTAACCTATCCACAGCCTTTGAGGGTTGTTGGTGGTTTTTAATAAAAAACGACTCTAAAAAAAGCCCTTATTTTAGCCCCAAAATGATAAATTTGCTAAAAATTTGACAGCACTATATCTAGTGCTATACTGAAAATGTGGATACTATATATTGGGTTATTTAGATAATTGGCAATTTAAATAAGGTACTCGAAATAAGCCTTTTTTATTATCACTTTATAGAGGTAGGATTAAAGGTGCTTATTTAGGGCTTATATCCATGTTTTCTTATGAAATGTCCGGCTTGTTATCACGATGAAACCAAAGTAGTTGATTCGCGAGTTGGTGCTGACGAAATTTCTATCCGTCGTCGCCGCGAGTGTCTCAAATGTGGCTTTCGGTTTTCCACCCATGAAGAGGTAGAAATTTTGGACCTGACAGTAGTTAAGCGTAATGGTCATAAAGAGTCTTATGCTCGGGAAAAGTTGGAAGCTGGTTTAAAAAAAGCGCTAGAGAAGCGGCCGATCACTAAAGATAATTTTTACAAATTAATCAATAATATCGAGCGCGACATTCAAGTTACCGCCAAAAGTAACGAAATCACCAGCTCAGAGATTGGAGAGATTGTCATGCGGCGGCTCAAGAAGGTGGATAAGGTGTCTTATATCCGGTTTGCCTCAGTCTACCAATCATTTAAAGATGCCCAAACTTTTGAACGCGAATTACGTAAGTTATTAAGTAAAAACAGGTCATAATCAGATAATTTAAATATTAAGATAATTAACAGCATGAGCGCTGCTTACCAAAAGAACAAAATTAGCCAAATTCGTAAACGTAATGATCAGATTGCTCCCTTTGATGAACAAAAGATTACCACCGCCATTCTTCGAGCGATGGAGGTTACTGGCGAGGGTAATCCAAAGCTAGCCGAAAAGATTGCCGATCAGGTGGTGGAAGTTTTGAACAAAAAATTTCATGAGCGCTCAATCCCAGCGGTTGAAGAGATCCAGGATATTGTTGAAGAACATTTGATTAAGAATCGGGTGATTAAAACGGCTAAGGCTTATATCATTTACCGTGACCAACATGCTAAGATCCGTAATCTGCAGGCGATGATTGACTCTGATTCTTTGGTCGAAGGCTATTTACAACAGGTTGATTGGCGAGTTAAGGAGAATAGTAATATGAGTTATTCTTTGCAGGGTTTGAATAATCATGTCGCTTCGGCGGTTTCGGCTCATTATTGGCTTAATAAAGTTTATCCGCAGGAGATTCGCGATGCTCATACCAATGCTGATTTACATTTGCATGATTTACAGATTTTGGCTGCTTATTGTTGTGGTTGGGATCTTAATGATATTTTATTGCGTGGTTTTGGGGGCGTCAGCGGTAAAGTTGAAAGTCGAGCGCCACATCATTTTCGAACGGCTTTAGGTCAGCTCGTTAACTTTTTTTACACTCTTCAGGGCGAAACGGCTGGGGCTCAGGCGGTTGCTAATTTTGATACCTTATTAGCGCCGTTTATTCGTTATGATGGTTTAGACTATCGGGCAACCAAGCAATGTTTGCAAGAGTTTTTATTCAATATGAATGTTCCCACTCGGGTTGGGTTTCAGACGCCCTTTACTAATGTTACCCTAGATTTAACCGTTCCTTCTTATTATATTGATCAGCCAGCGATCATCGGTGGCGTGCCACAAAAAGAAAAATATGGAGAGTTTCAGGCCGAAATGGATCTGTTTAATAAGGCTTTTGCCGAAGTGATGATTGAGGGCGACGCTAAGGGACGGGTATTCACTTTTCCTATTCCCACCTACAATATTTCCAAAGATTTTAATTGGGATAATCCAGTTTTAGACCTAGTTTGGGAGATGACCGCCAAATATGGCATTCCGTATTTTGCCAATTTTGTTAATTCGGACATGAAGCCCGACGATGCCCGGTCAATGTGCTGTCGGTTGCGGCTAGATAACCGTGAGCTACGCAAACGTGGTGGCGGTTTATTTGCCGCTAATCCGTTAACCGGTAGTATTGGGGTGGTAACGATTAATTTGGCCCGCGTTGGTTATCTAGCTAAAGGTAAAAGTGTCGTTGAGCTCAAAACGCGTTTAGCCGAAGTAATGGATTTGGCCCGTCGCAGTCTTGATATTAAGCGGAAGGTTTTGGAAAGTTTTACTGATGGTGGCCTTTACCCATATTCCAAACATTATTTAGAGTCGGTTAAACAACGCTTTGGTGAATATTGGAAAAATCATTTTAATACTATCGGCATCAATGGTATGAATGAATTGCTACTTAACTATTTAGGGGCTAATAAGAGTATTGCCAGCTCCGAGGGTCATGCTTTGGCCGTTGAATTGATGGATTTTATGCGCGATAAGACTGGGGAATATCAGGCTGAATCTAATAATTTATTTAATCTAGAAGCGACGCCGGCCGAAGGGGTGACTTACCGATTCGCTAAGCATGACAAAGAAAAATATCCGGATCTACTTGTGGCTAATGAAAAAGCCTACCAAGAGCAGGGAGCTGATCCTTATTACACTAATTCGACGCACTTGCCGGTTAATTATACCGATGATATTTTCGAGGCGCTTGATTTACAAGATGATTTGCAGACTCGCTATACTGGTGGTACGGTGTTGCATGGTTTTATTGGTGAAAAATTGCCATCAGTGCAGGCAACAAAAGAGTTGGTCAAAAAGATCGCCTATAATTATCATCTGCCCTATTATACCATCACACCAACTTTCTCAGTCTGCCCCAAACATGGTTATTTAGCTGGTGAGCATCTTTTTTGCCCCAAATGTGACGAAGAGATCGGTTATTTAGAAAGTGTTGATAATAAAGAAAACTTACCGATCGAATCGTTGAATCCAATTATTAATTAATGATTAACAAATATATGGCCGCCAACAAATTACAACGCCAACCTTGCGAGGTTTATTCCCGAATTGTGGGCTATTTGCGCCCGGTTCAACAGTGGAATAAAGGCAAACAAGCCGAGTTTATCGACCGCAAAACCTATGATAAACAGCTTGGTGATGGTTGTTAGTGAGATTTAAGATTTTAGACCACAGTTAATAACATAAAGAGCGGTTTGGCCGCTTTTTATATCTCCATCAATATTATATGCAGATTGCTGGTTTACAAAAAACTTCACTAATCGATTTTCCAGACAAAGTCGCAGCGATTATTTTTACTCAAGGTTGCTGTTTTAACTGTGGCTTTTGTCATAATCCGGAACTAATTTCTTTGGTTGGTGAGCGGTTAATCCCGGAAAGGGAAATCTTAGAGTTTTTAGAAAAGCGAAAAAAGGTTATTGATGGCTTGGTGATCACTGGTGGCGAGCCGACCTTGCAGGCGGATCTAAAAGAATTTATTAAAAAGGTCAAAAATTTAGGGTTAGAAGTTAAGTTAGATACTAATGGTGTTAATCCAAAAGTGCTAAAAGATTTATTAACAGCAGGGCTACTCGATTACATAGCCATGGATATTAAAGCACCGCTAGCTAAGTATGAAAAAGTGATTAATACTAAGGTGAAAGATCAGTTGATAAAAACCAGCATTGATCTAATTATGCATTCCGGGGTTGGTTACGAATTTCGGAGCACAATCTTGCCGCGACTACATGCCGAAGAAGATATTGAGGCGATGGCCCAATTAATCAGCGGCGCTAAACGTTATTATCTGCAAAAATTTTTAAATCAAGGTAAGCTACTAGACCCGACTTTTAATCAAGAAAAAGCTTTTACTGATAAAAAAATGGCGGAGTTGGCTACTATTTGTCAAAAATACGTTAAAGAGTGCGGAGTTCGGTAATTTTTATTTTTTAGAATGTTTTTCTATGATTTATCTAGTCGGCGGCCCACCAAGATGCGGCAAAACCACGTTAACCAAGATGATGTCTAAAAAATTCGGTATTTCTTGGATTTCTTCTGATACCTTAGAGGCGGTGTCCCGTGTTTATACCCCTAAGAAGCAATGGCCGAAGAAATATCCTTATAGTTTTTTACGTCGGAAAAAGGGCGCGAGGAATAATGATGATTTTTATAGTACTTATTCCGCCGCGCAAATTATTAGTGCCCTAAATAGAGAGGCCAGGGCGGTCTATGAAGCAATTGATACGGTTATCGCTTGTGAGATAGCCGATGGAAAAGATTATATTATTGAGGGTTGTCAGCTCCTGCCAAGTTTTGTTAAACAGATGATTAATAAATACGGTCAGAAAAATGTCCGGGCTGTTTTTTTAACCAAACATGATGAGCAAAAATTTGCTCGGGATGTTCATAAGAGTATAACTACAAACGATTGGTTATTAGTATTAACAAAAAAACCAGAAACGTTTGTTAAAGTAGGAAAAATGGTTTCTCGTTATAGTAAATATTTTGATCAAGAAACCAAAAAATATGGTCTTAGAGCTATTAATGTTGATACTGATTTTTCGAATCAATTGGGTAAGGCTATAAGAAATTTAAGCAGATAATTTTATCCAAGTTTACTTTTGGAAATAGAAAATCCAAACTTGGCCGTTATCAATATTTTTATAACTATTAGCTTCAGCCATGGCTTGAGAAATTAATTTTTCCGAGTCAGTCCAGTATTTGTTTAAAACAAAATAACCTTGCTCTACGCCCAATAAATCCATTGCTTGTAGCATGGTTTTTTTGGTTGGCGCCTGGTAGACCATTTGGAGGTAATATTGGTAGAGCCGACCAGAGGTGGGAATCGGATAATAAAATAATTCACCTTGGCTGGTTTGATAATATTTTTTAAAGCCGAATTCTTGTAGCGCCGCCGCGGCGACTGATTGGTTAGCCAAAACCAGATAATCACCGATGGTGTTTTCTTCAATATAACTAACTGCCTTAAGGTCAGCTGTTGAAACCGAAAATCCCCGATTAAAATAGTAAGGATCATGGTGGGGGTAGGAGACATAAAATGAGGCGGTAATAGCTAGGGTGAATAATAGAACAAAGAAACTTTTAGCCAGCCATTTTTGTTGTCTAACTTGCTCGATTAAGAAGTCAGCCGTAACGAAGACTAGGGGGATTAGAAAATAAAAGCTTAGGTTAAAGATACGATGAGGATAGTCTAGCCGTTCATAAAATATAACAGAATCAAAAGAGATAAATAGACGTAGACTGAGATAAACTAAGAGCAAGAGGCCAAAAAATAGTGGGTAAATAAATATTCTTTTATTTTTTTCTTCACGATAGTTTAAATATAGGCCAAAGCCGGCTAAGACAATAATTAGCCATTTAATATTTTGACCCAAAAGGTGAAAGAAATTAAGCAAAACAGTTGATTTTTCGGCCAGAATAGGCCAAGCCGGAGTGATTGTTTGTTGGATATTTTGCCAATTAAAATTCTGGACAGTTAGTGGGTTAGCAACATGGGGAGCTAAATATGATTGAAGCCAGAAAATCGCCGGTAATGAACAGACGGTAAATAATATTAACAGAGCAATAATTATTTTCTGATATTTAATCGGTTTACACCAATAAGAAAGTAAGGCGGTAAAAAGAAAAAGAGGAATGCCGCTGAGCGGGTGAATTAGAATAGTCGTCGCCGCCATAAAACCTAAGAGGTAGATAAAATTAAAATTAATCTTTTTGGTGATCAAAAGCGGACTGGAAATAATGATTATCAGGGCAAGCAAATTAGCCAAGCTCTGCGGTGTTGTAACAATAAAATCAGTAAAGGGGATAATTAATAAAAATAGCGGCAAAAGATAATAATTAGTGGGTAATAAACTGGGGTTATTAATAATAATCAATTTAGGCTGGCTGATTTTTTTGTAGACCAGATAGATGATCGCCGGAATAAAAGTGGAGAAAAGCACTGGCACTAAAAATTTATCAATAATTTCAACAGAGATCTGGCTTAATCGGCTAAGAATGGTCACTAGCGAATATTGGCCGATATAATATAAAGTTTTGGGCGTGACTAGGCCGTTTTGATAAATTAATTTTTCGGTTGCCCGATGGATAAAAGGATCAAAGCCATAACCAATTTTATAAATTATCACGGCGACAGTTAGAGTTAAAAAAAGGTGCAAGCGGCTAATTAGTAGATTAATTAGACGATATTTAGATAAAGCTAAAATTAAAATTACCACCAGGGTGATTAAAAAATAGATTATTAAAAAGCGGTTAGGCAGGGCATCCCAGAGGTTGCGTAGAGCCGCAGTTGAAGTGTGACTAAAAAGATAAACCCAACCAATGATAGTTAAAATAATAAAAGCGCTTAATAAACCCGAGAGCTTAAATTTTTCCAAAATAATTTGTTTTTTCTGATAATGAAGTTGAAAGAAAAAATTCTTTATTCGCCAATAATAACCCAGTAATTTATTAGCTAAAATAAGAAATGAAGAAAGAGGAAGTTGATAAGTTGGTTTGGGGATATAACGGTTGATGGAGTAGATCAGCAGAGGAATTAGAATCAAGATTAAATAAACAATTGGCGCTGACAATTTATAAAGATAATAAGCGGCGGCGCCCAGAGAGGAGAATAGAGTCAAAACTAGTAAGGAGCCAGTTAGCAGTTGCAAGGCGGCGTTTTCGCGTTTAAAAATTCGTCGGCCCAAGAGGTAGCCGAACCAGATTAAATAGCCTAGGCCAAAAAACAAGCCCACTGCAAGGGAGTGCCCGGCGCTGTCGTTGTTAATAACCGTTAGTACTAAGAATAAGGAAATCAGGATTTTGAGATAATTCATGGGTATATTTTAGCACAAAATAGAGTAGTTGGCTTTTTAGAATAAATTCTGTGAGTTCTATTTAACGCCTGTCATCCCGACCCCTTCACTGCGCTCAGGGTAAACTCGGAGTGGAAGGATCGGCTGGTTTAATCAATAATACTAGCCAAATTTTCAAATTCTAGGTTCACGGATTTAATTAAACTTATTTTTTTCTCTCGACGCCAGTATATTATTGGGGTACCCAGCCGATCCCTCGACTTCAGCCCGCCGAAGCGGGCTTCCGCTCGGGATGACAATTGGAGTAGCTTGGGGTATTTTTAGTTGCTTATTTGGCTTTAAATCGCTAAAATGTATTATATGGCAATTAAGGGGAAAAATTGGCTTATTTTATTAATATTGGGGGTTATTTTTTTGGCGATTTATAGCTACGGGGCGGCTGCTAGCTCTTGGCGGGTTAATTCGCCCGACGAAGCAGCTAATTATTTTTGGCTGAGTCAGTATGTAAGGACCGGTCAGTTGAGTTTAGCTGAGCCATTAAATCAGGTAGTTGGTAATATCATTCATCCGCGCAGTATTAATGTTAATGTGACTGGTGCGTTAGTACCCGGAAGTTTTTTGGGTCTAATTTTGATTTATGGCTGGCTAGCAAAGTTTTTTGGCCTTTATCTAGTTAAATTTTTTACGCCCGTTTTTTCAATCGTGGCGTTTTTTTGTTTTTATGGTTTAACCAAAAGATTATGGAATGGAAGGGTCGCCCTAATATCTAGTATTTTATTATTACTTCACCCGGCTTTTTGGTATTACACTAGCCGGGGATTATTGCCAAATGTGCTGTTTTTGGATTTATTAATTATTGGGTGTTGGTTTTTGTTTAGCCGATGGCCGGTAGCCGATGGCCGATGGCTAATTTATTTAAAATATTTTTTAGGTGGGTTGTTTGTTGGGTTGGCGTTAACAGTGCGGACGTCGGAAGTGATTTGGCTGGCAATTGTTGGTTTAGGTTTAGTGATTGTTTATCGAAAGAAAATAAATTGGCTGGCGTTGGTTTTATTTTTGGCCATGATTGTAATTATGTTTTTGCCAATTCTAAGCTGGAATCAGCAGTTGTATGGCGGATATTTTAAGACGGGGTATTCAAATTTAGTCCTCAGTCCTGAGTCCTTAGTCCTTAGTGAACAAACAGCGAACAGCGAACAACGAGCAGCAATTTTACCTTTTGGTTTTCATCCGTGGTCGATTCTGCGCAGCAGCTGGAATTATTATATCAAAATTATTTGGTGGTATTTTGTGCCGTTATTAGTCGGGTTTGTTTGGTTTTTGATTAAATTAGTGCAGAGTGCAAAGTGCAGAGCGCAGAGTGAGCGGACAGCGTGGATATATCTTTTTATCTTCGCTTTTGTCACTGATGCTTTAATTATCTATTATGGCTCTTGGTCAATAATGGATAATATTTCTAATCATGTGACCATTGGCACGTCGTATCTGCGCTATTGGTTGCCGAGTTTTATTTTAGGTTTGCCGCTCGTTGCTTGGCCAGTTGTTAAGGTTTTAGATTGGTTTAAAGAACGGATATCAAAAGTTTTAGTTGGTGTTTTTATTTTTGGTTTGTTTACCATTTTGTCCGCTAATTTAGTTTTTAATTCCGAGGAAGGTTTAGCCGCAGTTAATCAGGCGACTTATCAATATAAAATTCTTAATCAAGTGGCGAGGCAGGAATTAGATCCCAATTCCATTATTATCACCGATCGGACAGACAAAATTTTTTGGCCGGAGTTTAAAGTGGCGGTTTTTAATGGTGATTGGTCGGTTTTTGCTAATTTAGGCAAACTAGTCGGTCAACAACCAATTTATTATTACCCCAACAATAGTTTAACCGCGGAAGATTTTAATAAGATGAACGTTAATTTAGGTCAGTATAGCTTGAAGTTAGAGGAACGGAGCGGTTGGAGCGGGGAGAATAAGATTTATCAATTACAAATTAAATAAAATGTCTAAGTGTAAAAACTGTAATCAAGAATTTACCATTACGGCGACGGATCGACAGTATTACCTTAAAATTGGCGTGCCTGAGCCGACTTGGTGCCCAGATTGTCGACTATGGCGTAAGATGGTTTGGCGTAATTTTAGTCGGCTTTATCAGCGAAAAAGTTCGTTGTCTGGCCAAAATATTATTTCTGAATATTCTGATGATAAGGAGTTAGTTGTTTATTCTGTACCGGAGTGGCAAAATGACAATTTTGATCCATTAACTTATGGTCGTGATTTTGATTTTTCTCGTCCGTTTTTCCAACAGTGGGCAGAATTATTTCACACTACGCCTTTGCCAGCCGCTTTTAACGACAAGACCGAAAATTGCGAATATAACCTAAAAGTAGCTACTTCGAAGAACTGTTATTACTCTTATTCTATTCACCGCTCCGAAGATGTTTATTATTCTCTACGGACTAATAAAGCTTTTCGTTGCTTTGATTCTAGTTATATTTTTAGTGAGTCGGATTGCATGTATCAATCACACTATTGTCATAATTGTAGTTTTAGTAGCAATCTATATTGGGGTAAGGGCTGTTCGGATTGCCATTACTGCGTTGATTGTAGCGGTTGCCAGAGCTGTTTGTTCTGCAATAATTTACGTAATCAACATTACTGCATTTTTAATAAACAAGTGAGCCAAGAACAATTTGAGCAGGAAAAAGCCAAATTAATCAATGGCTCATATGAACAGCATCTAAAAAATTTGGAGATATTCAAAAAAGAAGTTTATAGTAAGGCTATTTTTACCGTGCGTAAAGTTAGCTGTGAAAATTGCCAAGGTGATAGTTTGACCAACTGCGCTAACCTAAAAAATAGTTTTAACGTCGGTAATGTTACTGACGGGGCTAATTTATATGAAATGTCACCGTGGAAGGGTAATCATGATTCCATGGATATTTATATCGGCGGCGTCGGCGAACTAATGTATGAGTGTTCGGCGTATAGTGGTAATTCTTATGATGCCCAATTTTGTCTTAATGGTCGAGACGCTTCATTTCTGCGTTATTGTTTTCATTGTTTTCATAGCCAATATTGTTTTGGCTGTATTTCCTTGAAGGGAAACAAATTTTGTATTCTCAACAAACAATATTCAGAAGATGAATATCCCAAAATGGTAGCCAAAATTAAAGACCATATGATAAAGACAGGAGAATATGGTGAGTTTTTCCCACCCGAGCTTTCGCCTTTTGGTTATAATGAGACCACAGCTAATGATCAGTTTCCGATGACTAAAGATGAAGTGTTAGCTCGAGGTTTAAAATGGAAAGAAAAGGATCTACGCGAGTATTTGCCAGCCACTCACAAATTATCCGACAATATTAAAGATACTCCAGATATGGTTATGTCAGCGATTTTGGCTTGTGAGTTGTGCGGTAAAAACTATAAAATTATTAAGCCAGAGTTAGATTTCCATCGGCAATTTAATTACGCTTTACCGCGCCATTGCCCGGGTTGTCGTCTTAATGATTTACGTCAATACCAGCGAGAATTGCGACTTTATAGTCGAGAGTGTGTCAAATGTGGGACGAAAGTTGATATTAGTATTCCATCAGGTCGTCCAGAGAAAATTTATTGCGAAGAGTGTTACCAAAAAGAAATTTATTAAACCTCACGTCATTGCGAGCGGAGCGAAGCAATCTCCCGGATAATCCACCAGATTGCTTCGTCGCTACGCTCCTCGCAATGACGAGCAAATACTATGCAATGTAAAAACTGCAATCAACAATTCACCATCTATCCCGAGGATAAAGAATTCTACGGTAAGATTGGTGTGCCCGAGCCGAAGCTTTGTCCTCTCTGCCGACAGCAGCGGCGGTTAGCTTGGCGTAATGAACGAATCTTTTACCAAAGAAATTCTGATTTGAGTGGTAAAAATATTCTTTCAACTTACTCTACTGACAAACCATTTCCGGTATATGAACAAGAAGAATGGTGGTCGGACGATTGGGATCCTTTTAATTATGGTCGAGAAATTGATTGGCAGCGGCCGATTTTGGATCAAATTATGGAACTTTTTAATCAAGTGCCTCGGCCGGCGTTATTTAATAGTAATAATGTCAATTCTTATTATGGTAACCTGCAGGAAGGTAATAGTAATTGCTATATGGAAGTAGGTAGTGGTTGGTCAGAAGCTTGTTTTTATGGAACGATTAATGTCCACTGTAAAGATATTGTGGATTCCCACTATTGTCATAAGTGTGAAGTGTCTTATAGTCTAATTAATTGCGACAATTGTTATCATTGCGTTAATTGTCAGGATTGCCATAATAATATTGATTGTTATTTTTGTTTTAATTGCCGCGGTTGTAATAATTGTTTTGGTTGTGTTGGTTTACGCAATGCCAAATATTGTTGGCTAAATGAACAAATCGCTCCAGAAGAATTTAATCGGCGGTTGGAAAATTCAGGCAAATACTCTTATTTTTCAGAATTAAAAAATAAGTTCAGTCAGTTTAAAAAAGAGCAGATTCACGTTTATTCCATTTTAATCAAATGTGAACGCAGTACCGGCGATCACTTAACTTATTGTACTAATGTCAAACACGGTTTTGATTTAGTTGAGGCAGTTAATTGTGCTTATTTTTTTTGCGGTGAAAAAATTACTGATTCATATGATTGTGATGTCGCCGGTTGGCCGGCTAGCTGGCTTTATGAAATTGTTGGTGCCGATACTTCTTCTCATATGGTTTTTTCAGCTTTTTGTTGGCATAATAATTTTTTGCAATACTGCCACAGCTGCTTTGGTTGTCAGGATATTTTTGGTTGTTTTGCTCTGCATAACCGGAAATTCTGTATTCTCAATAAACAATACAGTGAAGAAGAATACAAAAGACTTTTGCCAAAGATAATTGATAAAATGAAGGCGGATGGCGATTATGGTGAATTTTTTCCTGTTAAATTTTCACCCTATGCTTATAATGAGACCGTGGCCCAGGAATACTATCCACTGACCAGAGAAGAAGTTCTAAAACGTGGCTGGAAATGGCAGGATAATTTACCGAGTACTAAGGGCAAAGAGACAATTAAAGCCGAAGATTTGGCTGATGATATTAAGGATATTAAGGCCGAGATAACAAAAGAAATTTTGGTTTGTCTGACCTGTGGCCGCAATTATAAGGTTATTCCCCAGGAAGTTGATTTTTACCAAAAGATGAATTTACCCTTGCCGCGCCAATGTCCTTATTGTCGGCACATGGAGCGGATCCATCTGCGTAATCCGCGCCGGCTTTATTCGCGCCAGTGTATGTGTGATAATATAAAACACGGTCACGCCAGCAACGCTTCGCGTAGCGATGCGGGCAGGTGTGCTAACCAATTTGAAACACCCTATGCGCCTGATCGCGAGGAACTGGTTTATTGTCAGGAATGTTACGAGAAGGAGATCTATTGACCCCACTGTCATTCTGAACCCTTCGTTCCACCCAGGGCAGGCTTCGCAAGGGTCATCTCAATTTGTCATCCCGAGCGAACCCCGAGTGAGCTCCGCCAATTGGCGGAGCGAATCGAGGGGGAAGTCGAGGGATCGGCAGGGAATATAGTAAATCAAGTAATTATTATCTTAACCCTAATATTATTATAAATTTTCATCCGATCCTTCGCTACGCTCAGGATGACAAATAAAACCCTATGCCGACTTGTAAAAACTGTAACCAAGAGTTTACTATTTACCCCGAAGATAAAGAATATTATCAGCGTTTCGGCGTGCCCGAACCAACCTGGTGTCCGACCTGTCGAGAGATGCGGCGCTGGGTTTTTCGCAATACTAAGACTCTTTATTCGCGGCAATGCGATTTGTGTCATAAAGATGTTATCTCGGTTTATCCTCAGGAGACGTCCTACACGGTTTATTGTCCTGATTGTTGGTACTCGGATAGATGGGATGGACAAAAATATGCTCAGGATTTTGATTATTCCCAGCCATTTTTTCCTCAATTTGCCGAGCTTCAGCTAAAGGTGCCTCGGATTAGCAACTATAATAACCGCAATACTGTTAATTGTGATTATTGCAATGCGGCCATTGATTCTAAAAATTGTTATCTTTTATTTTCCACCTCTCAAGATGAAGATTGTTACTATGGTTATAAAGTGATTAACAGCAAAGATTGTCTAGATACTCTGGGTGTATCTTACTGTGAGCTGTGTTATCAATGTGTCGATTGTCTGCGTTGTTTTAATGTTGCTTATGCCCAATATGCCACTGATTGTCATGATGCTGCTTGGTTATTTAATTGTTCCAACTGTCATGATTGTTTTATGTGTGTTAATTTGAAAAGTAAAGAATATTGTTTTCTTAATCAACCTTTAACAGCAGCCGAATATAAAAAGAAGATTAGTGATTGGCAGCAGGGGAGCTATCAAGTTGTCCAAAAATATTTGGCTGAATTTCGAAAACTAAAACTAAATTCGATTTATCGTTTTTCTGAGCAACATAATTGCACTAATTGTTTTGGCAATAATATCATTACTTCGAAAAATTGTTTTTATTGTTTTGACATTGCTAATGGTAATGGTGATCGTTATTTTTCTGATTCGGTGATTAATACCGCCGACTGTATGGACAGCACTATTGGTTCGATTGATAATGAGTTGATCTATGAATGCCTCAGCATTATTAATAGTTACCGGGTCCATTTCTGTACTTACACTTGGTATAGTAATTTTATGTATTATTGTGATCATTTTTTGGCCGGCGGTAGTTATTGTTTCGGTTGTACGGCGCTTAAAAAAGCCAAATATTGTATTTTAAATAAGCAATTCAGTGAAGAGGAATATCAGAAACAAGTTGATAAAATAATTAGCCACATGCAAAAAACCGGCGAGTGGGGACAATTTTTCCCAGTGGCGATGTCGCCGTTTGCTTATAATGAAACTTCGGCTATGGATCATTTTGCTTTAACTAAAGAGGAAGTTTTAGCCAAAGGCTGGCGCTGGAAAGATGACTTGCCGGGCATTTTTGGTAAAGAAACAATCAAAGCTGACAGTTTGTCTGATAACATCAAAAAAATCGATAATAAAATTTTAAAAGAAACGATCGCCTGTATCGACTGCGCCCGGAATTACAAAATTATTAAACCGGAGTTGAGTTTTTATCAAAAGCAAAATTTGCCCTTGCCCCGCCAGTGTCCTGATTGTCGCTATGTTAATCGGTTTAAACAGCGCAATCCGCATAAGCTTTGGCCCCGCCAGTGTATGTGCGAGCAGTCGGAACATGGCCATACTGGCCGCTGTTCGAACGAGTTTCAAACCAGTTATGCGCCGGATCGGCCAGAAAAAGTTTATTGCGAGGAATGTTATCGGAAGGAAGTGTATTAATATGCCAATTTGTACCAATTGTCAAAAAGAATTTGTCGTTCTACCTAAAGAAAAAGAGTTTTTGGATAAACACTACTTATCAATACCCAAGGTTTGTCCTTTTTGTCGGCAGGTTTTTCGTTATGCTTCGCGGAATGAATATTATCTTTATCTACGCCGTTGCTCTCAGTGTCAGAAAGAGATTGTTTCTTATATCTCGCCCGACAAACCTTTGGTAGTTTATTGCTCATCGTGCTATTGGTTGGATAGTTGGTCGGGAACTGATTATGGCATTGATTATAATTCTAGTTTATCGGTTTTTGATCATTTAAAAGCGCTGCACCTAAAAGTGCCCCATTTATCCGGTCGGATAATCCAGTCGCAGAACTCTGATTACACTAATTCTTCCAGTCACAATAAAGATTGCTACCTTAGCTTCCGAGTCCATTATTGCGAGGGCGTCTTTAATTCCTATTGGATAATTGAAAGTAAGGATTGTAGCGATTGTTTAAAAGCAACCAAAAATGAACTTTGTTACCAATGCGTTGATTGTCATCGTAATTATAATTGCCAGTATTGTTTTAATTGTTATGATTCCCTAGATTGCAGCGGCTGTGTTGATTGTCGCAATTGCCAAGCGTGCCATCTTTGTTCCAATTTAAGAAACCGCCGCTATTGTTATCAAAATAAACAGCTTAATAGAGACGAGTATGAAAGATTAGTTCAGCCTTTATATACATACAGCCAACAACAAAAGTTTGTTTGTGCCTGGAAAGAAATAATAGATCAAGCAATTTATAGTGCTACTAATCAGATCAATTCTGTAAATTGTTCTGGCGATAATTTATTAAATTGTAAAGATTGCTACTCGGCTTTTGACTTAGTTGGTTGTGAAAATTGTATTTATTTACTCGATGCTTTAAATATCAAGGATTCAGTTGATGTTTATAGTGCTGGCGTGGGAGTTGGTGCAGAGAATGTTTATAATTCTTGGGGGGTGGGTAATAAGTCATCTAGTATTATTGCTTCTTTTGATACCCAAGAGGGGATGAGCAACGCGGAATATTGTCAACAATGTTATTCTGGCCATGATCTTTTCGGTTGTGTTAATTTGCGTAATAAATCATTTTGCATTTTTAATAAACAATATCGCGAAGACGATTATTTTAAATTAAAAGAAAAAATTGTTAACCGATTAAAAGAAGAGGGGATTTATGGCGCTTTTCAGCCGCCAGAGTATAGTTTATTTGGTTATAATGAATCACCCGCTATGGGTTATTTACCCCTAACTAAAGAAGAAGTTTTAGCTAAAGGCTGGCGCTGGCACGATCAGGAACAAAAAGAGTATAGTGAATCTAATTATCAAATTCCCGATAATATCCGCCAAGTTTCAGATGAAATTACCAAAGAAGCTTTAGCCTGCACTCAGTGCGGTCGCAATTACAAAATAATTTCTTCAGAATTAGATTTTTACCGTAAATTTAATTTACCAATTCCCCGCCAGTGTTTTTATTGCCGACATACCGAGAAAATTAATCTGCGCAATCCGCTTAGTTTGCACAAAGTTGATTGTGCTCAGTGTGGCCGAGAAGTTGATACTTCTTTTCCCACAGGCACCAAGAAAAAAATTTACTGCCAAGAGTGTTATCAGAAGGAGATATATTAAACCCTGCGTCATTGCGAGGAGCTCCGACGCAAAGTCGGAGCGACGAAGCAATCTGGTGGATTATCTCGGAGATTGCTTCTCCGCCTTCGGCGGATCGCAATGACGATGAAATATTATGCCAACTTGCAAAAATTGCCAAAAGGAGTTCATTATTGGCCTGATTGGTCAGCGGATTTTAGCTACGCTCAAATTTCCCGAGCCGGCGGTTTGCGATGTTTGCGCGATGCGGCTGATGATGGCTTATCGCAATGAGCGGACTTTTTATCCGCGGCAGTGCGATTCGTGCCATAAACAGATTATTAGTATGTATCCGCAAAAAACGCCGTTTACTGTTTACTGTCGTGATTGTTGGTGGGGCGACAGTTGGGGCGGTTTAAATTTTAGTCGAGGATATAGCGGACCGGAGAATTTTTTTATTGAGCTCAAAGAGCTCCAGCGGCAAGTGCCCCGCGAAGCTCTAGTCAACCTTAACAGTCTGGACTGCGAATACAGCAATCATATCCGTGATTCTAAAAGTTGCTATATGTGTTCGCTCTGTTCCGACCAGTGTGAAGAATGTTTTCATTGCTATTGGATTGTGACAGTTAAAGATTCGGCTGATTGCTACTACGGCCGTGATTGTGAGCGTTGCTATTTTTGTGTGGTTATTTGGCGGAGTTATAATTGTTCTTATTTATTAGAAGCTGAAGATTGTTTAGATTGCCATTATTGTTATGACCTGCGTGGCTGTAAAAATTGTTTTCTTAGTAGCAACCTGCGCAATCAATCTTATGTTTTTGCCAATAAACAATTAACCAAGGCAGAATATGAAGCCAAAGTTAAAGGATTGCGGCTAGGCAGTTATGCTCAGTCGCAGGAATATTGGCAAAAGTGGCAGGAATTGATCAAAAATTCCTTACACCAATATTCTTATCAAACTAAATGCGAAAACTGTACCGGCGACAATATGCAGAACTGCGTTAACGTTGAGCTGGGCTATAATACTTTTGAAACCGAGAATGCTTGGAATTCAGCCAGCCTGCTTTTCGCCCGTAATGTTTTTAATGGTTTTGCGATTGGCAGCCAACCAGTTGATTGGGCGAGCAATGTTGCGGTTATTAAGGGCGGCAGTCAGGTAGTTAGCTGCTATAATACGGTTTTCTCCAGTGATATTTATTTTTGTGAAAATTCGGTTTCTTGTCTGGATTGCTTAGGTTGTATTGGATTGCACAAAAAAAAGTTTTGTATTTTAAACAAGCAGTACAGTGAGGACGAATATTATAAGATTAAAAAGGAACTTATTGAATATTGGACCAAGACTGGCCTAATCTCGGAATTTTTGCCTCAGGCAATGGCGGCTTTTGCTTACAACGAAACCGCGGCCCAGGATTTTTATCCGATGACTAAAGAAGAAGCCATTAAGTTTGGCTATCGTTGGCAGGCAGAAATGCCGGGAACTTTTGGTAAAGAAACGTTTGAAGCGGAACAGATTCCGGATGATATTAACGAAGTTAAAGAGGATATTACTGATCAAGTTTTAAGCTGTACAAAGTGCGGAAAAAACTATAAGGTAATTAAACAAGAGTTGAAATTGTATCGAGCATTGAATATTCCCATACCAAGAATTTGTCAGCATTGTCGTCATCGCCAACGTTTGGACCTAATGGGGGATCGTAATCTAACCGAGCGGCAGTGTGATTGTCAGTCAACTAGCCATAAACATGATGGTCGATGTTCGAATCGGCTGGTTACCAAATATAAAACCGGAGAAAAGAATGTTTATTGCGAGGAGTGCTATCAAAAGGAAATATATTAAAATATGCCCGTTTGTCGACAATGTAAAAATTCGTTTGAATATCATCAGTCAGATCTTTTGTTTTATAAAAAGATTGATGTACCATCGCCCTTAGATTGCCCGGATTGTCGGCATCGTCAACGATCGGTTTGGCGTAATTCTTGTAAACTTTATCAGCGGCGATGTGATTTATGCAAAAAAAATATTGTTTCGGTTTTTTCAGCCGATAAGCCATATTTAGTTTATTGTCATGATTGTTGGTTTTCAGATAAATGGGATGGCACTAGCTATAGTCGTGATTTTGATTTTTCTCGTCCATTTTTTTCTCAATTTGAAGAATTGGTCCTCGCCGCTCCTCAGTTGGCCATCAATAATGTTAATTCAGTTAATTCGGAATATACTCACCATGCTTCACGGAATAAAAATTGTTATTTGCAATTTGAAGGTTCGACAGAATGTGAAGATTGTTATTATGGTTGGGCATCATTTAGATCAAAAGATTGTATTGATGTAGTTTTTTGTTATGATTCTGAACTCTGTTATGAGTGTTGTGATATTGAGAATTGCTATGATTGTTCCTTTACTGATTATTCGCGTGGCTGTCACGATTGTTATTTTTGTTATGATTGTGTTGGTTGTACCAATTGTTTTGGTTGTGTCAATTTACGCAATGTCAAAAATTATTTATGGAATAAACCAGCCAGCCCGGAGGAGATTAGTCGAATTAAAGAGGGATTAGCTGCTTTCTCGGCCGCGGCTGATATTAGAAAAAAATTTATTGATATTAAGGCGTTAGCCGTGGTGGCGCCAGCTCATAGCTTTAAGATAACTAATTCCACCGGTGATTATATTCGTTATTGCAAAAATAGCCATGATATTTATGATCTTTATAATGTTGAAGATTGCGGTTATGTTATCAATGGTGAAAGTATCAAAGATGCTTATGACTGCAGTGGCTACGGTGGTACACCCAGCGAATTAGCTTATCAATGTATCTCCACCGGTCGTGGTTCTTATGGTACCTTTTTTGATTCTTTGACCTGGGAAAGTCGAAACGTCTGGTATAGCCATTGTATTTTTACTTGTCAAGAAATTTTTGGTTGTGCTAGTTTGCATCGTAAAAAATATTGCCTTTTTAATAAACAATATAATGAAGATGAATATACTGAGTTGAAGGATAAGATAGTTAAACACATGAAACAGACCGGAGAATGGGGAGAATTTTTTCCTTACCAACTGTCTTTGTTTGGTTATAATGAAAGTCGGTCACAGCTCGATTTGCCATTAACTAAAGAACAAGCATTAAAGTTTGGCGCTAAATGGAAAGAAGAAGATAGCGGCGCTTTTGGTCGGGAGACTGCTAGCTGGGATAGAGTTCCTGAATCAATTAAAGAAATTCGAGAAGACATTAGTTCTGAAATTTTAACCTGTAGCCAGTGTTCCCGTAATTATAAAATTTTAAAACCAGAATTTAATTTTTATCAACGCCAAAGTATTGCCTTGCCGCGTTCTTGTCCTGATTGTCGCTTAGAGCGCCGGTTAAATAGCCGAAATCCCAAGCGGTTATGGCGTCGTCAATGTATGCATGAAGGCTGCCAGAACGAATTTGAGACCACTTATGCGCCGGATCGACCGGAGAAAGTTTATTGCCAGGAGTGCTATCAAAAAGAAATATATTAATATGACTAATTGCAAAAATTGTAACCAGCCATTTACCATTTATCCTGAGGATCAAACATTTTACAGCAAGATTGGTGTATCAGAGCCAACAGAGTGTCCTGATTGCCGTCAACAGCGAAGGATTGCTTGGCGTAATTTTACTAATCTTTATGTTCGTCAATGTGAGCTGACCGGTAAAGACGTCGTTAGCCGTTTCAGCCCGCAGAGCAAAATTAAGGTCATAAATATTTATGATTGGAATTCCGATAAGTGGGATCCGATCCGTTATGGCCGCGATTATGATCTGAGCCGGTCTTTTTTTGAACAATTTGTTGAGCTTTATAAAGATATACCACACTCAGCGATTTGGACTAATAATTGTCATAATTGTGACTATACTAATTTATCGGCCTATTCTAACAATTGTTATATGGTTTTTGGTTGCGTTGGTAATGAAGATTGTTATTATGGTCATATTGTTTGGAACTCTCAGGATTGCCGGGAATGTCTGTATATTCGTAAATGTGAATTATGCTTTAAGTGTATTGATTGTAACGAATCTTATGGGCTTTTTTGGTGTAGTGACTGTAGCGGCTGCAACGACTGTAAGTATTGTTATTATTGCAAAGGCTGCCAGGATTGCGTGGGTTGTTACGGTTTGATTAATCAGCATCAACACGTTTTGAATAAACCTTGTGCTAATGATGAAGAATATCATCGTGAGGTTGAAAAGTTTATGGCTCTTGGCGAGGCGGTGAGACAAGCTAAGATTAATGAGCTTAGAAAAGTTATGCCGGTTCGGGAAAGTACCATCATCGGTTGTGTAAATTGTACTGGCAACTATATTTATCGTTCTAAAAATTGCCAAGATTGTTATGACACCAAGGTCTCTGAAGATACAAGATATTGCTATACTCTTCAGAATGGGACAGAGACTTATGATTGTTGTTACACCGCCTGGGAAATTGAGTTGTCTTATAATATCTTGGCCAGCTATGGCTATCGTTTACTCTGCTGCCAGGGTTGTTTGGAAAATTCTAGCGAGTTAGATTATTGCCAAGAATGCAACGCAATTAAGAATTGTTTTGGCTGTATTGGTTTGCACAACAAAGAGCAATATTATATTTTGAACAAAAAATATTCTGAAGCAGAATATAAAGAATTAAGAGATAAAATTATTAGTGCTCTAACGGTGAGTGGAGAATGGGGAAGTTTTTTTCCAATTGCCTGTTCGCCCTTTGGCTATAATGAGACTATGGCAGCGGAGTATTATCCACTGATCAAGGAAGCGGCGTTAGCTAAAGGGTATAATTGGCTTGATCCGGATCAGCGTGATTATCAAGAGCAAACTTATCAAGTTCCAATCAAGATTGAAGAGGTGCAGGATGATGTTTTAACAGCAGTTTTAGCTTGCGAGCGTTGTCGTCGTAACTATAAAATTATTAAACAAGAATTAGATTTTTACCGTAAGTACGGTCTGCCTCTTCCTCGTAAATGTTTCCATTGCCGTCATGCTGCGCGGATGGAGAAACGCAACCCGCGTAAATTGTTTGAGCGTTCCTGCGCTCATTGTAATAAGACTATCCGGACTACTTATGCGCTGGATCGACCGGAGAAAGTTTATTGTGAGGAGTGCTATAATAGAGAAGTTTATTAATAGCCAGATATGTCTTTGTCTCAATTACACAAAATTATTCGCGGTGTCCTAATTATTGCGCCAATTATGTTGGCCCTATTTTTAGTCCACCAAGATTTAGTTGTGTCAGGTCAGTTAGCCGCTGAGTATGATTTTAAGCATAATTCGCCGTTTATTCTGACTCTGGGCCCCAAAGAACGGATTTCGGAAATTCAGAAAGAAAATGGTGATTATTATCAAAGTTTGTATGATGATCCGATCTACTTTGATCTGCGGCTACCACGCAACTTTAAAATTGTTACTTTTTGGATTACTTATCGAGCTAATCCAGCTGGTCAGATCAAACTGGCGGGTTTTGTTAATAAGGATCAGTGGCAATTTATTCAGCAGGAGTTTACTGAAGTAAAAGACTTGGGTAACGGTTGGCAGGAGGGTAAAGTGGTTTTTAATGTTTCCAAATTACCTTTTGTTAATCAAAAATATCAGATGATGATTTCTCTGACCGGAGAGAAAGGGAGTGTGCGCCAAGTAGATATTACTAATATTCAGATTTTAGCTGAGCGTGAGCCGTTAACACTCGGTAATTTATTCTCTCGAATTGAGAAAAAAATAAATCGATATGAATAAAGATCAATTTATTCGACAAATCATTCGCGACGTTTTTACTGTCTCAGTAATCACTTTGGTTTGTTTTGTTATTTTTGAGCTGATTAAATTTGGCTTCGTGATTAATTATTTTAACCTTAATTTATTTTTATTTTGGTGTTTAATAATTGGTGTAGTTTATTTAATTATAGATAAGAAGGGTTAGCTATGATAATTACGCTTTGTGGTAGTGTTAAGTTTGCCGTGGAATTGGTTGATGTTTTTCATCAGCTGCAGCAGTTGGGGCACGAGCCTAAGATGGAAGAGCAAATGGCGCAGATCGCTGACGGCACGGCGCCAGAATTAATCGATGGGATTAAGAATGACCACGCTGAAGTTAAACGTAAATATGATTTTATTCGTCGGTGGTATCAGCTGATCTTAGGTAGCGATGCTATTTTGGTCTGTAATTTTGATAAGGGTGAAATCAAAAATTATGTTGGTGGTAATACTCTGATGGAAATGGGTTTTGCTCATGTTAATAACAAGAAGGTTTTTTTACTTAATCCTATTCCGAATAATTTATCCTATACTTCAGAAATTAAAGCTATGACGGACGTGGTTATTAATGGTGATTTAACTAAAATTATTTAATTTTTATGACCAAAATTATTTTAGCTACCACTTCGCCTTACCGAATTGCCGCTTTTAAAGAACTAAGCTTAGACTTTATCAGCGAAGGAAGTGATGTCGATGAAAAGTTTATTAACCGACCGACCAAGCCCCAGGAACTAGTTTTAACCCTAGCCCAGTTGAAAGCGGAAAACGTGGCTAAAAATCATCAAGAAGGTATCGTCATTGGCTTTGACTCCGTAGGTTACTTCCAGGGGCAGATTTTAGAGAAACCGCAGTCAGTGGCCGAGGGCAGAGAGAGACTGATCAAATTATCAGGTCAGAAGTACTTTTTTTATACTGGAGTTTGGCTGATTAATCTAGATAATCAGCGAGTTATTTCTCGTGCGGTGGAGACAGAAATAGATATGCGCCAGTTGAGTGAAGCAGAAATTGATAAATATATTGCCCAGGATCCTAATTTTAAGACTTATGCCCATGGTTATGATCCGGTTGGCCACTATAGCTCCACCTTTGCTCTAAAACTGGTTGGGAGTTATAATAATTTTAGCTTAGGTATTCCGCTTGAGGCGATAGCGGAGATGTTAATTGAGACCGGTTACAAAATAACAAAATAATATGATTGAAGACGTAATTATCAAAAAACTAGAAAAATACAGTGATGAGCGGGGTTGGTTAGTAGAGATTTATCGCGCTGATGAGCTTAATTTTGCGCCGGCCATGGCTTATATCTCTCAGACCAAGCCCGGAGTCGCTCGTGGGCCGCACGAACACAAAGGGCAGTCGGATGCTTTTGTTTTTGTTGGGCCGGGCACTTTTCGGCTCTTCCTCTGGGATAATCGGCAGGGTAGTAAGACTTATGGTGAGAGGCTAGAAGAAGATTTTGGTCAAGACAATCCGGCTTTAGTGATTATTCCGCCAGGAGTGGTCCATGGTTATAAATGTGTTTCTGATATTTTTGGGCAAGTGATTAATTTGCCAGACAGGCTTTATCGTGGTCAGAATAAACAAGATGATGTTGATGAGATCAGATGGGAAAAAGATCCTAATTCACCATTTAAAATTGATTAATTATGTTTGAAGCCGCTGACAAATTACATCCTCAAGATAAATTATTAAAACCGTTGGTTAGCCTGATACCTAAAGGTATTTTGCCTAATCATTTAACTGTTTTTCGCATGTTGGGTACGCCGTTAGTTTGGTATTTTTTAACGATTGATGAGTATTTTTGGGGTTTAATTTGGTTTTTGATTTTGGCATTTACCGATGCTTTAGACGGTGCCATGGCCCGGTTGCGTAGCCAAATTACCGTTTGGGGCAAATTTTACGATCCGGTCGCCGACAAATTATTAGTTGTTAGCACGGTGATTATGATTATGGTTAAAAGGATAAACATCTTTATCTCGATCGCTATTATTTTTTTGGAGCTAGTTACTATCATGGGCGGGATAATTAGGAAAAAACGCAATATTGTTGTTCCAGCTAATAAGTGGGGTAAGATCAAAATGTTATTACAGACTGTTGGCGTTGGGTTAGTTTTGCTTGGTCTTTATTTAGATGTGCCTATTCTTTTTTTATATTCAACCCCGGCTTTTGGCTTGGCAATAATCTTTGCTATCCTTAGTTTATTGGCTGAGGGTTTTAAATCTTAAAAAACAGATATGAAACTTTTAGTAACTGGTGGCGCCGGCTTTATTGGCTCAAACTTTATCCTTTATTGGCTAAAAAAATATCCTCGGGATCAGATTTTAAATTTGGACAGTTTAACATACGCTGGTAATTTAGAAAATTTGGTCGCAGTTGAAAAAAATGAAAATTATCGTTTTATTAAAGGTGACATTTGCGACCCGGCGGTGGTTAATCGATCGATGAAGGGGATCGATATTGTAGTTCATTTCGCGGCCGAATCACATGTTGACCGATCGATTTTGGGTCCAGCAGTGTTTATCAAGACCAATATTATAGGGACTCAAGTGTTGCTTGATGTGGCTTTTAAAAATAAGGTTAAACGCTTTCATCACGTTTCGACCGATGAGGTGTTCGGTGCACTACGGCTGGGCACAAAAGAAAAGTTTGACGAAGACACGCTTTATGACCCACGTAGCCCATATTCAGCTTCTAAAGCCGCTTCGGACCACCTGGTACGGGCTTATGCCCATACTTTTAATCTGCCGTTTACAATTACTAATTGTTCCAATAACTTCGGCCCGTACCAATTTCCAGAAAAATTGATTCCATTAGCTATAACCAATTTGATTGAGGGTAAGAAAGTGCCAATCTATGGCGATGGGCTTTATGTTCGCGATTGGCTCTATGTTGATGACCACTGCCGGGCAATTGATTTAGTTATTAAGCGCGGCAAGGTGGGAGAAACGTATTGTATTGGTGGGATGACTAAAGATGTTAGTAATCTGGAATTGGTAGAAAAAATTCTAAAAATTATGGGTAAAGATAAAAGCTATTTAGAATATGTTAAAGATCGGCCCGGGCATGATCGGCGGTATGCGGTTGATTGGTCTAAAGCTAAGAGAGAACTTGGCTATCGACCAGAGTATGATTTTGATACTTATTTGAAAAAGACTATAAAATGGTATTTGGACAATCCGGCCTGGCGGCAACGGGTTAAATCAGGGGAATACCAGAAGTATTATAAAAAGCAATACGGTTCCAATAAATAGTATGCGGTATACAGTATATAGGGGCTAAGTCCAACAATCCGTGGAAATCAATTCCTGCATACTGTATACTAAGACCCGTATACTGCTAGAAAATATGCCTAAGTGCAGAAAATGTAACCAAGAATTTATTATTTCTGATTTTGAGATAAAATTTTTAGATCGGATTAGTCCGGTTATCGGCGGTCGGAAATATCAGATTCCTCAGCCGGTTTTTTGTTCGGAGTGTCGTCTACGTTTTCGGACGGTTCATCGTAATGAGGCCTATCTATTTAAGAATGTTTCAGCCAAAAGCGGCCGGGAAATCATTTCTTTGTATTCGCCGGAAATGCCGTGGAATAAAGAATTAAAACTTTATACTCCAGAAGAGTGGTGGCAAGATGATTGGGACGGCCTTGATTATGGTCGTGATTTTGATTTCTCGCGGCCGTTTTTTGAACAGTTTAACGAATTAGCTCGAGCCGTGCCGCGGTTAGCGTTAATGATCAGCAATTGCCAAAACTCCGACTATACTACTGGGACTGGTTATTGCAAAAACTGCTATCTCGTAAATTGTTCGGAAAATGATGAAGATTGTTATTATGGTAAGCTGATTCAGAGCAGCCGTGATATTATGGATTCAGATTTTGTTTACAAATCGGAGCTCTGCTACGGTTGTTTTAATATTACCGAATGTTATCATTGCTTGTATCTTTCTTATGGTTTACATTGTCACGATTGTTATTTTTCGGAAAATTTACATGGTTGTAGCAGCTGTCTTTTTTGTACCAATCTGACAAACCAAGAATATTGCATTCGGAACAAATCGGTGACTAAAGAAGATTTTGAAAAAGCCAAAGATGAGGTTTTAGGTTCACGGACTAAGGTTAGCCAGGCGGTTAAGATCCTCAATGAATTGCGTCAAAAACGCATTCATAAGTATGCAGCGGTAGTTAAGTGTCAAAATTCAACTGGCGATTTTTTGACCAATTGTAAAAATTGTACAGATTGCTATGACTGTAATGATAGCGAGGATTGCAAATACGTTGTTGTCGGAGTTAACGTCAAAGATTTGGTTGATTGTTCAAATATGTATTTAAAGCAGGAGCTGGCTTATCAGGTTTTGGGCACAATTGATATTTACGACGTTATATTTTCTCTTTATATTTTTTATAGTCAACATATCATGTACAGCGAAAGTTGCTGGAGTAGTAAAAATTTATTTGGTTGCTGCGGCCTGCGCAATAAAGAGTATTGTGTTTTTAATAAACAATATACTGAAGAGGAATATAATAAGCTGGTGCCTAGAATTATTGAACATATGCAAAAAACAGGTGAATGGGGCAATTATTTTCCTGCTCAATATTCGCCTTTTCCTTACAATCACACCGTAGCGCATGATTATTTATCGTTAACTAAAGAAGAGACGCTAGAACTTGGTTGTTATTGGTTGGAGGTTGGTGCTAAGGAAAAATTACCGGCCACCAGCGAACTACCTGATAAAATCAGCGAGGCGACTGATGGTGTGATTAATGAAATGTTTGCTTGCCGAGAATGCGGCCGTAATTATAAAATTGTCAAACAAGAATTGATTCGTTTGCGTCAGTTGCAAATGCCGCTGCCAGATAAATGTTCTTATTGTCGCCAGGCCGAACGGATGCAGAAACGCAATCCGCGTCGGTTATATGATCGAGTTTGTAATAAATGTAGTAAAGAAATTAAAACCACTTATCCGCCAACCCGTCCGGAACAGATTTACTGTGAGGAGTGTTATCAGAAGGAGATTTATTAGTATGCCAAATTGTCAAAACTGCCAAAAAGAATTTAAGGTTTTTCCTGAAGAGCTGCCATTCTTTAAGAAAATGGATTTACCCTTGCCAAAACTCTGCCCAACTTGTCGGGCGCAACGGCGTTGGGCTTTTCGCAACCAAAGTAAGCTCTATAAGCGGAAATGCGATTTTACCGGCGAAAAGATGGTCTCACTTTATGCTGATGATTCGCCCTTTAAAGTGTATAAGGAAGATATTTGGTGGAGTGACAAGTGGGATCCGATGAGTTATGGTCGGGAGTTTGATTTTTCTCGTCCATTTTTTGATCAGTTCCACGATTTACGGTTGGCCGTGCCGCGGCGGGGGATGCAGCAGGATGGCACCAATACTAATTGCGATTATACGACTTTTGGCATGAGTAATAAAAATTGTTACTTAGTTTTTGCTGGTTTTTATTGTGAAGATGTTTATTATTCGGCCTGGACCGGTATGTCGCGGGATTGTCTGGATTGCTTAGTGGTGATAAACGGTGAATTAACCTACGAATGTGTAGAATGCACCAAATGTTATCATTGTCTTTATTGTAAAGATTGTGTTAATTGTTTAGATAGTTATCTGTTGGAGAATTGCTCTAACTGCCAAAATTGCATTGCTTGTAAAAATTTACAGAATAAAAAGTATTACGTTTATAATCAAAAAGTCACGCCGGAGGAATTTGAAAAATTAAAGCAAAAATTAGAGACTGGTCCGGTAGATACCGAAAGAGAAAAATTCGATCAATGGAAATTAAGTTTTCCGTGTCGTTATACTCATATGGTCGCTTCGGAAAATTGCGACGGTGATTATATTGAGCACGGTAAAAATTGTCATGACTGCTTTGGTATTCTGCAAGGGGCGGAAAACTGTTGGCATTGTCAGATGACCGGCGCGCAAGCTAAGGAAGCAATTGATTGCTCGATGGCTGGCATGGATAGTCAATTAACTTATGAGCTACATGCTAGTGTTGGTGGTTATTATACGGCTTTTTGTAATTTTTCTCGTCATGGCAAAAATGTTTATTATTGCGATTCAATGAGTTCTTGCCAAGATTGTCTTGGCTGTATTGGTTTGCAGCACAAAAAGTTTTGTCTTTTGAATAAACAGTATAGCGCCGGAGAATATAGCCAGATGTTGCCGAAGGTCATTGAATATTTAAAAAAAACCGGGGAGTGGGGAGAATTTTTTCCGATTAAGCACTCGCCCTTCCCTTTTAATGATACTTTGTCGCAAGAATTTTTTCCTATCAGCCGGGAGGAGGCGTTGGCCAAGAGTTATAGTTGGCGCGATGATGAAGACATAATTTACCAAAAACAAATCTATAAAGTTGATGCTGACATCACCAAAGTTAAAGATGATATTCTAGAAGCAGTTTTAGTCTGCCAGGGGTGTGGTAAAAATTATAAAATTATCCCGCAAGAATTAAGATTTTACCATAAGTTAAAAATAGCGATCCCCAAACTTTGTCCAGACTGTCGCCATACCCACCGAATGCGGCAAAGAAATCCGATGCAGTTGTATCACCGGCAATGTATGTGCGAGAGTACTAAACACGGCCATAAAGGTCGTTGTCCACAGGAATTTAAAACTACTTATGCCCTTGATCGCCAGGAATTGATTTACTGCGAAGAGTGTTATCAGAAAGAATTGTACTAAAATTTAATTTATGACCCTAATGCCAAAGGAAGAAAAAATTTTAAAATCGATTATTGTGCCATCAGAAAGCGACCCACACAAACCGGAATTCCCACCGGGCCATCCCAAATTTCCGGCAACGCCGACCTATAAAATTAAAGTGTCGGGTTTTAGTAATGTTTGGCTTAAAGATGAGAGTATTAATCCAACCGGCACTCATAAAGACCGGCTGGCTTGGGAGATGGTAGTAACTTATAAGCAGTTACTTTTAGCTAAGAAAGAGGGTCGTTTGAAGGCGATACCCCAGATGTCAATTATTAGCTCCGGTTCAGCCGCTAATGCCGTTCAGTCCATGTTGCGACGTCATAGTCTGCCCAATCTTAAAGTTTTAGTTGATTATCGAACCGACGACAAGATTAAAAAATCATTGCGTCAAATTGGTTGCGGTATCTACGAAACGGACCTTTCCAAGAGGATTTTATACCGAGATGATATTCTAAAACTTACTGATAATCTCGGCGGCATTGATATCACTTCTGACGATTCATTGGGCCCACATAGTATTTTTTATGATTGGATGAGTTATGAGATTATTAATCAGAATGCTGATTATGTTTTTATTCCCTATGGAACAGGTAATTTGTATGAAAATATTATTAACGTAGCGGTCCGAGAAGTAAGAAGTTTTCTGATTCACGACCGTCGCTTTAAAGGTAATGTGAATAAAATCCGTAATTGTAACTTTTTTGGCGCGACGACTAATAACCCCAATACCAAGGCCGATAAATTGTATTCACCCCATTTGCCGTTTATTCATTTCGACAATAATTGGATCCAACTGGCCATTGCCAAGGGTTATATCGGTAATGAATCTAATGTTTATATTATCCAGGAGAGCTATTTAGATGAAGCGATGAAATTAGCTAAAAAGAATAAGGTAACTTGTGAGCCGTCGGGTATTGCTGGCTTAGCCTTGATGTTGCAGCTCAAAGATAGGCTACCGAGGGACAAAAAAATGTTAATTGTTAATACTGGAAAAACTAAATTAAAATAATGAAAATTCTTGTTGTCTACAATCCCGTTTCCGGGAAAAAGAAAAATATTCAGCAGTCGCTCAAAAAAGCTTTAGTGGCTATTGATTATGATTGGCTGGAGACCAATACGGCTGGTGATTATTTAGACGGCGTTGTTGGTTCGATCTACCAGCGGGTGATTGTGGTGGGCGGTGATGGCACAGTGCATCAAGTAGCAAATTGGATTATTAAAAATAATTATGATTTAGTCTTGGGCATCATTCCTCAGGGAAGTGCTAATTTGTTAGCTACTTGTTTTAAAATTCCTCATTTTTTGGGTCCAGCATTAAAGATTGCCCTGGGTGCCAATTATCAAACCATCGATGTTGGTCTGGTTAATAAAGAAAAATATTTTTTAATTGCCGCGGGGCTGGGCTATGACGCCTGGGTGATTAAAAACACGAAGCGGGCGTGGAAACGTTTGTTTGGTTTTTGGGCTTATACCGTTGCTTTATTTCAGGGTTTGTTTAAACTTAAAGAAGCCAATTTTTCCTTAACTATTGATGGTATCCGTCACCAATATCACGCCAAAACAGTTTTTATTATGAATTTTGGCAAATTTTTAGGATTTAATTTTGGGCCAGATATTTCTTATACTGATGGTTACCTAAGTTTAGCAATTGTCCGGCCGGTTAAACTGATTGATTACTGGATTATGCTTGGTCGGCTAATCGGTCGACAATACTTTTGGCAAAAACGGCTAGAATATTTTAAATTTAAACGTTTACAAATTAACTATAACAAAAAGGTTTTGGCTCAGCTAGACGGCGAAGATCTATTATTGGGTAGTCCGGTGGAGATCGAAGTAGTGGATAAAAAAATAAAAATTGCTGGTAAATTATGATTAATTATCAAGATCGACAACGTCAGTTAATTGGTCGAATAAAAAGTGATTCAGACTTAAAATATAATCAGGCGACGATTATTGCGATGGAACCCAATAAGGTCGCCTATAATAATTCTCAGGAAATTACTCTAACCTTGGTGGTTTTTGTGCCAGCTAGTCTTGGCCAGGTAATTCAGGAAAAAATTATTTTGCCATTGCAAAAAATTGAGCCAGAACATTTTTATTCTCCGCTAAAATCGTTGCATTTAACCATTAAAAATGTCAGAGCCGCCAGCCGGCCGCCGACGTTTACTGCCGAGGAGGTTAAAAAAGTCGACGAGTTATTCAAAAAGATTGTTCCCAATCTTTTGTCATTTGATTTTACCCTCGAAGGCCTGATGCCTTTTGCTACTAGTGCTTCCCTGATGGGTTATTGCGACGAGAGGTTGAAAGATCTAGTTATTGGTCTAGATGCTGGTTTGCGCCAGATTGGTGTGCCCGATAATAAGAAATATTTTTCTAATGAGATATTTTTTGGTAATATTAGTCTATGCCGCTTTGTTCATGAGCCATCGTTGGCCTTTATGAATAAAGTTGAGGCGATGGCTCGAATATCAGTTGGTAACTTACCGATTAAACAAATTAGCTTAATCACCTGTAACAAAGTTTGTAGTCAAGAGAGTCAGAAAATTATTGGTACTTATAATTTAAAGTAATATGAAAAAAGTTTTAATCATCGGCGCGGCGGGTATGCTTGGTCAATATTTGGCTAAGATTTTTACTAACGAAGATTTGTATTTAGTTGATCGCGATAAGCTAGATATTATTAATCCAGCCGCAGTTCTAAAATTAGTTAGGGATTTAAAGCCCCAGGTTATTATTAATGCTGCGGCTTATAATGCCGTTGATTTGGCCGAAACTGATTTTGTCACCGCGCAGCAGGTTAATGGCTATGCAGTTGGTTCTTTGGCTAAAGCGGCTAAAGAGGTTGACGCTATTTTAATTCACTATAGCACCGATTATGTTTTCGATGGGGAAAAAGAGGAGGGTTATGTTGAAACTGATTTGCCTAATCCTATTTCTAGATATGGCCAGTCAAAGTATTTGGGCGAGCAGGAATTGCAGGAAAATTGTGATAAATATTATTTAATTCGGTTGTCGCGACTATTTGGCCGGGTTGGTGATGGCGTGGGAGTCAAAGAAAGTTTTGTTGATAAAATTTTAAAACTAACTCAGAATAAAAGCGAACTGGAAATAATTGATGAGGAAGTATCGAGCCCAACTTACGCGGCTGATTTAGCCGAATTTACCTTGGCATTGCTAGTCAAAGGTGAGCCATTTGGTATTTATCATGGTGCTAATAGCGGTAGCTGCACTTGGTTTGGGCTGGCCCAAGAGGTTGCCAAAATAAGGGGAATTGATATAAGATTAATTCCAGTCTCCGGAGCTAAGCTAGCTCGAACGGCTAAACGGCCCAGATATTCAATCCTGCTCAATACTAAGTTTATCCCGATGAGATCTTGGCACGAGGCGCTAGCGGAGTATTTAAACCATGTCTAAATTTAGTTTTATGAAGGGTATAATTTTAGCCGGCGGTCACGCCACTCGATTGCGGCCATTGACCAAAGTCACTTCCAAACAATTATTGCCGATTTACGACAAGCCGATGATTTTTTATCCGCTTAATACTTTACTTAAAGCTGGGATAAAAGATATTTTGATAATCTTGGCGCCGGAGAATGCTGGTCAGTTCTTGAATCTGCTTGGTTCTGGTCGGGAGTTCGGCGCTAATTTTAGTTACGAAATTCAGGAGTCGCCGCGGGGCTTAGCTGATGCTTTTATTGTCGGCGAAAATTTTATTGGCGACGACAATGTCACTATGATTTTGGGTGATAATATTGTTGGCGATGATTTATCCGAGGATATTGCTAGTTTTCAAAAAGGTGGTCGGATATTCTGTAAAAAAGTTCCCGATCCCGAGCGATTTGGCGTAGCGGCTTTTGATGATCAGATGAAAGTAACCAAGATTATTGAAAAACCAAAAGAATGGATTTCTGACTATGCCATTATTGGTGTTTATGTTTATGATAACCGAGTGATTGAGCTCGCTAAAAAGGTCAAGCCATCCGACCGTGGCGAGATCGAAATTACCGAATTACATAATGCTTATTTAGAGCTTGGCGAATTGGACGTTCGCTTTATTAAAGGGGAGTGGTTTGATGCTGGGACGTTTGATTCACTTCTAGCGGCGAGTAATTTTGTTGCCGGGAAATCAAAAAAGCAATAAATAGTACACAGTACTTAGCACAGAGTGCACAATAATAATACCCCGAGCCTTAATATGGAGTCGGGGTATTATAGTTTAAAAAGGAAGTTGAAGTACTCCGTACTCTATACTGTGCGTTGCTATTATTGAATGTTGATTTTATATAAGCCGCTGGACTGACCGATCTGGCCAGGAAAATAGATATTCTCACCGCTTTGGTCAAGGTAAAAATCATCAACTTTTTCATTTTTAGTTAGATCAATGATATTACGTTTGCCACGTTCATCTAATTCGGCAATCTGAAGCGAATTATCAACTAGGAAAGCGATATATTCAATTTTGGGTATTAAATAGGCCCGTTTAATTATCTGGCCAAAGCGGGTGATGAGTTTGTTGTTTTTGGTGTCCAGGTCATAAATATAAAGTTCAAAGTCATTATAATAAACCAACTTTTTATCTTTGCTGTCCCAATTAAAATTTTTGGCTTCAGCTTCTAAAATTATCGACTCAAAATGGGGAGCAATTAGATACATTTTTTGTTTAGTGGTGTCCAGAATAGTAATCGTTAGGTTTTTATTATAATAAAATTGATAGTTATCTGCCCGGGCTAGCTTCAAAATACGAGCGGCCGGTTTTTTAGGTTGGTCTAAATCAATTTTATTTAGATATGAGCCATCAGCAGTGGTTTGAATATAAAAAAGATTTTTGTTTTCGGCGATAAAATCACTGATATTGGTGTCCTCTGTATCGCTCGGGAAATAATGGATGATTCGATATTCTTTAGTCAGAGTATTAATTTGGTAGATAGCGCGTCCCGATAAGCCATATAGAGTGTAGTTGTTAGTTTTATCCCAAAAGACCTTATCCATTGAGACATTGGTGATAGTGGTTATATCCGAAGGTTCTTTGGATTTGGTTAAATCGTATATTAAATAATCGTCCGATTCTGTCGTCAGCAACAACTGGGCGCTATTTTCTGACCAATCAACAGCGTTGATTTTTAGGTTAGTTTGGTTAACCAAGGTAGTTTGTAAATTTTGGTAATTAAAAATATAGATTTGATCACTGGTTTGACCGGTAGCAACGTAGGCAATTTTTCCCTGATCGGGGGCGAGCTGGCTAAGACTGATTTTGTTATTTATTACTTGTTCGGGTAGATTCTGTTTAAATAAGATAACCTTATCGACAAAGGTGTTGGTTCCGCTATAAATCTCAACTTTTTTCTGCCAGGGGTAATAGCCATCTTTGTTAATCTTAATCTCGTGTTCGCCGGGTTTTAAGTTGACTATTCGGACAGTGTTGTCAGGACGGTAGCCCGTTTGGTTTACGTTTTCGAAGTAGATTTCACTATCATAAGGAAAGGCTTTGATTGAGATTGAGCCGGTTTTTTGGACTTCACCTTTTTTAAAATTATAACGATAACCAGCAGTATATAATACTAGGATCGGTGCGGTGGCTAAGAAAAGGAGGATAAAGATGATATAAACGACGCGGCGGGTTCTTAAAGACAACATAAATTTAGGCAAAATAGGAAGATTAACCACTTCAGGTTATCTCGATTATAGCGCAAAGTCAAGCTTTTGGAAAACTTGTTTTTTATCCTTAGCTGGAGTAAAATGAGGTAGTGATTTTAATTCTAAAATTTGTCTATGGATAAATTTATTATTCGCGGTGGTCGCCGATTAAAGGGGACAGTTCGGGTATCAGGTTCTAAAAATGCGGCCTTACCATGTTTAGCCGCTACCTTATTGACTAGACAAAAATGTATTTTAACTAACGTCCCGGATATTGCTGACGTTCACACTATGTTGGAATTACTGAAGTTTTTGGGTAGCAAAGTTAGCTTTAAAAATCATAAAGTAATCATCGATAGCAGTCAGACTAAAAGCAAAGAATTAGAACATGACCGGGTTAGCCGCCTGCGAGCTTCAATTTTACTTTTGGGTCCGTTGTTGGCCCGGTTTGGCAAAGTGCGGATGGCTTTTCCCGGTGGTTGTGTCATTGGTAAGCGATCAGTCCGGGCCCATCTTAATGCTTTGCGCGATTTGGGCGCCAAAATGGTTCAGACTAAGGATTGGCTTCATTTAGCTGGTAAGTTGAAGGCTAATAAATTCTTGATGTGGGAAGCATCAGTCACGGCCACGGAAAATGCAATTATGGCAGCTAGTTTAGTGCCAGGTAAAACGGTTATTCGGTTGGCGGCTAGTGAACCGCATATTCAGGACTTGTGTCATATGTTGCAAGGGATGGGCGCTAAAATTAGTGGCGTTGGGACCAGCACCTTGGTTATTGAGGGTAGAAAACAATTGCACGGAGTTAAGCACGCGATCGTTGGTGATTATTTAGAAATGGGTACCCTAGCCATCGCGGCGGCCTCGGTGCCGGGTAGCAAAGTAACTATTACCGGCTTAGATCCGGAGCAGTTGGATGCTTTTTGGAATAATTTAGCTGAAGTGGGCGCTAAATTTACCTTAGGCAAAAATTTTGTCATGATCGAATATAAGAAAGGTTTGGTGGCTCTATCTAAACTAGAGACTCGACTCTATCCTGGTTTTCCTACTGATTTACAGGCGCCGTTTTCTATTATTCTGACTCAGGCTAAGGGTATCACTAGAATTTTTGAAACCCTATATGAGGATCGATTGAAGTATTTTAATGAGTTAGAAAAAATGGGGGTCAAGTCGGAGATCTACAATCCGCATCAGGCTTTGGTGGTCGGCCCGGTTTGTTTACGTGGCGCGGTGGTCGAGAGTTGTGATTTGCGCGCGGGCGCCACCTTGGTTTTGGCCGGTTTGGTCGCTCGAGGCAAAACTGAAGTCTATAATATTAATTATATCGATCGGGGTTATGAAAATTTGGCTGGTAAATTAAAAAGTCTAGGCGCTGACATTAGACGAGTGGTGATTTAAAAATTATAATATTACTTTGATGCCCAAAAAAATATTTCAAAAACTGTTAGTGGTTTATTTAACTATTGTGATTTTGGTTTTTGGATTTGTGGCTGGTTTTTGGACGGGTCAGACTGATCCAGTGGTACCGGCCGAGCAGGGTCAATTGTTAAATAAGCCAGCCATTGGAGAACGGCCAGCTTTTCTTGCTAAAGATGTTGATTTTTCTTTATTCAACCAAGTTTGGCAAACGGTCAGAGAAGACTATTTACATAAAGATCAAGTAACTGACAGCCAGTTATTTTATGGCGCCCTAGCGGGTATTGTAGCTGCTCTCGGCGATTCTCACTCTAGTTTTTTTGATCCAGAGATGACGCGGAATTTTTCGGAAGAGTTAGCCGGTAGTTTCGAAGGTATCGGTGCTGAGATTGCTATCAAAAAAAATCAATTGATGATTGTTTCACCTCTACCAGCGACACCAGCCTATCGAGCTGGTTTACAGGCAGAAGATCGGATTTTAGCTATTGACGGCCAAGAGACTTTAGTCATGCCCTTGGATTACGCAGTTAGTATTATTCGTGGTGCTAAGGGAACGGTGGTTAAATTATTAATTATGCGAACCGGCTGGCCAGAACCAAGAGAATTTGAGATTATTCGTGACGTTATTCAATTCGAAAGCGTTACTTGGGAAATGAAGGATCAGAATATTGCTTATCTAAAAATCACTAGTTTTAATGATGATACTCAGCAGCTCTTTAACCAGGCAGTAGCACAAATCGTGATGAAAAATCCCAAAGGAATTATTCTGGATTTAAGAAGCAATCCTGGTGGTTTTTTTAATGATTCGGTTAATGTCGCTTCAGCCTGGATCGAAGACGGAGTGGTAGTGATTGAGAGCTCTAACGGCGATAAAAAAGAATTTTCCGCTCGAGGTCAGGCTAGACTGAAAGATTATCCAACCGTGGTTTTAGTTAATAAGGGTTCGGCTTCAGCTTCGGAGATTGTGGCTGGCGCGCTCCAAGATTATAAAAAGGCAACAATTGTTGGTCAAACCACCTTTGGTAAGGGTTCGGTCCAAGATCTCCGCCCGCTAGCTGATGGTTCATCGGTTAAAATTACCGTGGCTGACTGGTTAACGCCCCAGGGGCGACAAATTGATGAGGTGGGTATTACGCCAGATGTTGTAATTGAATTGACCGGAGATGACTTTGACAATAGTTTAGACCCCCAATTGGATAAGGCTTTGGAGATTTTACAAAGCAAGTAGCTTTATTTTTTGTCTTGTTTTGTTATACTATAATCAGTTAAATTTGAAATATATGGCCGAAAAAGAAATCGGTAAAGTGGTTCATTACTTTACCAATCTAAGCGTGGCCGTTATTGCCGCTACCGCTAATTTGCAGGTCGGTGATAGGATCCACATTAAAGGGCCAAAAACTGATTTTGAACAGGTGGTTGATTCTTTGCAGGTTGAAAAGCAGCCGGTCGATATTCTCTCGGCTGGTAGCGAAGCGGGCCTTAAAACCGTGGAGCACGTTAAGGAAGGTGATCAAGTTTATCTGGTTGAATAGACTGACTGTCGCCAATTTATGTTAAGAGCAGGGGATGAGCTTATAATTAGCTAAGTTTTTTATATGAGGATTGTTTTGGTAAAAAAAGTTGTGAGCCTAGGTAATCCGGGTGAGGTTAAAGAAGTCTCCGAAGGTTATGGTCGTAATTTTTTATTACCTCAAGGACTAGCAGTCATTGCTACTGCTAGCACAATTGCTCAGTGGCAGCAAAAAAAACAAATAGTTGAGGCCCATAAAGTTCATGAAGTGAAGCAGGCTAGTATTTTGGCTAAAAAATTAAATAATGTATTAATCGAAGTTAGCGCTAAAGCCAATAAGGCGGGGACACTATTTGGCGCAGTGACTCCAGATCAGATTATTAAAAAATTAGTTGACCAAAAGATTGAATTGGATAAAAAATATCTGCAATATTCTGAGCATATTAAAAAAGTAGGTGAGCATCAAGTTAACTTTAAACTGGTAGATGGGAGCGAAGGTAAAATTAGGGTGAAGGTGATTAGTCTTTAGTCTCCGCTATAATCTATTTATTATTTTTATTAAAATATGACGCCAAAATTTATTTTTGTGGTTGGTGGCGTAATGTCTGGCGTTGGTAAGGGTATTTCCTGCGCCTCGATTGCCACCATTTTAAAAAGCAAAGGTTTTCGCGTGACGGCGATTAAAATCGATCCATATATCAACGTTGATGCCGGTACAATGAATCCGACTGAGCATGGTGAAGTTTTTGTCACCGACGATGGCGATGAGACTGATCAGGATATTGGTAATTATGAGCGATTCATGAACCAAAATATTTACCGAATCAATTATATGACCACGGGCCGGGTTTACCAATCGGTTATTCAGCGCGAGCGCAATTTAGAATATGGTGGCAAATGTGTGGAAGTGGTACCGCATATCCCGATGGAGGTGATTAATCGTATAAAGAGTGCTACTCAAAAAGCTAAGGCTGATTTTACTATTGTGGAGGTTGGCGGTACGGTTGGTGAATATCAAAATATTTTATTCTTGGAAGCGGTGCGGATGATGAAACTTAAAAATCCCGATGATGTGGCCGTAGTCTTGGTCAGTTATTTGCCCGTACCGAGTAAAATTGGCGAGATGAAAACTAAGCCAACGCAGTATGCTTCTCGATCTTTAAATTCAGTTGGCTTACAGGCGGATTTTATTTTAGCTCGTGCCCCCGTAGCTCTAGATGAGCCACGGCGGGAAAAATTAGCGACTTTTTGCGGCGTGCGACCGGAAAACGTTATTTCGGCGCCGGACGTGGATTCAATTTATGAAGTGCCATTAAATTTTGCTAAAGAAGGTTTGGGCGATCAAATTCTAAAACATTTTGGTCTTAAACCTCGTCAGCGTGACCTGAAAGATTGGCAAAAGATGGTTAAGGAGATCAAAGCGGCCAAAAAGGAAGTTAAAATTGGCATCGTGGGCAAATACTTTAGCACGGGTGATTTTATTTTGGCTGATTCTTATATTTCGGTCATCGAAGCGATTAAGCACGCTTGTCGGGTTAACAAATGCAAACCAGTACTTAAATGGTTGGGAACGCAAGACATCGAAAAATATGGTCCAAAAAAAGTTTTAGCGGGTTTGGCTGGTTTGATTGTCCCGCAGGGTTGGGGCAGCCGGGGCGCTGAGGGTAAGATTGCGACGATTAAATATTGTCGTGAAAACAAAGTACCCTACTTTGGTTTGTGTTATGGTATGCAGATGGCGGTAATTGAATTTGCTCGTAATGTTTGTGGTTTTAAAGATGCCAACTCACAGGAAGTTAGTCCCAAAACCACTCATCCGGTGATTCATATTATGCCCGAACAGCAAGAATATCTTAGAAAGCATCAGTATGGTGGTACAATCCGGCTAGGCGCTTGGCCATGTAAGCTTAAGAAAGGAACGCATATTTATACTGCTTATAAGGGGCAAGAAAAGATTGCCGAGCGGCATCGTCACCGTTATGAGTTTAATAACAAATATCGCGAAATAATGGAAAAGAAAGGTTTGACGATTTGCGGTACCTCGCCCGATGGCCAGTTAGTCGAAGCAGTCGAAATTACTAATCATCCTTTCTTTATTGGTACGCAGTTTCATCCGGAATATAAATCACGGCCGTTAGAACCACATCCGCTGTTTGTTGAGTTTGTTAGGTGCTGCCTCAAGAACAAAAAATAAAATTTAAGCCGTCGGTTACAAGCCGGCGGCTGTTGTTATTTTGATTGCTCTATTGCTTTATTTCATTATTACCTGTCAGTTGAGAATAATTTATGAACAAAATCAGTTTTGAATTTAATAATCAAGATCTCGAGCTCTACTGTCGTGACAATATTGATCAGAGCGTGATCAATGAGATTTTTAAATTTGGTGAATATCGGTCCGCCGAGGAGACTATCAGAAAAGCCGTTGAGCCGATTTTAGATGTTGGTGCCCACGCTGGGTTTTTTAGTTGGTACTGTCGGCTACTTAATTCCTTGGTCAAAATCTACTCCCTAGAGCCAGCTAAAGAAAATGTTAATCTGTTCCAAAAAAATTATAAGCTTAACCATTTTAAAAACATTACCCTTATTCCCGCGGCTTTAGCCGGGCAAAGCGGTACAAGAAAAATGTTAGTTTCTGCTGATAATATTAATCACCGTTTGATTTCACCAGATGAGAAAGTGGTTGGTGGTGAGATAACGGAAGTTAAAGCTTATTCCTTGGCTGGTTTAACCAATAAATTTAAAATTAATAGGTTTTCGCTAATTAAAATGGATATCGAGGGCGGGGAATATGAGGTTGTGGCTAGCTGGCAAGACCAGGATTGGTTAAAAGTTAGTGTTTTGGTCTTAGAGTATCACAATCAAGATGAAAACAGTCGTGAGATTTTAGAGCAGAGTTTACGTCAGCATGGTTTTAGCGTGCAAGTTTTTCCGTCGCAGTTTGACAAGAAATTAGGATTTATCTTCGCTAGGAATAGGCGATAGCGCCACACGCTACTATTTGATACTAAAAGTCCCCCTTAGCGGGGGACTTATATTTTGTTGATTATTTATTTACTTTTTTTGGGGTTCGACACTGACAAAACTACCTAATTTTAATTTACCGTCGTAGCTTCTAATTTTTTTTCGGTAATATTTAACAATACCGATAGCGGTGGCAAAAAGAGTGTCATCGCCGCCTTTTTTAACATTTTTACCAGCCCGGAATTTGCTGCCTCTTTGGCGAACTAAAATCGCCCCGGTTTTAGCCCATTGGCCGCCGTGGAGTTTGACGCCTAGTCTTTTAGATACAGAATCGCGTCCCAGCGCTGTAGAACCGCCCGCTTTTTTATGTGACATATTCTAGTTATCAGCTAACAGCGGTCAGCCGTCAGCTCGAAATTAAGATTTAAAGTGGTTTTATTCTAGCGGATGAGGTGATAATTGTCAAGAGGTAGTTTAAGGTGATTATTTTAATAGAATATGGTATAATAAAATAGTAAATAATCTAAATAATAAGTAACCATAATATGAAGCGAGTTTACCAAAATTTTCAAGATATCTTATCTGAAGTAATGTGGTTTTTTGTAGTTCAGGGAATTTTCCTTTTGGCTTTCGCGGTTTTAGTTTTATTTTATCCTTTTGCCTTGATAATTTTAGTCGCTTTACTTTTAATTTGTTTAGCGGTGGTCAGCTTGTATTTTGGCTATAAGATATTAAAGGTAAAAATGACTGTTAATAAAATTAAGAAAGAATTGACTGGTGAGTAGGGTTTTCAAAGAGAGCTTGAGATAAATTCCATCTTCATATATGATAGTAGTCTATTTAGCTTGGTAACTAATTAATTTAAGCTAATTTTATGTATAATAAGATAATTTTGGATCATTTTCAGCATCCGCGAAACCAGGGTAAAATCGCCAAGCCCGACGGTTTAGGCCAGGTGGGTAATCCGGTTTGTGGAGATATTATGAAGATTTATATTAAGATTGACCAAGAAAGAGGTCAGGCGATTATTAAAGACATCAAGTTTGAAACTTTGGGTTGCGCGGCAGCGATTGCCAACTCTTCAATGTTAACAACTGTAGTTAAAGGTAAGCTGATTAGCCAAGCCTTGCGGGTGACCAAGAATGATATTGTTAAAAAACTCGGTGGCGATGTACCCAAGAATAAGATTCATTGTTCAATGTTGGCGATAGAAGCGCTTAAAGAAGCAGTTGATGATTGGCAGAAAAAAAACAAGAAAGTCCGCCCTAAGCGGGTTCGAAGGGCAAAAAAGTAAAAAAGTTATTTAGTAATTTAGCAATTCAAATATGCAAGATAAAATTAAAAAAGCCTTAGCTAAAATTCGGCCCAACCTCAAAGCGCACGGTGGTAACGTTCGTCTAATCAAAATTGAACCTAAGAAAGGTTTGGTTTATGTCCGCTTGCAAGGCGCTTGCGCTGGTTGTCCAATGGCTGAGATTACATTGCAGCAGGGGATTGAGAAATTTTTAAAAGCTCAAATCAAGGGTGTTAAAAAAGTGATAAGCGTTTAAAATATGAAGGAGCTAAAAAATAGAATTTATTTGGATTGCGCGGCGACGACGCCGGTTGATCCTATTATTTTAAAGGCAATGTTGCCTTATTTTAGTAATAATTTTGGTAATGCGTCGTCGATTCATCATTTCGGTCAGGCGGCGCTGGCTGGTGTTGACTTGGCTCGTGATCAACTGGCTAAGTTTTTGGGTTGCCAAGCTAAAGAGATAATTTTTACTTCAGGCGCTAGCGAGGCGGACAATCTGGCTGTTCAAGGAGTTATAAAAGCTAGCCCTTATGGAAAGAAGTCACATATTATTACTTCTAGGATAGAGCATCCAGCGGTTTTGGAAACTTGCAAATCATTAGAAAAACAAGGTTTAGCCCAAGTCAGTTACGTTGGGGTGAATAAAAAAGGTCTAGTCGAAGTTGGCGCAATTAGAAAACTAATTAAACCAACCACGGTCCTAGTGTCAATTATGTATGTTAATAATGAGATTGGCACGATTCAGCCGATTGCCCAGATTGGTAAAATGATTACCGGGAAAAACCAAGGGCGAAAAAATAAAATTTATTTTCATACTGATGCGGTGCAAGCGGCCAATTATTTGGATTGTCAGGTGGATCCATTGGGCGTTGATTTGCTATCGCTCTCCGGCCATAAGATCTATGGCCCCAAAGGCGTGGGCGCGCTTTATATCCGATTGGGAACGGCAATTAAACATTATACTTATGGTGGTGAACAAGAGTTCGGTTTACGTCCTGGTACATTAAACACCGCCGCCATCGTCGGTTTTGGTAAAGCCGTTGAGTTGATTCGGACTAAAGACCGGGTGCGGGCTAATCAACAAATTAGAAAAAATCGTGATTTATTGTCCAAAGGTATCCTGGCCAGGATTAAGGATATTAAAATTAATGGCGATTTAATTAAGCGTGTACCTAGCAATTTGAATGTTAGCTTTAAAAATGTGGAAGGAGAAAGCCTGTTATTAATGCTAGATCTAGTTGGTATTTCGGTCTCGACCGGTTCGGCCTGCGCTTCGGGAGCATTGAGCGCTTCGCCTATTTTATTAGCTTTGGGTCTATCACATAGCGATGCCCATGGTAGTTTGCGCTTCACTCTGGGTCAAGATGTAACTACTAGTGATATTAATAAAGTGGTGGCGGTTTTACCTAGTTTAGTCAAGAAGTTGCGTCAGATTGCCCCGAAATAATTTTTTTGCTAAAATAGCGCTGGCTATGCCTTTTACCAACATCAGCTTATTTTACGATGATCTGAGGAAAAACCTTAAGGTGATTTTTTTGCAGGATAGAATTTTGATAATTTTTTTTGGGATCGCTTTAGTATTAAATTTGTTGCTCTATTTTGGTCTATATTGGCAGATTCAGCCGTCAGCCGAACCAGTGTTTTTGCACTACAATATTTATTTTGGCATTGATTTAATTGGTGGTTGGCAAGAAGTTTACTTAATGCCGATCGTGGGTAGTTTTTTACTTGTAATTAATTTGATTTTAGCTTATTTTTTTTATCACTCAGAGAAAATTGTTAGCTATCTGTTATTAGGTATTAGCTTGTTGATCGAAGTGCTGCTTTTGGTCGGCGGCGTGATGGTAATAATGGTTAATCAATAATTATGAATTATTTTTATATAATTAAACTGGCTTTGCTGACGACCTTGGCTTTCGTTGTGGCGATGGTCTGGACGCCGCTATTGACTCATTTTTTGTATAAATACCGATGTTGGAAAAAATCTGTTCGGACAACGGCACCCGATGGAGCGGGTACGCCAATTTTTAGTCAATTGCATCAAGACAAAGAAGTCACAGTGCCCCGAATGGGTGGTTTATTAATCTGGGTAACAACGTTATTATTTTCTTTTCTTTTTATAATTTTTTGTCCAGTCTTTAGCACTTGTTCTTGGTTGCAAGGATTAAACTTCTTAAACCGAGCAGAAACTTGGCTGCCACTTTTTACTTTGGTTGTTGCATCATTTATTGGTTTAGTTGATGATATTCTAGTGGTGCGTGGGTTTGGCGAAAAAGGTAAGGGTGGTGGTATCCGGTTTCGTCATCGTTTACTTTTGGTGGCGATCTTAGGTTTAATCGGCGGATTGTGGTTTTATTATAAACTTGATTGGGATACGCTGCACCTACCTTTTGATGGAACGATCGCCTTGGGTTGGCTATTTATCCCATTTTTTATTATGGTGATGCTAGCGATGTTTAGTACTAGCGTTACCGATGGTCTAGATGGTTTGGCCGGCGGTTTGTTTATAGCTGAATTTGTTGCTTTTGGGGCAATTGCTTTTTCGTTGGGTAAATATAATCTAGCTACTTTTTGCGGTGTAATTGCCGGTAGTCTATTGGCTTTTCTGTGGTTTAATATCCCGCCGGCGCGATTTTATCTTGGGGAGACAGGGATTTTGGGATTAACTACTACTTTAGCTGTTGTTGCTTTTTTGACTAATTCTGTTTTGCTTTTGCCAGTAATTGCTTTTGTGCCGATGGTCGAGTCATTCTCAGTAATCATTCAGTTATTATCCAAAAAGTTTCGTCACCAGAAAGTTTTTCTTTCGACGCCGATCCATCATCATTTTCAGGCTAAGGGTTGGCCGGAGTATAAAGTGGTGATGCGGTTTTGGCTAATCGGCGCGGTGACGGCGGTAGTCGGAGTTAGTTTGTTTTTGCTAGATAAAACTTTTTAAAAATTAACCAATATCCAATATTTGATATTTAATATTAAAAAAATATTAGATATTAGATACTAGATATTGTTTTGACTATATTTATGCAATTAGATTTGAAAAACAAAAAAGTTCTAGTCATGGGTCTAGGCCTTAATGGCGGGGGATTAAGTGTTACTAAATGGTTAGTCAAACGGGGCGCCAAAGTAACGGTGACCGATCTTAAAACCAGATTTCAACTGAAAAAATCTTTAGACCAATTGCGCGGTTTGTCGATCAAATATGTTTTGGGTCAGCATCATTTGGCTGATTTTAAAAATACCGATTTGATTATCAAAAATCCAGGTGTGCCCAATAGTTCCATTTATTTAAAAACCGCGATCAAGAATAAAATTCCCATTGAAGGCGATATTTCCTTATTTTTTTTACAAAATCCCGCGCCAATTATTGGCATCACCGGCACTCGTGGTAAATCAACCGTGACTAAGTTATTGGGTGAGATTTTTGCCGCGGCAAAAAAAAGGCCGGTGGTGGCGGGCAATATTGGTGTTTCACCATTAGACTATTTAGCCAAAATTACTGAGAAGAATTCAGTTATTTTAGAACTATCTTCTTGGCAGCTAGAAATATTAGCTAAACATCATCTTAGCCCTAGGCTAGCGATTGTGACTAATATTTTTCCTGATCATTTAAATCGTTATTCCTCGATGAATTCTTATGTGGCTGCCAAGACAATTATTTTTAAATCTCAAGCTCCAACCGATGTCGTGATTTTTAATCGTGATAATAAATGGACTAAGGCGATGGGTAAAACTGCCCTGGCGCAGCGATATTGGTTTTCCAAGAAAAAATTTGTCGCCGAGAATGGTAGTTTTTTGCAAGGTAGTTGGATTTATTTCCGGCAGAATGGCAAGGTAGCTAGAATAGTCAATCTAAAAAATATTAAGCTTCAAGGTGAACATAATTGGGAAAATGTCTTGGCGGCAGTAACCGCTGCGCTAGTTTGGGGTATCAAGCCGGTAGTCATTCAGCGGGTTTTGGCTCAATTTGCTGGTGTAGCCGAGCGTCAAGAATTAGTTCGTGAAGTAGGCGGAATAAAATTTTATGATGATACTACCGCGACTATCCCCGAGGCGACGATTAGTGCCCTCAAAACCCTAGGTGGCAGAAAACAAAACGTTATTCTTATTGCTGGTGGTGCGGACAAAAAACTCAAATTTAAAGATTTAGCCAGAGAAATAAAAAAACGGGTTAAATTGGTTATTCTACTTAAGGGTACGGCCACTCCTAAGATTAAGAAAGAATTATTAAAGATAAACTATTGGTCCACCGTTACTACCGATAATATGGTTAAGGCGGTGGAAAGCGCCTTTAAAGTAGCTCGGCCGGGTGATATTATTTTGCTCTCGCCAGCTTGTGCCAGCTTTGGTTTATTCATTAATGAGTTTGACCGGGGCAGACAGTTTCAAGTAGAAGTCAAAAAAGTAACAAGTAGCAAGTGACAAATGACAAGTAATAAATAGTCAGTGATCGTGCTTTATACTTGTTACTTATCACTTTCAACTATTATGCATGGACGTGGTCATCAACCTGATTATATTTTAATTGCTCTAATCGCCATTTTGGTTTTATTTGGTTTAGTAATGCTTTCATCTGCCGGGGCGCCGATTTCTTATCAAAAATTTGGTAATAGTTATTATTATTTTACGCATCAGATAATCACCGGTCTTATTCCTGGTTTAATTTTGTTCTTTTTCTTTAGCAATTATTATTATCGTAAATTGCGAGAGATTGCCATGCCGCTCCTTTTTATTTCAATTATTTTATTAATTTTAGTTTTTATTCCCGGTTTACGAACGGAATATGGTACGGCCCATAGTTGGCTAAATATTTTTGGTTTCTCAGTTCAGCCGTCAGAAATTGTTAAAATAACTTTTTTAATTTATCTAGCTAGTTGGCTAGAGCAACGTGGTGAACATAAAATTAAAGATTTGCATTCTGGGTTTATACCTTTTTTGACGGTGCTAGGTGTTATTTCGCTATTAATGATTCTGCAGCCAGATATTGGTACTTTATCGGTTATGATCGCCATGTCTTTGGTGGTTTATTTTATGGCTGGTGGCAGCACTTGGCACTTGCTTAGTTTATCTGGTGTCGGGTTAATGGCTTTTGCTGTTTTAGTCAAGATTTCGCCCTATCGCCTTGCTCGTTTTACGGCTTTTTTGCACCCAGAAAAAGATCCTCAGGGAGTGGCATATCATATCAATCAAGCCTTGATTGCTGTTGGTAGTGGTGGTTGGTTGGGTCTGGGTTTGGGGCATTCTCGTCAGAAGTTCGCTTATTTGCCAGAAGTAACCGGTGATTCGATTTTTGCGGTTATTGCTGAGGAAATTGGCTTTATTTTTACTGTTTTGGTTATTATACTGTTTCTATTTTTAGCCTGGCGTGGTATTAAGCTGGCTCAGGCGGCGCCAGATAAATTTGCTAAGTTATTGGTGATTGGCATAGTTTCTTGGTTTATTATTCAGTCTTTTGTTAATATTGGGTCGGTCCTGGGTATCTTGCCAATGACTGGTCTGCCGTTGCCTTTTGTTAGTTCTGGCGGTACGGCGTTAATGACTTGCTTAGCGGCCGCTGGTATTTTGGTTAATATTAGTCGATTTTGTAAAATCGATTAATATGTTGGATTTTTTAAACCAAATAGTTTTTAGTGTCGGTAATTGGGGGTATTTAATTTTATTTATTTTTTTGATTATAGAGGGAGAGGGGACAATTTTGTTTTTTGCTTTTTTAACCAGTTTAGGTTATCTTAACCCGTACTTAGTTTTTCTGATGATTATTTTTTCCGAATTAGTTAATGATCATTTATGGTATTGGCTTGGTCGGCGATGGGGAGAGCCAGCAGTTATTAAACATGGGCACTACTTGGGTTTATCAGCTAAACGTTTCCAATGGGTTAGAGATCATTTTGATTCTCATGGCGGCAAGACCATTTTTATTTCCAAATTTTTGTATGGTTCAAATAAAGTAGCTTTAGTGGTTGCTGGTTCGGCTAGGATGGCTTACCGAAAATTGGTCAAATATGACGGGCCGACGATTATAGTTTGGGCAATTTTATTTTTTAGCTTAGGTTACTTGTTTGGGCAGGGTTTTGGTTTACTAAGTGAATATATTAAAGGTGCTGAGAAAATTTTGCTTATTATTTTTTTGATTTTTCTTTCACTTTGGTTTTTATTTGAAAGAAAGATAAAAAAAGAGGTAGAATAGAATATATGAGAATATTATTGACTGGCGGTGGGACAATGGGTTCAGTTAGCCCACTTTTGGCTATTGTCGAAGAAACCAAGCTTCAGAATATCCAGGCAGATTTTTTGTGGCTAGGGACTAAGCTGGGACCAGAAAATAAAATAGTTGGTGAGTATGGTCTACCATTTATAGCTGTTCATGGTGGTAAGTTAAGACGTTATTTTTCTTGGCAAAACTTTTTGGATCCACTCCGGATAGTAGCTGGATTTTTTCAGGGCCTGAATATTATTTATAAGTTTAAGCCCGATATTATTATTTCCGCTGGCGCTTTTATTTCGGTGCCGATAGTTTTTGCTGGCTGGTTGCTACGGGTGCCAATTTTAGTTCATCAGCAAGATATCATTCCAGGGTTAGCTAATAAGCTGATGATGCCCTATGCCAAGAAGATTACAGTTGCTTTTGAGCAGTCTCTAAAAGACTATCCAAAAGATAAAGTTAGTTGGCTCGGTAATCCGATCCGGCAGAGTATTTTTCAATCTAACCGAACGGCCGCTCTGGCTAAGTTTAACTTAACTGCCGATTTGCCTGTATTATTAGTTTTAGGCGGTGGTACTGGTGCTTTAGCTTTAAATCAGTTAGTCGCAGACAACTTGAACGAACTAGTTAGTTTTTGTCAGGTTATTCATATTACTGGCTCTGGTAAGGCGTTAGCTGTATCTGATACTCCAGCTGTGGCTAGTCGTTATCATCCTTATGAGTTTTTGACTACTGACTTAGCTTTAGCTTATGCCGCGGCTGATTTGGTAGTCTCACGAGCGGGGTTATCAACTTTAACTGAGTTGGCTAATTTAGGTAAACCAACTATCTTAATTCCCATCGAGAATAGTCACCAAGAGGCTAATGCTAATTATTTTGCCCGCTACAATGCAGTGGAAGTAGCAGCGCAATCTAGCTTGGATGGTCAAAAATTTGTTGATTTAGTTCAAGGTTTAATTAACAATTTAGCGCAGTTACATAGTTTAACTAGAAATATTAAGACCCTAATGAAAACAGGGGCGGCCAAAGCAGTGGTGGATTTAATCCTTAGTTTGACAAAAAAGCCGTAAAAATGTAGTATGTAGCTCAGTTCTTTTATAATTAATAATTATTGATTCAGATAGTTATTAATTTAATGTTTGGGTGCTTAGCTCAGTGGTAGAGCGCCAGCCTTTTAAGCTGGGCGTCGCGGGTCCGATCCCCGCAGCACCCACCAAGAAAGATGAATTTATTTTCGTCTTTTTTGTTTAGTTTTTAACTTAGCTTTATAGAGCGGGCCGACTTATCGGTCGCGTCGCGGGTTTCCGCCTCGGCTTCGCCATAGGCGAGACGGGCGATCCCCGCAGCACCCACCAAGAAATGATCTTAATCCAAAGGTCGTTTTTTGTTTTTATCATCGGCCATTCTTTGCTATAATGGTACTATTATGACTACCACTCAAAATTGGCACAGTTTAGATTTAAACCAAGTTTTTAAAGAACTAAAAACCGATAAAAATGGTCTTGATAGCCAAATAGTGGCCACGCGGCTGAAAGAGTTTGGTTACAACCGTTTGCCTCGAGAGAAAAAGACTACCGCTTTAGAAATTTTAGTTAACCAGATCAAAAGCCCGTTAGTATATGTTCTACTGATTGCCGTAGTGATGTCTTTGTTTTTAGGCAAGGTAACTGATGCCTTGGTTATTTTAGCTATTGTAGTAATTAACAGTTTGATCGGTTTTTTTCAAGAAAACAAAGCCAATCAGGCAATAACTAAACTAAAAACTTTTATTCATTTTCAGAGCAAGGTTTGGCGCGATGGCAAGCAAACCGTAGTTGATACCGAAGAAATTGTGCCTGGCGATGTTATTGTTTTGGAAGCGGGGACTAAGGTGTCAGCTGATTGTCGGTTAATTAGCAGTACTAATTTAGTGGTTGATGAATCGGTTTTGACTGGCGAGTCTATGCCTTCAAGCAAAAACCCAGGCATTTTTCCCGTTGGCGTTATTCCGGCCGATCGAGAGAATATGTTATTTATGGGTACAGCCGTAGTCGGCGGGCGGGGGTTGGCGGTGGTTTGCGGTACGGGCAAAAATACGGAGCTAGGTCAAATTGCGATATTAGTTAAAGAAACAGCGGAAGAGCAAACACCACTTCAAGATAAAATTAATCGTCTAGCGCGGTTTTTAGCGGTTACCATTTTGATTATCGCGGTTTTATTATTTGTCTTTGGTATTTGGGGCGGTCGTGATATTGTCGAAATGTTTTTGGTTAGTGTCGCGGTGGCGGTGGCGGCCATACCCGAAGGATTAGTGGTGGCTTTGACTGTGATTTTGGTTATTGGCACTCAGAAAATTCTCAAAATGGGGTCGTTGGTCCGGCGGTTAGTGGCGGCCGAGACATTGGGTAGCACGACGGTGATTTGTAGTGATAAAACTGGCACGCTAACCGAAGGTAAAATGCGGCTGGTGTCGGTTCTCACTGGCGGTGAAGATTTTAAATTTGGGGGAGTGGATAATACTAATTTGCCGGCCGATGTTATGTTAGCCTTAGAAATCGGTATGCTCTGTAATGACAGTCTAAATATTAATCCAAAAAAGCAGCTGGAGCATGCTAAATTTGTTGGCGATCCGACTGAAGTGGCGCTGGTGATGGCGGGTATGGCTATCGACTTGGATCAAGAACAATTAAATAAAAAATATCCTCGGGTTAATGAAGTGCCGTTTGCTTCCGAAAAAATGTATATGGCAACTCTGCATCAAGGGTTTCGGGGGCATTATGGTTTGTTAGTTAAAGGAGCGCCAGAGAAGATTTTGGCGATGGCCACAACGATCAATATTGGCAATAAGAAAGTTAAACTAACCGCGGCCGAGCGAGAAAAATTGATTAAAGGTTTTGAAAAATTAACCGTTCAGGGTTTGCGCCTCTTAGGGGTAGCCTACCGAGAGTTTGCTGATTTGCCCGATGATTTAGAGTTAGAGTTAAAGGATCTAAATTTTATCGGCATAATGGTGCTGAAGGATCCACTACGTAATGATGCTAAAGACACAATCAAACTTTGTATTGCGGCGGGTATTCGGCCGATTATTATTACCGGTGATCATAAATTAACCGCGTTGACTATTGCTCGGGAAATTGGCTTAGCGGCGAGCGAGGATTTGGTTTTGGCGGGAGTTGATCTAGACAATCTTGATGATGAGGCTTTTGCTAAGACAGTTAAAAAAGTTAGTGTTTACGCCCGAGTTGAGCCACGGCATAAAATTAGAATTGTTGATGAATTACAGCGTCAAGGCGAGGTGGTGGCGATGGCCGGTGACGGCGTTAATGACGCCCCGGCGATCAAATCAGCGGATATTGGTATTGCTTTAGGTTCGGGAACCGACGTGGCTAAAGAAACAGCCGATATTGTTTTACTTAATGATAATTTTAGCACCATTGTCGAGGCGGTGCGTGGCGGACGGATTATTTTTGATAATATTAGAAAAGTAATATTATATTTACTTTTTTCCAGCTTTTCCGAAGTTTTTTTGATTGGGGCGGCGATCATTGCTGGTTTGCCTTTGCCGCTATTAGCCGTACAGATTCTTTGGGTGAATATTGTTCAGGATTCTCTGCCGGTTTTTGCTTTAGCGGCGGATTCGGAAGAGCCGGGGATTATGCAAGAAAAACCGCGTGGTCGTAAAAGCGTTATATTTAATACCGAGATGAAAGTCTTAATTCTGCCCGTTGCCTTCGTTGTTAATCTATTGGTTTTGGCAATTGTTTCTTATTTTTATCACTTGGGCAGAGAAATAGAATATATTCGGACATTTTCTTTTATGGCGATTGCTGTCGGTTCCTTGTTCTATATTTATTCTTGTCGGTCACGCCGGCAGTTTATTTGGCACCGGAATCCCCTGGATAACCATTATGTTAATGGGGCGGTACTAATTGGTATCATTCTGATGTTAGGAGCGGTTTATTTGCCATTTTTACAAAAATTATTACATACTATTCCATTAGCGTTTGGGGATTGGTTAATCTTGGTTAGCATCGGTGTCCTTAACCTGTTGGCGATGGAGATAACCAAAGCAATATTTAGATATAAAAAGTCTAGCCGGGAGGCGGTCTAAAAAAATATGAATAACAAAAAAATTATCAAAAGTTTGAATTTGCAACCAGGCGAAAAAATAGTTTTGGTTGTCCGGCGCTACTCGTTGATTTATTGGTGGCAGATTGCCTTGGTTTTTATTTTTTTGCTACTGCCTTTCTTTTTACTGTATCCATTATTTCGCTGGGCGACTTGGGGGCCGATTATTTTTTGCCTTCTATTAGCCATTGGCTTATATTGGGGTCTACGATTGTTAGCAGTCTGGTATTTCAATTGTTTGGTGGTGACTAATCAGCGGCTAGCTGATTTTGACCAGCGAGGATTTTTTAACCGGACAGTTTCCGAAACCGTATTAACTAAAGTTGAAGATATTGCTTATCAACGTAAAGGGGTTTGGCAGTCTATTTTTAATTATGGGTTAATTAAATATACTGTACCACCAGGACGGACGATGATTGAGGTGCGGGGGATCAAACGTCCGCAGCAAGTTTATCAGGCGATTATGACTTTTATCAATCAGCAGCTGCCAGACAAAAAAGAGCTGTCTGCATCAGCTGTTGATTCGGTTGAGAAGCTAAGAAATCTTTTGCTCCAACTTAAGCAAGAGTTAGGTGATGAGAATTTTCAGCAGGTTATTAAGGAGTTAGGCCGGGGTGAAGAGTCATCAGCGCTAAATAAACGGAGCCAAGAAATTGATAGTTTTTGGCAGAAAAAATAAAGTCAATATTCATATTGTTTACTCTAACTAATTTTGCTATAATACTTTCACTGTTATATTTATGAAGGGTTTTTCACGCATTTTTTCCCCAAAACTACTTTTTTCCAAGCTCATTTTATTAGCCTGCGTTGCCATATTGGTTTTTTTGGCGATTTCTTTAAGTCGGGAGCTATCTCGTCGTTATTATCTCGAGTCTCAGGTCAAGTCATTAAAAAACGAAATCGTTAATCTTGAGAGTCAGAATCAGGAATTTTCTCAGTTGGTTGATTATTTTCAGACCCAGGGTTTTACCGAACGAGAGGCGCGGCTCAAGATGGGTCTAAAAAAGCCAGGGGAACAAGTGATTATTATTAATGAGCCTGGTTATACTGCCGGTTCGGCTCAAGATAATTTGGATATAGAAGGCCTGGCCAATCCGCAAAAATGGTGGTATTATTTTTTTGGTCTGGATGATAAAATTTAAATAATTTAAATAATAAATTTTTTTATAAGTATGGAAAAATCTAAAGAGAAAAAAGATAAAAACCAAGAAAAACTGGTTGCTGTAGAAAACTCCGCCGAAGAGGTGATGGAGACTGCGGCGACGGCTGATGAAGAAATGACCGCCCAAGAAACCAAGCTGGGTGGTGGTGTTAACAAAAAAAAGTTTATCGTTGGTTTTTTAGTGGGTCTGTTAATTATCTTAGCAGTGACATTAGTGGTGACTACGGTGGCTTTTTATAAAAATCCCGGCACCAATAAGTATGTTGATGGCATAGCCTTAACCTTACATTTACCAGTAGCTAAGGCCGACGGTCAGTTTATTAGTTATAACCGTTATAATGAGGCTTATACTGCTTTAAAACGCTATTTTACTGTCCAAAATGAGCGCGGTGCTGTGGCTACTGTTCCCTCAGACATGGAGATCAGAAAAAATGTTCTCGATCGTTTGATTGATGAAGTCTTCTTAAATAAATTAACTCAGAATTATGGCATTTCGGTCAGTAATATTGAGGTCGAAGCTGAGTGGCAAACTTCTATCGTTGGCCAAGTTGGTACCGAAGATGAGGTAATTAAAGAAGTTGGTGATTTATATGATTGGACGCCAGCCAAATTCAAAGAGGAAGTTGTTAAGAAAAATTTGATCTACGATCGACTAGCCACCGCGGTTGCTGTTGATCCTGATATCCAGAGTGAGGTTAAGGAAAAAGCTGAAGAGGTATTAGCTAAGGTTAAGAGCGGTGAACAGAGTTTTGAGGACTTAGCTAAAGAGTATAGTGAAGATACTGGTACTAAAGATAGTGGTGGTGAGTTGGGTTGGTTTTCTATGGACACGATGGTTAAAGAATTTGCTGACGCTGCTTTTAGTTTGCAACCAGGTGAAATCAGTGACTTAGTTAAGACTAGTTATGGTTATCACATTATTAAGGTAGAAGAGAAAAAAGCCGCGGTTGGTGAAGACCCGGAGCAGGTTCGGGCGCAGCATATTCTCATCCAATCTAAAGATTTAGCCACTTATTTAGAGGATTTGCGTGGTAAGACAACCATCAAGAAGTATATCCCGGTGGAGAATTAAATAGTTTAATTGAGTATCAACTTTTAACTAAGCCGGAGGGCGGGATTGAACCGCCGACCTTCACTTTACGAAAGTGCTGCTCTACCAGCTGAGCTACTCCGGCCCACATAAAAGATGATATCAGAACGGTTGGTTGGTGCTTTTTTACCAAAAACGTTTTTGATTAGATTATTCAATAGAATAGCGGATGACGGGAATCGGACCCGCTTCTCTAGCTTGGGAAGCTAGTGTAATAGCCATTATACGACATCCGCAAAGAGCGAAGTTATATTAGTTATATCCGCTGACATTGGGGTATTATATATGATAAAATTTAAACAATCAATATACTTCATTGCGTTGCTAACTGTTCTTAAATTAACATTAGCAGCCCTAGCTAGCGAGTCATTGATACCCGATGCTGTTTTTAGTGCTAATCTGGGTCAGGATTCAATTGATCGTGGTTATACTATTGATCTAATGGCAGATAATAATTTTTCACTCAGAGTGCCAGCCGGCTCGTTGCTAGCGCCAAACCAGGTGATTGTCAAAAAAATTTGGGCAGTTGACCAGTCGTTACCTGGGGGCAAAGAAAAGCTTAGTGACTATTGGGAGGTCGATCTTACTGATAAGAATAGCTATGCCGGTTCAAAACTAGTGGCCCAGTTGAAGTATCAGAGTAGTTCTAACCTAAAGAGTGTTTACTATTGGGATGAAACGGCTTGGCAGAAAGTACCCGCTAGTTCGATCAATCTAGATCAGGGGATCATTTCTTTTATTATAAGTTCTGTCCCTTTTCGTTTTGTAGTGTTGGCTGATAGTGGTAAAATGGCTGAAGGTTTAGCTAGCTGGTATCGTTATAAAGGTTGTAATTGTGCGGCTTCGCCTGACTATCCTAAGGGGACTTTGTTAGAAGTTATTAATCCGGCTAATAATCAGTCCGTGGTGGTCAAAGTTAATGATTATGGTCCAGATCGCAAGATTCACCCCGATCGGGTGATTGATCTAGACCTGGTGGCATTTAAAAAAATAGCACCTTCTTGGCAGGGGACAGTTAAAGTATTGGTGGCACCCTATCAAGAATTAAAATAGTTAGTCTATGATTAATTTTAAAAATATTACCAAGACCTACCCGCCGGATGTTTTTGCTTTGAGAAATATTGATCTGCATATCAAGCCAAAGGAATTTATTTCCATTGTTGGTCAGAGTGGTGTTGGTAAAACTACTCTGATTCGTTTACTAATTGCCGAAGAGAGGGCCGATGAAGGCGAGATTATAGTCGGTGGTTGGGATATTTCTGATATTAGAGATAGTGAGATACCATCTTTACGTCGACAGATCGGCGTTGTTTTTCAAGATTTTAGATTATTGCCCCAAAAGACAGCTTACGAAAACATTGCCTTTGCTCTAGAAGTTTGTGGCACACCATCCAAGAGGATTAAGCAAGTAGTACCACAAGTTCTTAAGATTGTTGGTTTGGAGAATAAAATACTTCGTTATCCTCATCAATTATCGGGCGGGGAAGTGCAGCGGGTGGCGATTGCCCGGGCATTAGTCCATCGCCCTAAAATTTTGGTTGCTGACGAGCCGACTGGTAATCTAGATATAATCAATACTCGCGAGATTGCCGATCTGCTTTTAAGGATTAATGAATTTGGTACAACCGTTATTTTGGCTACCCACGATAAAGAAGTAGTTGATTATTTAAAAAAACGGGTGGTCACCCTCGAAGATGGTCGAATAATTAGTGACCAAAAGAGTGGTAAATATATTTTATAATATGTTTTCTTGGTCTTATCCTTATCGAGTACTCAAATTTGCCCTGCAAGATTTTTATCGTAATATTTGGTTATCATTAGTTACAATCACGATTTTAGTTTTAACTCTGCTCTCAGTTAATTTTTTAATTGTTTTCAACCATTTAACCAAGACCGCAGTCAGTTTAGTAGAACAAAAAATCGATGTTAGTGTTTATTTTAAATCGAGCGTTACTGAAGATCAGATTGGTCAGATGAAGAGTTATGTTCTAAATCTGCCGGAGGTTTCGACAGTTGAATATGTTTCCCAAGAGAAAGCGCTGGCTGAATTTAAGCAAAAACATCAAGACAATGAGGCAATCTTGGGAGCAATTGCCGAACTAGACTCTAATCCACTAGGTGCGACTTTAAGAGTTAAGGCCCATAAGGTTGATGGTTATCCGGCTATTTTGAGCGCTATTGATAAGGCTGAATACAATCAGCTAATTTCGCGTAAGGATTATGATGATCATCAGGTGATGATTGGTCAGATTTCTAATATTACCGAACGGATTAGAGAAGTCGGTATATTGATAGTTTTAATTTTTGCTGTTATTGCCAGTTTAATTGTTTTTAATACCATTCGAGTGGCAATCTATACCCATCGACAAGAAATCGCCACGATGAAGCTGGTTGGTGCGACCAACTGGTTTGTGCGATTACCATTTGTAGTCGAAAGTATTTTTTATAGTATTTTGGGATTAAGTTTGACCATGATTGTTTTGTTTCCTTTACTGAAAGTTTTTCAGCCTTATCTGGCTCTATTTTTTGGCACTGGTCAGTTTAATGTTATTGATTATTTTTTGGCTAATTTTGGGGTAACATTTGGTATTGAACTGGTGGCAATTATTTTACTAAATATTATTAGTAGTTATATTGCTATTAGCCGCTATTTAAAAGTCTAAAACCGTAAGTTGACATTTTGGGGTTTGGTGTTATTATTCTAACGGCCATCAGCCGTTTTTGTCGTTTAGATTATTTATTCGGGGGTCGTCTAGCGGTAGGACAGCAGGTT
>JBAZLA010000004.1:0-97996 GCA_041650515.1 Patescibacteria group bacterium
AATTATTAAAATACCAACGTAAAATTTCATTAGCCACCACGATTGATGTCCGGCTGCCCTCCTCGCCTTCCTCAATTAGAACAGTCACCACAATCTGAGGCTTTTCGAATGGCGCATAACAAGTAAACCAGGCATGGGGTGACTTATCATTGCTCCACTGAGCCGTACCAGTCTTGGCAGCGGCGGGCACTGACAAGCCAGCCAATAGACTAGCCGAGCCGTTAAGTACGGCTTGACGCATTCCATCTTGAACAACTTTGACATTAACGGCAGAGATAAAACCAGAGCCGACCACTCTAGCCGCCACTGGCGTTGTCTGCTGTTTTTGAGAATCGACTAATTCCTTTACTAAGTGGGGCCAATAAAGTGTACCACCATTAGCTACTGTGGCTGTCCAATTGGCTACCTGTAATGGCGTCACCAATAGATTGCCCTGACCAATAGACAAATTATAAGTATCCCCAATATACCAAGGTTCTTTGAGGGTCTCGTTCTTCCACTCAACAGTTGGCACAAAGCCCTCAGCCTCATTATTCAAATCAATACCGGCTCGTTGTCCTAGGCCAAATTTTTCTAGATATTTAACGATGCGCTCTGGCCCCAAGCCAATAAATTCATAATCTTTAGTTGGGTTACCGCCTTGCGGGTAGCCGCCGCCGATCATATAGAAAAAAGTATTGACTGACCAAGCTAATGCTCGATAGACATTAGTCAAACCATGACCACCAGCCTGCCAATCAGGAAAAAACCAACGATCAATCCGAATGCCACCAACACTATTAAAAGTCGTCTGCGGTGTAATCACCCCTTCTTCCAGAGCCGCCGCCGCCATCACTGGTTTGATTGTTGAGCCAGACGGATAGGCGCCAGCAATACTTCGATTAAATAATGGCTTATTAGGGTTATTAATCAAATCGCTATATTCTTTATTTGATAAACCAATAGCAAATTGATTACTATCAAAAGTAGGCAAAGCCACCAACGCCAAGATTTCACCGTTTTGGGGATTAAGTACCACCACGGCGCCGCGACTTTTATTAAACTTTTTTAAAGTATCCGCCAACGCAGTCTCGGCCGTCTTTTGCAAATCGTAGTTCAGACTCAAAACCAAATCGGTGCCACTCTGTGATTCTTCTTGGGCAATTATCTCTTTTTCTTTACCCAGGGCATCAACCTCCACTTGTTTACGGCCATTAATCCCTTTCAATAACTTTTCATAAGTTAACTCTAAACCAGTTTTACCAATCTGGTCATTCAAAAAATACCCGGCCTGGACATTAGTTTGATATTCTTCTTCTGTTAATTGACCAGTATAGCCCAAAATATGAGATAAAGAATTAACACTGGTTTGAGCATCGCCAAACAAATACTCCCGTCGGTAACCCTGCTCCAAACTAACACCCGGCCAATTATTGGCATAAATACTTAATAAAACTGTCTGCTCATAGTCTAAACCGGCTTTTATTAAAATTGCTTCAATATAATGTGACTTATTTTTTAGTAACAAATCGCTAATCTCCTGAGTAGCCAGACCAATAATCTGGCTAACATTAGCAATAACCTTGTCTCGCTCTACTAGGTCTTTGGGCAAATCAGCTGGTGTAATAAGCAGGTTAAAACTAGGCAAATTCTTTACTAATTGTTTACCAGCGCTATCATAAACCACGCCGCGCGGCGCCTTAAGAGGTACCACGCGGATGCGGTTACCCTCAGCCAATTGATAATAGTAGCCGCCCTTAACCACCTGGAGATAAATTCCGCGGCCCAATAAAAATAAAAAGGCCAGAACAAAAAAACCAAAAATTAACAAAATTTTTCTTTTGGAAACGGCCGAACCCAAAAATTGTGTAAAACTGTCACGTTCTACCTTTAAATTTTGGTCACCCTGATCAATAAAAATTTCCTCGGTCCAGTTTAGTCGTCGTTCCCGATCAAGGCAATAATCTTTAGTCTGACGGTTTGAATTAAAAATATCATTATTAAACATAGCTCAACGTCTCCCTCCGACCAGAAAAACCGATCTAAACCGTTTAGTTAGGACTCGAGTCGCTAAAAAAACAACTAATAAACCAAAGAGGGTAAAAAATAATTGCCAAACTAGATTACTCAAATAAACTGCATCAACGACTATTTTATGCCAATCCAAATTAAAAATATATCCTAAATAAACATAAAACAGATTGGCTAATCGGTAGAGCATCAGACCAATACCGCCCAAGATTAATAAAGAAAAAAGTGACCGGTTAGTAAAAAGTAGTTTAAATAAAAAATTAATTACTACAATTGAGATCAAAAAAGACAATATAATTGAGCCAAAAATAAATGGCGAATAATTTTCTGAGATCAAACCACAAACCACTGTCGCCCATAAACCAAAACGATAATCAACAATCAAAACAACAAAGAACAAAATAACCATAACTAGGTTTAGCTGATTCCAAGGCAATGGTAAAGCATTAATAAAAGCAGTCTGAAAGAATACCAAAAAAACGGCCAGGATCAAATAGCTGATAAATTTCACTATTCGCCAAGTCATAGGCTAGGGCAATAAAATAGTTACGAAGGTCAAGCTACGATAATTAACTAAAGATTTTAGATAAGCGGTCGAAAAGAGTTCGCTACTCACCGAATCAACTTCGATCACCGAACCGATTAAAAGCCCAGCTGGAATATCACCCTCCAAACCGGAGGTAACAACCAAATCGCCAGTTTGTATCTCTTCGCTCTTAGGGATCATTTCCATTTTGATGCTCAAGCTATGTTCGCCAATCACCACGCCAACTGTCCGATTAAGATTCTGAATTGTCGAAGCAACCTTACTCTCGTTATCAGTTAAAAACATCAGAATAGATGTATGACTCTGGACGGCGACTATTTTACCAACGATAATACCATCCCCAACAATTGCCGGCACACCAATTTTAATACCATCATCCGCGCCGCGATTAATAATTACCCCGGCAAAATTAGCATCGGTAGTAGCCGAAATAACTCGAGCGGTCACAAAATTATAGGCCTTTTCTTCAACAAAATTAAGCTGCTGGCGTAAAATTTGATTCTCCACCTCCAGCGTCCTTAACTGAGAAGTATCTAAACTAATTTCCTCTAGTTGTTGTTTGAGCTCAGCATTTTCTCTAGCTAGCTCTTCCTTGCTCTGATATTGATTTAGAGTAATACCGGCTTGGTAGAATGTTCCCTGAAATGGACTGGCCACCCGAGCAAAAACACCCAAAAACCAATCAGCCACACCCAAAAAATATAAAAAAATTAGTAACCCCAAAGTTACTATAACAATCAGCCACCACCGAAATTTTTTTTTCTGGCCAATCTGATACATATAGATTAGATTATAATGCCTTATCCTCTGAAGCCGAAGGAATAATCAAATCACTTAAATTGTCTAGATCTTCGATCACCATGCCAGTACCACGAGCAACACAGGTTAATGGGTCATCCGCCACCCGAACGGGAATTTGTGTCGCTTTAGAAATAACTTTATCTAAACTCTTGAGTAAAGCACCGCCGCCAGCTAAGACCATGCCACGCTCATAAATATCAGCCACTAAATCTGGCGGTGTAACTTCTAGGGTTGATTTAATATTTTCGATGATTGCTTTAACCGATTTGCTGAGTGCTTCACGAATCTGGGTATCAGAAACAATAATCTCTCGTGGTAAGCCAGAGATTAGGTCACGACCGCGCATTTCTAGCTGCATTGATTCTTTTAGTTCACCGGCTGAACCAATTTTTTTCTTAATTTCTTCGGCAACTGGCTCACCCAAAAGCAGATTAAAATGCTCCCGAGCGTATTGAACAATATTTTTGTTCATCTCGTCACCGGCAATAGTGATTACCCGAGAGGTCACAATACCACCCAAAGAAATAACCGCGATCTCAGTGGTGCCACCACCGATATCAACTATTAGGTTACCAACTGCTTCTTGGACTGGTAGTCGCGCACCAATCGCCGCCGCCATCGCTTCCTCAATCAAAAAAACCTCGCGAGCGCCAGCTGAAAGCACCGCATCTTCAGCCGCTTTTCTCTCGACCTCAGTCACATCCAAAGGTACTCCGATTACCACCCGCGGCCGAGAAAACAGCGAAAAACTTTGTTGGTGCACTCGATTAATAAAATATTTCAGCATTTTCTCCGCCACTTCAAATTCGGAAATAACACCATCAATTAATGGCCGATAAACTTCAATATGCGGTGGAGTTTTGCCAATCATTTTTTGAGCTTCAACACCAACAGCGACGATCTGGTCGGTTCGATTGTTAATTGCTACGACCGACGGTTCATTAACTACAATTCCCTTTTCTTTAACATAAACTAAGGTATTAGCGGTACCCAGATCAACACCTAAGTCTTTAGAAAAACGACCGAATATTTTATCGACGATAATCATATTACTACTTACTGGATTAACTTTTTGACATGTTCAAAAACTTGAGTTAAATCTAATAGAATTGTTTTTTTATCCTGCCGTGTCTGATATTCAACTTTATTGCCGGTTTTTTCACTAATAACCAAGCGGATCGGCAAGCCAATCAAATCAGCATCGGCGAACTTCTGTCCGGCAGTTGTTTCTCGGCGGTCGTCAAATAATACCGTAAATCCCTGCTTTTGTAAATCCTCGTAGATTACTTCGGCCTTAGCGTGAAGCTCAGATTTGTCTAGATTAAGCCCAATTAGATGGATTTGATAAGGTGCTACGGCAATCGGCCAAATTATACCCTTATCATCATGATTAAGCTCAACCACGGTGGCTAGTAACCGGGATGGACTCATACCATAAGAACCCATATAAACCAACTGCCCCTTACCCGCCTCGTCTGTATAGTTTAAATTAAAGGCTTCGGAATATTTATAACCCAAAGAATAAATATCACCAACCTCAATGGATTTTTTTTCAGCCCAATTCTTTTTATCAGACTTTAGACTAAAATCAGCCACTACCTCGTCGTTAAAATCATTTTTGTTGACGGCAATCTTTTTCTGCTCATCAATTATATAAATTGAATCTTCCCCGGCTTCAGATAAAGTCTGAAACTCATAAGAATATTTAGAAAACGACCCGCCAGAGGAAATAGTAATATATGTTTTATCACCCATGCCCAAACGGGAAAAAACTTTCATATAAACATCTTTCATCTTTTCATAAAACAATTCATGCTCTTCTTTATTTTTAGAAAAAGAATATAGATCTTTCATCAAGAATTCCCGACCCCGCATCAAACCAGATTTAGCTCGCGGCTCGTTTCTAAATTTAGTTTGGATTTGATAAGCGTAAAAGGGCAAATCTTTATAAGAAGAAATATAACTCTTCATAATCCGAGTAATAGCTTCTTCGTGGGTGAAGCCCAGTCCCAATTCCGTGCCATTTTTTAAAGCGGTTTTAAACCAATTATCAACCACTTCGTCGCTCCAGCGACCAGTTTTTTCCCAAGTCGCTTTATCTTGCAAAACAGTCATAAATATCTCTTGGCCGCCAGCCGCAGCCATCTCTTCTCGGATAATCTGACAAATTTTATTTAGCGTTTTTAGACCTAAGGGCAAATATGAATAAACTCCCGCCATTTCTTTATAAATATAGCCGCCACGAGTTAGAAGCTGAGCGTTGATTGACTTCTCATCGGCAGAAACATCTTTAGTCGTTTTAGTGAATAATTTTGATTGTAACATAATAATTTAGATTTTATGCTGATAAGATAAAAAGAAAAATTCGAGTATGGCTAAAATAAAAATTAATAAAACGATCACCCACCAGATCAGTAAACCAAGTTTAAGCAGAATTAATGAACCAATAATCAAAATAGAAAACCAAACTGCCTGACGAAAGGCTGTCCCGGCGTGTTTAATAACCAACTCGTGCTTGACCAGCCAAATCCGAAAGATCAACCCCAAAATAGAAAAAGTACCAGTTAGCGCCAAAAAAAATGCCAAATAGAAAAAAATAAAATTCAAAACTTCAGCCTCTAGCGGATTGACTCTAAATAAAACAATCATCCAGGCCACCCAGCAAACTAACGTTGCCACTGTCATTAAAATTAAATAGCGCTTCAAAGTCATGGACAAAAATCCTCATTTTTTAGCTTAAATGTAGAGGTATTTTAACAATTTATTGAGTTTTTAACAAGGTTGGCTAGTTTAAGTCAAAAAACGCAGTTTTTCTACCACTGTCTGGCTAAATTTACGGTTAATTGCCTGGATCACCTGCTGCTGATTAAGCTGGAGTTCCTGAGCCAAAACGCTGCTTAAACAAGCAACGGTTAGCGTTCGATTCTTAAGATGAAGCGGTTTAATCCGCTTAGTGACATTTTCTCCTAGGATTTTCTTTACCACGACCGAAAAAGCTTCCAAAACCAAAACCGCTTCCACCTGGCGGCTAATCCCGGCTTTCTTAATCACTTGAGGCAAAATTCGTTTAATTGATTCCATAATTTAGTACACAGTACCCAGTACTTAGTACTCAGTAACTTATAACCCAACAACGGTGGGTTTAGATATCTGTGTACTATGTACTAAGTACTGGGTACTATCAAAACGCTCGATACTGGCAAATTTGGCGATAATCACAAAACTGACACGGCCAACCAGGTGTTGGCATAAAATCAGATTGCTGGATCTTAGTCACCGTCTGAATAATTTTTTCCTTAATGGCCGCCTGGTCTTTAGCTGAACCAATAAAAGTAACCGGCCGGCCATCTTCGATATAATAATAGGTTAATTTTTCCGGCTTTAGACCAAAAGCCTCAGCGGCTGCTAATTGGTAGATCAATAACTGATCCCGATCGTCATCTTTAACCTCTTTTTTACTCTGACCAGTTTTATAATCAATAATCTCCACGCCACCATTAATCTGATCAATCCGATCAATTCGACCCGAGATACTGTAACCACCAACTTTAATCACAAAGGGGCTCTCTAGACGCAGCGGCTGCGGCTTGGATTCTTTAACGACATTATAATATTCTTTCAAAATCCGCCGGCCTTTTTCTTTATACTCTTTTTTACTTTTTTGATCCGGATACCAAGCATCAACCCAATTAGCTTCGTAGAGCTCAAGCAATTCCTCTAATCTGGGCAATTTATAGCCGCCACTTTTTAGGCTAGCACTAAATAAATCTTTTTGGCCAGCACTACCAATTAAGCGCTCAAAGAACTTCTGCAAAGTTAAATGGATAGTCGAACCAAAACTAAAACTCGGCTTACCAAAGGTTGGAATTTTGAGAATATAAGCGTATTTATACTGCAGCGGACACTTGGTAAATGAAGACAACTGTGAATAGGGAAATTTAGTTGGTAGCGGCAGTCTTTCTATCGGACCGCTAGGTTGTTTAACATATTTAACATCTAAGATGTTTTCTTGTTTTATTGCTTTTTTGTTTTCTTGACTTTGAAAACCCAACTCAACTAAAAACTGCGAACTCTTTTTCTTCCGCTGCCCGCCATAATCCTCGGCTGAGGTCAAGAACAGCCCCTGTTTAGCTCGCGTCATAGCGACATAAAATAGCCGCCGCTCTTCTTGCAGATGAATATCCCCTTCTGGCACAACCTCTTTAACTAAAGAGTCAGGCAATTCAATAGACTCGGCGCGCTCAGCTGTGGGAAAACGTAAATGCACTAAATTAACAACAAAAACATATTTAAACTCTAATCCCTTCGCACCATGGACAGTCATTACTCGTACTACGTCCGGTCCAGCCTCGACATCAGACTGCAGATCGCCTTCCTCGCCAGATTCGATTTCTAGGTTTATCCGCTCAATAAATAATTTAAGTTTGGGATCAATAGTTTCCGCTTCAAACTGACGTATTTTTTCATAAAACTGGCGTAAATAATCTAAACTATCCCGGCCACGGACATTGTCCAAATCTTTGAGATATTGTAAGTAGCCCAGATCAGTCAAGCAAGTAATCAATAATTCGCCAACAGATTTTTCTCGAGCCAGCTGAGTATGTTTTTCAACCAGGCTCAAAATCTTATTAACTTCATCAAGCGTCTCCGGCGCTAGGCCGCTGAGAAGTACTGCTTTTTGTAAGCTTTCGTACAGTGACCAACCTTTGTAATGAGCCTGATGAGTCAGCTTGGCGGCATCCGTATTGGAAATTTTAAACACTGGGAAATTAAGTACCCGCCAAACCGCTGGGCTCTCATGATAATTATCAAGCAGATGAAAATAAGCTAAGACATCTAGAATTATTTCTTTAGTGTAAAGGCCGCGCAAAGCAAAAAACTGAAAAGGAATCCCAGCTTTGGCCAGAGCATCGTTAAATGGCTTAGCCTGGGAATTAGCCCGAACCAAAATTGCAAAATCCGCCCAAACAGCTTCACCGTCCTGCTTTTTTAGCTCCAAGATCTTTTTAAGGACGCTCTCCACCTCTTGGTTGCCAGTGGCCGAATGTAAACGCTCAATTTGGCCCTGGGCTTTAGTAGCCGCGGCGAGTTTTTTATCAATTTTTTTGAATTTATTAATATCGACACCTTTTTTCTTAGCCTGAGCCAAGATATCCTTAGATTCATTGAGCCGGCACTCCAAACGATTGGGATTATTATTCTGAATAAACTTATAAGCTAGGTCCAGAATATTTTGTACCGAACGATAATTTTGGGTCAAAACTATTTCTTTAGCTAAAGGGTAGTCGCTCTTAAACTCCAAAATATTGCTAATTGACGCTCCGCGAAAACGATAGATTGCCTGATCGTCATCACCCACGACGGTGATATTGTTCCTTGGCGCGGCCAACAGCCTAATTAACTGATACTGGGCCCAATTAGTATCTTGGAACTCATCAACCAAAATATACTTAAATTGCGCCTGATACTGCTGCAAAATTTTTGGCCGTTCTTGAAATAATTTGAGAGTATAATTAATCAAATCACCAAAATCCAAAGCATTGTTTTCCAACAGCAGCTGCTGGTAGGTATGATAAGCTTCCGCTACTTCATTGAGTCGCCCCACCTCCATTTCATCTTCCTCAATATTCTTGTTTTCTTGTTTTCTTGCTTTCTTGCTTTCTTGCTTTCTTGCCTTTCCCCCACTACTCTCCATCCCATCAAGATTAATCTTAAATTTTTCAGCATATTCTAAATAATTTGCCGGCCAGATTTCCTCGTCTTTAGCCCGCGAGAAATGCTTAAGTAAAGCATGGATAAATTTGGTCGGATTACCTAACGGCCGATAATAATCCAGGTTAAATTTGTCCAGATTTTCCCGTACCAAAAGCCACTGGGCCGTGGTATCCAAAATTTTAAAATCATTTGGCAGGCCAATATCCAGAGCGTGCTGTTTGAGTATTCGTTCACAAAAAGCGTGGAAAGTGTTGATCCACAGATTAACATAGCCATAAGGTAACAGCTGATCAATCCGCTCTTCCAGCTCACCGGCGGCTTTCTCGGTAAAAGTCATGGCCAGAATTTCCTCGGGCTTAGCCTGATCCTGCAAAATCAGCCAAGCCATTCGTTGAGTAATCACCGTTGTTTTACCGGTCCCCGCGCCCGCCACAATCAAAAGCGGCCCATTAGAATGAGCAATCGCTTGCTTTTGCTGAGTATTTAAATTCTTGGTAATTTCCTTAGTTTCCATGCTGGTATTTTAGCAGAAATAAGGCTAAAGTGCCAATAAAAAAAACCGCTAACTAGAAACTAATCTTAGCCAGCGGGATGAGCCTGGCGATAAGCTTCGGCGCGAGCAGAAACCCACTCGCCGAACTGTTTATCACTCTCGTGATCTTTGGGCAGTGATGAATCAAGCAGCACCGTGCTCGTCGCTCGCCATTGGTCTGTCTCGGCAACCGAGGCAGTAGCGGGATCCCACCAATGGAGGACGCAAGCGCCCTGCCATTTGGATCGAATCTCCGCCTCTTCTGGGTCGCCGCCCTGAACAAAGGTTAGAACGCCGGTGGTGGTGTCACCTTCCTTCATTCGGAAGGCCCAATAAACTTTTTTCGCCATTGCTGTTGCCCTCCAGCAAAATCATTACTACAACTATCTTTTACCCTATAGAATCGGGTTAATCTTGTCAATAAAAAAACCGTTTCCAAGCTAAAAACTAATAGCGAAAACGGCTAACGGCTCGGCAAAGCCGCTCGACACAGCCGATTGATGACCACAACCCATTGGGCGAATTCTTCATCACCCATCTTAGTTAAATCGACCTGGTTAATCAGCAGAAGACCCTCCTGCTTGGTTCTGATTCGATGTTCCTGACCATGAATGGTCAGAAGCCCCACTCCGTCTTCTAAACGAAAAGCCCAAAAAACTTTTGGCTCAACCATTTTAGACTCCAAAAAATATATAATAATTCAACCTTATAGGAACAGGCTGCCCTTGTCAATCAAAAAACAGCCGCCAGTCGCGACTGCGTTAGCTAAATATTCCGTAATTAAATTTCTTCTTCGCTCACTGTTCGCGGCACTAATTTAATTAGCGGGGCCGACACAGTGCTCAAGACAAATTTAACCAAAATATTAGAGATAATAATACTTATCACCACCGACCACGGCAAAACACCGGCAAAAGCGATCAAACAAAATAAAATACTGTCGGCAACCAAAGCAACCGCGTTAGACAACAATGAACCCAAAATATCACTAAACAGGTGATAAATTTTACTAAAAACTTCAGTATCAATTAGTTCCGAAATAATCTGGGAAATAACACTGGCGATAACAATCCGGGTTACTGGCATTAAAATACTTTGATAAGCGTCCTGAAATAGCCAGCTGGGATCCGGCGTCAGCTTACCAACTAGCCAAAATAACGCGACCATTAACAGATTAATCAACGCCGCCGTGACCACCACCACCCGCGAATTACGTTTACCACAGGTTTTGTGAACAAAATCACGCAAGGTAAAAGTCAGTGGATAAATCACGGTGCCGCCATCCATTGATAGATTAAGCCAGGGTAAAATAGCGATTTTGGTTGATAAAACATTGGCCATCAGCTGGGCTGAGGTATATAGCGCCACGCTAATCAAGGCTAAATTGGCTTTGATGGTTTTAAACATAATGACCAAATTGTAATACAAATATAGTCCGTAGTCTACAGTCCGTATTGACTGCCACCCTGAGCCCTTCGATTTCCCCTCGACTCACTGTGTTCGCTCGGAGTCGCTCAGGGCAGGCTCCGCCCCCATTGTCATCCTGAGCGAAGCGAAGGATCGGGTGTTTTATACCACCAAGATTATTTACTTTTTTGGAGTCAAAAAAGTAAACAACTTCGTGGGATAAACTATCAGATTCCTCCACTCGCTCCGACTTACGTCGGAGCTTCGGTCGGAATGACATATAAAAAAGGCCTTCGTGGAGTTTACCCTGAGCGGAGCGAAGGACCCAGAATGACAATAAATCTACGCCGTTTTGTAATTTCTTATCACCGCCCGAACAATACCTTGAATCAACGGGTCTTTAACGTAAATGGGTTGAAACTTTTTATTAGCCGGCTGAAGACGGATCCGCCCAGCTTCACGATAAAATTTCTTGAGGGTGGCATAGGCGTTATCCAATAAAGCCACGACGGTATCACCATTCTCCGGACTGGGGTTACGTTCTACCACAATATAGTCACCATCCAAAATCCCATCTTCAACCATACTTTCACCTTTGACCTGCAAAACATAAGAATTTTCCCGATGAATCACTAGATTAGCCGGGATGGCAATTGGCTCGGGATTAGCCACCGCCTCAATCGGCTCACCCGCGGCAATCAGACCCATCAGGGGTAGATTAATAATTTCGCCAATATTAATCTCGCCATCATCAACTGGCACTAATTCAATTGACCGAGCCTGGGTGCCGGTTCGCTTGAGATAACCCTTTTTTTCTAAAGCCCCAATATGCTGGTGCACGGTGGCGACCGAAGCTAGATCAAAATGCTGGGCGATTTCGCGAAAGCTGGGCGAATAACTATGCTGCAAGATAAAATCGCGGATAAAGTCTAAGATTTGGCTTTGCTTTTTGGTTAATCCCATATTGATAGTAATTAGTAACTGGTAACTAGCAATTGGTCCGAAATACCAGCTACCAGTTACTAATATTATACCGAACAAAAACCGAACAAACAAGCTACTTATCCACAGCCCAAATCAAAAACCCCCTTTCGGGGGCCATACTCGTCATTGCGAGGAGCGTAGCGACGAAGCAATCTGGTGGATTATTCCAGAGATTGCTTTATAGAGCCTACCCTGAGTGAAGTCGAAGAACTCAGGGTAAACTCCGCGGAGTCTTCCTGGTTTGTCATCCTGAGCGAAGCCCCCGATTAATCGGGGGCGCAGTCGAAGGATCCCTGTTTATGCGCCTAAGAGCAATATTCTATCAATGACTTTAGCTAATTGATCTAAATTTATTAATTTCTTTTAGCTTGTTCAGATAATTAAATTTAAGATAATTTTGTTCTAAGTAAATGAGACAAAGATTCCTCCACTTCGCTCATCCGCCTAATCGGCGGCTTCGCTTTGGTCGGAATGACAAATAAAACTGTTTTATTCCTGCCACTCTATCTCACCCTGCTCACCAACTGTGACCAAAACCTTTTTCACTTTAATATCTGGATATTTGCTGGCTATTAATTTTTCGGTCCGGGCCATGATTTCTTGGTGTTTATTTTCATCATCGGGCATCCGGCCACCATAAGCCCCGCAGTCAGTGTGATTCATCAGAATAATCTGGCGCATATTGTGCAACCGATAAGAAATATCAATCTGCTTCCAGATAAAATCCCCTACGCCTTCGTCCAAATCTTTGCAGGCGCCAGCCACGGAAACCACATCGCAATCCCCTAATAAATTCTGCTGCTCGAGCCATCGCCGAATCGCTGGCTGCAGCCGGAAATCCATACAGTGTAAAACTAAACTTGAACAATTGTGAGCCATAAAATTAGCTATCAGCCAACAGCCCCTGCCCTGAGCAAAGTCGAAGGGATCGGCCATCAGCTATAATTTATTAATTAACCGCCATTATTTTACAGCAAAATGATAATAATTTCAAGAATAAAAAAATCCCTCCCGAAGGAAGGTTGGACTGGTCCGGGTAGACCTAGTCCTGGGGGTCGGCCATCATTTCCGACAGAGGGACGTAGATGGTTTCAAACTCCGTCACTTGCGGCAAAAGTTTCCGCAGTTTGGCGGAAGCCTGACGCAGCCATTCACGGTGCACCGTCTCTTCAGCCTTGGGACCGTTGAACTTTTCGCTGCCGCCGACCGCGCCACAGTCTTCGTGGCTGGTCAAGACTACCCGAGTAAACCCATGGAGAGTCCATAACTTGACTACCCAGGCAGTCACGAATTTTGTCGAAAAGTCACGGCTGGCCAGAAGCGGAATCGGACCCGGGATGATGATTGGATCAACCTCCCTAGGGCCGCCGAGCTCGGCCATCTTACGCTCATTCCACGGCCGCAACCGCGGGTCAGAGCAGGAAATAAACAGGACCTTTGATTTGTGCATCTGCACCTCCGTTTGAATGCCCAAATGATTGCTTATTTTATCCTGTCCAACTAATTTTGTCAATACAAAAACACGCTGATTTGGCTCAACGTGCTTATTTTTTTCCTAATTACCTAGATACTAGATACTTAACGTGGCGGCAAATTACGATACTTTTTCTTCCTAGCCACTCTAAGCCGCGCTAATTCTTTTTCAATCTTGGCTGATAAAGCGGCAAAACTTTCGGCATCAGCCCGTTTTTCGGTTAACAACTTCTGCGCTCGCTGGTGGGCTTCTTGTGCTCGTTCGACATCAATCTCTTCAGCTCGCTCGGCCGTATCCGCTAAAATAGTCACTTGATTTGGCAACACCTCAACAAAGCCGCCCGAAACCGCCATGACTGTCTCTTCTTTATCCCTAATGATCCGCAACTCACCAGGTAATAGCGCCGCCACTAATGGAATATGGTTGGGTAAGACCGTAATCTCCCCCATTTTGGTGGGAATCGAAACCTGGTCAATCAATTGATCATAGACTGTTTTTTCTGGAGTGGTGATTTTAAATTGAATTTTATTCATAGTGGCTAGTGGCTAGTGGCTAGTGGCTAGAAAATTAATCCTTAGTTGCTAGACACTAGCCACTGGTTGCTGTTATTTAACTTCGTCAATCGTGCCACACATATAAAACGCTTGCTCGGGTTTATTATCGTGCTGACCAGCTAAAATTTCTTTAAAACCTTGCACCGTGTCTTTAAGTGAAACATATTTACCACCACGACCAGTAAAAGTCTCAGCCACAAAAAACGGCTGGGACAAAAAGCGCTGGATTTTACGCGCCCGAGCCACGGTAATCTTATCCTCTTCGGCCAATTCTTCCATACCTAGAATAGCAATAATATCCTGCAAGTCTTTATAGCGCTGTAAAACTTTCTGGACACCGCGGGCCACCTGATAATGATCTTCACCCACGATTTGGGGATCTAGGATAGTTGAAGTTGAGTCTAACGGATCGACTGCCGGATAAATACCCAACTCAGTTAAAGGCCGCGAAAGCACCACCGTCGAGTCTAAATGACCAAAGGTGGTGGCGGGTGCCGGATCAGTTAGATCGTCAGCGGGCACGTAAACCGCCTGCATGGAAGTAATTGAACCTTTATCAGTCGAGGTAATCCGCTCTTGCATCTCGCCCATTTCGGTGGCTAGCGTCGGCTGATAACCTACTGCCGACGGGATCCGACCAAGCAAGGCTGACACCTCACTCCCAGCTTGGGTAAAACGAAAAATGTTATCAATAAAAAGCAACACGTCCTGGTTTTTCTCATCACGGAAATACTCAGCAATCGCCAAGGCGGACAAAGCAACGCGCAACCGACTACCAGGCGGTTCGTTCATTTGACCAAAAACTAAAGCGGTTTTGGCTAATACACCCGAACCCTTCATCTCCCGATATAAATCATTACCTTCACGACTCCGCTCGCCCACCCCGGCAAAAACTGAATAACCGCCATGCTCTTGGGCAATATTCCGAATTAATTCTTGAATCACCACGGTTTTACCCACGCCAGCGCCGCCAAAAAGACCCACCTTGCCACCCTTAACAATCGGACAAATCAAATCAATAACCTTAATGCCGGTTTCCAAAATCTCAACTTTACTCGATTGATCTTTAAATTCGGGCGCGCTGCGGTGGATTGGATATTTTTTATCAGTTTTTACTGGTTCACCTTCGTCTAGCGGCTCGCCTAAGACATTAAACATTCGCCCTAGGGTTTGTTCGCCCACCGGCATCATAATCGGCCCATTAGTATCAGTAACCTCCTGCTCGCGCTTTAAACCATCAGTAGTGCCCATCGCCACAGTGCGAACCAGATTACTACCCAAGTGGGATTGAACTTCGAGAACCAACTTCTCACCCGAGGGTAATTTAGTTTCTAAAGCATGATAAAGCCCAGGCAGTTTTTCTTCAAAACTAACATCCACGACCGCACCAATGACTTGTTTAATTTTACCTTTGTTCATAATTTTAAGCTGTTATTAACTGTTAGCTATTAGCTGTTAGTAATCTTTGCTACCAACCACTAGCTACCAATTAATTTATATTGACAGAACATTTAATCAACGATAACCTAGAACTAAATTGTGCAAGGAGGGACCACGATGAGCGGCGTTTCCTGTCTACTGGTCAGTCTGGCCTGTATCGAAGGCATCTGGTTATGTTTTATGTTCCTTCTCTGCCCCTTTTGCGCTCTCGCCAACGGAGAGTGGGAAGGTGGAGTGAAGGGGGAAATCTATGACCCATTTTTTAAATGGGCAGGCGTCAGTTGGTTTAGCACCAGTCGGCCAAAGGCAATCATCGGCATAATCTTCGGCCCACTACTAGCCCTCTTCGCCGGCATCGCTAAACTGCTGAAAAAGGTCGCCTAATCGACCATTGCGCCACCTCCACTCGGCGCTTTTTTTATTGACGTCAGAACTATTTTCCTTTATCATAGCGCTATCCACAAATTCAGGAGGGGCACTAATGTCGGAGATCAAATCGTCACCGTTGCGCGATTTACTGGTCGGTTTGGCTACTATCTACATCTTGGGTGGATTCTACACCGTTCGGGGGCCGATCAGCTTGGTTTTCTACTCGCTGATCACCGTTCCAATCTTGGTCGGTATCGGCCTGCTCGGAGTGGTCATCCACCTATTCATCAAGTTTATTTGCGCCACGGAAGCCATTGAGGTCTTCCCCAACTGACCCGCTCACATCATTGGAGTGGGCTTTTTTATTGTCAAACTTCTAAGCACTAATTACACGAATTTTACACAAATTTACTCGAATAATTATTAGTGTCTATTCGTGTAAATTCGTGTAATTAGCGATTCATTTATTCTAATGCTGCCTTACCGCCAGTAATCTCGGCGATCTCTTTAGTAATTAACATCTGCCGGATCTGATTATAAGCTAGGGTCAATTCGCTAATCATATCCCCAGCCGCCTCGCTGGCGTTCTTCATGGCTACCATCCGCGCGCTGTGTTCCGAAGCATTACTTTCAAGTAACGCCTGATAAACCTGCACTTCTAATAATCGCGGCAACAGCTGATTTAAAATTAATCTAGCGCTTGGCTCAAATTTATATTCAAAATTTTCCGCAATGCCCCGAGTGGTAAATTCTGAGCTCTGGACCGCGCCCAAAAATTCATCCTCAACTGCTTGAATGGGCAACAACTGTTTAACTCGGGCGGTTTGCTTAATTACCGAACCAAAGTCAGTATAAAATAAAACTACCTTATCATATTTGCTGGCTAAATATTCGTCCAGAATCAAATGAGATAACGGCGTAATTTCTAAAATATCTTTTACCACATCTGATTTTTCAAAAGCCGCGGTGATATTTAATCCTTGACGTAAAATCGCCGCATTACCCTTTTTACCAACAGTAATGAATTCAAACCCAACTTCAGCGTTTTGGGTTTTAGCGGTCTTAATGTACTCTAAAGCCTTAACCACCACTTGCTGATTAAATCCACCACACATTCCCCGATTAGAGGTTATCAACACTAAGGCGATTTTTTTGATCTTGGCTCGTTCTTTAAGCAAAGGATGCAATTGCTCCCGGGTCTTGGCCGAAACATTAATAATCATCTGCCAGGCCAAGTGGGAATAATCGCGCGACGCTAAAACACTGTCGACCGCTTTTTTCATCTTAGAAGCGGAAACCATCTCCATCGCTTTGGTAACTTTCTTGGTGTTTTGGATGGATTTGATTCGTCGTCTAATGTCTCGGGTATTGGGCATAGCGTACGGACGGGCCGCGACCCGTCCCTCCAATTATTTGATTAAATAATCAACCGTCTTTTTATAATCTTCAATCAGTTGCTTAAGCTTCTTCTCAATTTCCTCATCTAGATCTTTTTTCTCTTTAATTTTTTTCAAAACATCTTTACCTCGCCCGTCTAAATACTGGTGCAGTCCTTTCTCAAAATCAGCCACTCGATCCACTGGCACATTATCAAGCTGGCCATTAGTGGCCGCATAAATAATTGCCACTTGATGCTCAACCGACATTGGCACATATTGACCTTGTTTTAAAATCTCGGTCATTCGGCGGCCGCGTTCCAATTGCTGCTGAGTGGCTGGATCAAGCTCTGAGCCAAACTGAGCAAAAGCGGCCAGCTCGCGATATTGGGCCATCTCCAAACGCAATTTACCCGCCACCTTCTTCATCGCTTTAATCTGGGCAGCGGAACCAACACGAGAAACCGACAAACCAGTATTAAGAGCTGGACGAATACCTTGATAAAAAAGATCTGACTCTAAATAAATCTGCCCATCAGTAATCGAGATGACGTTCGTGGGGATATAAGCCGAAAGATCGCCAGCTTGCGTTTCAATAATTGGCAGGGCAGTCAATGAACCGCCACCGTAATCTTTATTGAGTTTAGCTGAACGCTCTAATAGCCGAGAGTGCAAATAAAAAATATCACCTGGATAAGCCTCGCGACCGGGTGGCCGGCGTAAGAGTAATGAAATCTGACGATAAGCCACCGCGTGTTTAGATAAATCATCATAAACCACCAGAACGTCCTGACCTTTATCCATAAAGTATTCACCAACCGCGCAACCCGCGTAGGGAGCGATAAAAGACAAAGAAGCTGGCTTAGAAGCACCAGCAACGACAACAATAGTATGTCCCATAGCGCCACGTTTTTCCAGTTCGGCGACGATTCTGGCTACTTTAGATTCTTTTTGACCAATGGCCACATAAATACAAATAACGTTTTCTTCTTTCTGATTAATAATGGCGTCAATCGCTAGAGCGGTTTTGCCATTCTGACGATCGCCAATAATCAGCTCGCGCTGGCCGCGACCAATCGGAATAATCGCATCAATAGCCTTGATACCGGTCTGGATTGGCGTGGTCACCGCTTCGCGGGTAATAACACGCGGCGCAATTTTTTCGATTGGATAATATTTTTCCGCCTTGATTTCGCCCTTACCATCCAGGGGTTTACCCAAAGGATTAATCACCCGACCAATCATCTTCTCGCCGGCTGGCACTTCCAAGATTCGACCGGTTAATTTAACTGTATCACCCTCTTTAATCCCAACATATTCATCCAAAATCATCGCGCCTACCAGGTCTTCTTCCAGATTTAGCGCCACACCAAAGACCCCGCCAGGAAATTCTAGCATTTCTGAGGACATACAATCACTGAGTCCGGCAATCCTGGCAATACCATCACCGACCTCAACTACCGTGCCAACCTTTTCTACTTTGGCGCTGGTTTTAAAATTTTTAATCTGTTCTTTCAGCGAATCAATAATGTAATCCTTGGTTGTCATAAAATCAATTGTTAAATTGTTAGAGATTAGGGGTTAAAAGCTAAAATTCAACCTACAACCCTCAACCGTTAACCTAGCTACTTTAGCTCCTCACGCAAAAGATCAAGCCTAGTACTTAAACTAGCATCGAGTAATTGGTCAGCTACTCGCAAACGAAAACCACCAATTAGATCTTCACTCTGCGCTTCCTCTAGACTAACCTTATTAACCTGATAGTGATCTTTAATCTGTTTTTCCAGCTCTTTCCTTAAGCTTTCAGTCAAATGTTCAACAGTAGTAACTCTAGCTTCAATAATACCTTCTTGCTCCTGCCAATACCGACTGAATTCTAAAACAATTTTATTAACCAATTTCAAATTGTTTTTCTTTATTAAAACTTTAATAAAGTTTTTAACTACTGCATCCACTTCGCTTTTATTCAAACCCTGAACACTTTCATATAAGGCCTGAGCATATTTTTGGGGTGAAATCTTTTTCATAATTGCCATCAGCTATCGGCCATTGGCCATCGGCTATTTTATTTCTTTAGTTGCTTCCTCAATTAACTTTTTATCAATTTCTTTATTGACCACTACGCCTAAAACTTTTTTAGCGGTGGCCACCACCAAGTCAGCTACTTCACTTTTAACTTCGGTCAACATTTTATCTTTCTCGCCCTGGATCTGGGCCTTAGCTTGAACTAAAATAGCTTCAACTTCTCTTTTGGTTTTGGCTGTTGCTTCCTGACGATTTTGTTCGGTTTGTTTTTGAGCTTCAGTGATTATATTATTGGCCTCTTTCTTGGCTAGATCGAGCTTCTCCCCAACTGCTTTATCAGTCTTGGTTAGCCTAATTTCAATATCCTGGGCGTCTTGTAAACTCTTTTCGATCTTATTAGTCCGTTCGTTCATTAATTTGATCAAAGGCTTGAGAGCAAAAAACCACAAAACTAATAGAACAATAACAAAGTTGACTATTTGGGCAATTAGCAATTTTAGATCAAGGTGAAATGTTTCGACTAATGATTCCATAAATTAGTGGCTAGTGGCTAGTGGCTAGAAGGTGAATACTCGATCTTCTGACCACTGGCCACGAACTGCCTAATAATTTTTAACCCCAGTAGACTAATCTGCCTAGCTAGGCCAACTAGCCTACTGCCTGTCAAAAATCATTATTCGATACCAAAAGCAATGACCAAAGCGTAAATCGCGACCGCTTCAGCAAAAGCGGCGGCCAAAAGCATCGGGACTAAAATTTTACCAGCGGCTTCGGGATTACGGCCGATTGCTTCCATGGCTTTGGCGCCAATCTTACCAATAGCTAAAGCTGGGCCAATTGAGCCAATGCCAATGGCTAGCGCTTTAGCAATCATAGTTAAATCCATACGCACTCCTTAGTGACTCGCCACTTACGACAGGATATTTTGTTTAATGTCGGTGACTAGTCAAAATTAATAGTTAAGTACAATATTGTAATATATTTAAAGATTTTTGACAATATCAAAAATTTTCAAATTGCCTAATTTTCCCTAAAAATAGCCAAATTTAACAAAAATATCCCCGCTGGGGAATAAATTATAACATTTAAAGTTCATCAATAACTACGATTTTTTTGTTTTCTAATATACTATACAAAAAACGATCGGTAATATCCTTACGATATTTATACTCAGTTTTAGTCATAACCGTATAATTGATCTCATAATTTAGATCTTTCTCAAATTTTTTAACTAACCGGGTGACTCGATCGCGATTAATATTACCAACAACGAACAAATCAGTTGGCGCGCCAATAAAACCAACAAAAACACCAGTCAGGGCCAGATATTTGATGGCGCCGATTTTTTTGATTCGCTTAATCAAATCGTTCTCTAGGAGCAAATGGGCTTTTAGTAATAGCGCCCGCAACTCGGGATAAAGAACATGAGCGCTATTAATCTGATAATATTTCTTTTCTTGTTTACCCAGCTTGTGCCGTTTACCTTTATTATCTTTATGAAACGAAAAAATAATCTCCATTGACTCGAGATTAGCCAACTCGCGACGAATAGCATTAATCTGCGAATCTAAAAACCGCGTCAACTCTCGGGTGTAATAAGCAGTATCCGGATGATTTAGAAATAAGCGTAAAAGTTTAACTCTAGTTTTTGAACCAAATAAGTGTTCAAGCATATAGTTTGGCTCACTGCTAAGTGACTATTTAATCTTTTTAGCAGTTATAGTATAATATAAATTGCTCAAAGCTACAATGACCGCTTATTTATGATACCACAATTTAGCCAACTTTTTATTTACTCTCCAGATAAAAGCCGGTCAATCTGTAAAACTTTTATTTTAACCCCGGCTCTAGACAAAGAACAAGCGCTGGGTAAGCTTTTTGGTATTATCGAAATTGAATCGCCCGATCGCGCCCTCTGGGACACCATTGAACACCTCTCGCTAGAGATAGAAAGATTTTATTATGGAGAAAAAAACATCCAGCTTGAGCCGGGCAAACCTAGCCGAGCCATTTCTGTTGAGGAAACTTTTGAACAGACTATCCAATTTATCAATAATAAACTGATTGATCTAATTAAAGGCGGCAAGTTGGCCTCTCTGGTAGAAAAAATTAATATTATTATTGGGGTGCTAAAACGAGACCAAATTTATCTGACGCAAGTGGGCAACACCAAGGCTTTTTTGTGCCACCATCTCTCATCTAACGAATACCGAATGATTGATATTCTGACCAATAGCGGCCATAGTGGCGAAGATAAAGTTAATCCGTTTAAAATTTTAGCCAACATTATTAACGGCAAAATGAGCCCTAATGATACAATCTTAATCTGCAATTCTAGCCTTTTGGACTATCTCTCGCTAGATAAAATTAAACAAACCCTAACTACCATGGAGCCGGCTAACGCCTCCCGTCATCTTAAAGACTTACTATTAGAAGCCAGTATCAATACGGTTTTTGCCGCTATCGTCGTTAAACTCTCCCCTCAAACTGCCGAACCAGGCGTTAGGAACGAAATCAAATTACCACAAAAATCACTAGAGAATCTCATTACCACCGAAAAAACTACCGAACAATATCTATCAGCGCCTTGGAAATTTAAAACCAAAAAATACTCAACCACTGTTTTGAGGTCCACTAAAAAGCTAGCTGACTACCTCTGGCGCTTGACTAACGCTCAAATTAATAAGGCGCTAACCCCAAAACCTAAACCCAGATCATTGCCACCGACCAAAATTGAAAGACCGATAGAGGATATTGAGGAGCCAATAACGACCACCACCACCGAAATTACTGAATTAGAGATTATTGACGAAGAATTAATTGAACCAACTCAACCAAGCCAACAACCCATTATTGAATCGATCAAGGTCCAGCCGACCAAAATTTTACAATCAAAAAACGATTGGCAAAAAATACTCAGATTATTCTATTTATTAACTAAACGAACGGTCCTAGCGCTCGGCCGTGGTCTAAAACATCTAACGCTTTGGTTGATTAATCTAATCAAAAACCTATGGCTAATTATCACTAATAAAGGCAACCAGCGCCAAGATACTCTTAATCAACTTTATACTGATTTTATTCACTGGCTAGCCAAATACCTTAAAAAAATTCGCCTGTTGCCACGACTCAGCCAGGTGTTACTGATTATCTGTTTACTCTTAGTAATTATCTTTATCTATAGTCTCAGCACCTTAGGCCGAAGTAAAGAACAAGAAGCAGCTCTAAACGATTACAACCAATCGATTAGTCAAATTCAACAAAAAAAAGATGAGGCTGAGGCGGCTCTGATTTACAAAGATGAAAGTCGGGCGCGCGAATTGCTTAACACTGCTAGCGAGTTAATCAATGCTTTGCCCAAGGGTAACAAAAAACAACAGCAAACCGCCGATGATTTAGCCCAGTCGCTCGAAACCAGCTTTGCCAAACTACGCCATGTTTATCAGATCGATCAACCAGAATTGCTCACCGATCTAGCCCAAAATCAAATTAACGCTAACACGCTAATCTTGGCTAATAACCAACTTTATACTTTCAATACCGCCAATAATAATATTTGGCAAGTTAACCCTGCAAGTAAAGAAGCTAAAAATCTTAATACTGCGACCAGCGCACCGGCTTTTATTCTAGCTATCAACCAAAAAAACCAAAACCTGCTTTTTTATCACCAGGGTAATGGCCTAGTTAAGTTGGATCTTAAAAAAACATTAGAGAACCAAACGCTAGCCGGTGTTGATGTCGACTTTAACGGCCTAGAAAACAAAATTAAAGATTTGGGGTTTTATAATAGCTGGCTCTATCTATTAGCGCCGGATAATAATCAAATCTATCGCTACTCACCGACTTTAGCCGGTTTTGGCCAACCAGTTAATTGGCTTAAAGGTGAACACGATATTAAAGACGCAATCTCCTTCGCGGTTGATGGTTCAATCTATGTTCTTAAAAATAACGGCCAAATCCAAAAATTTGTCGCCGGGCAGCTCCAAGACTACCAAATCACCGGCCTTGATCCTGAATTAAATTTGCCCAACAAACTTTGGGCTGATGTCGATTCACCAAACCTTTATATTCTTGATAGCGTCAATAAACGCCTAGTGGTCATTAATAAAGATCAGGCTAAATTAGTCGCCCAATATACTTCTCAAAACTTTGATGCGCTTAAAGATTTCGCCATCAACGAAAAAGGTAAAAAAATCTACCTACTCAACGGTACCAAGATTTACGTTATCCCCTTTCAACACTAAATCAAAAAACATACGCGCCTCGCTCCGCTCGGCGCTAAACAAAAAAACAAGGCGATTATTACCTTGTTTTTGCTTTCTTGTTTTTTTGTTTTATTGATTTATTCCCATTCCATCGTCGCTGGCGGCTTATTAGAAATATCATAAACCACCCGATTAACCGCTTTGATCTCATTAGTAATCCGAGTCGAGATGGTTTCCAATATTTTATAGGAAATTTTGGCAAAATTAGCGGTCATCGCATCCTTGGATTCCACAATTCTGACCACCACGGGAAATTTATAACTCCGCGCGTCACCTTCAACGCCAACATTGCGAATCGGCAATAAGACCGCAAAAGCCATCCAAACTCTATTATACAAACCAGCCTTAGCAATCTCTTCTTCAACAATATGACTAGCTTGACGGACAATTTCAGCCCGCTCAGGGGTGACTTCACCCACGATCCGAATACCCAGACCCGGCCCAGGAAAAACGTGACGTCGGGCAATACTTTCGGGTAGGCCCAACTTCTTAGCAATATTACGCACCTCATCTTTATAAAAATCGCGCAATGGCTCATAGACCCGAAGCTTCATATTTTTGGGTAAACCACCAACATTATGGTGCGATTTGATCGTCGAAGCATACTGGGTAATTCCGCTTTCGATCCGATCAGAATAAATTGTCCCCTGGATCAACACTTTAGCCTTTTCTTTCTCGGCCACCCGGTCGAAAACTTCAATAAAGGTTCGGCCGATAATTTTGCGCTTTTTTTCTGGATCGGTAACACCCTTGAGAGCCTTAAAAAACTGATCACCGGCCCGAATTATTTTTAGATTCAAACGATATTTTTTAAAAACCTGCTCAATAAACTCGGTCTCACGATAACGCATCAAACCAGTATCAACATAAACCGCCGTTAGCCGTTTACCAATCGCTTGATTAACTAAAATGGCCGCAGTGGATGAATCCACGCCACCAGACAAACCAATTACCGCTCGGCTAGTACCGATCTGCTGTTTAATTTCTTGAGTCAAATCTGTCAAAACATTCTCTACCCCCCAGCCTTTCTTAGCTCGACAGATCTTGAGCGCAAAATTGCGCAAAATCTCTTGACCATGTGGTGTATGAGTTACCTCTGGATGAAATTGCAACCCGTAAATATTTTTAGCTACATTACCAAAAGCGGCAATCTGACAATGGTTTGTTGAAGCTAGGGTCTGATAACCAGACGCTAACTTGGTCACCACGTCCCGGTGATTCATCCAAACAGGTTCGGTTGACTTCAGACTGGATAAGACACTAACGCGCTTTTTAATCTTTAATTTGGTAATACCATATTCCCCGGCTTGGCCCGCCGTTACGATACCACCACTCAGATGGGCAATCACCTGATGGCCGTAACAAATACCTAAAATTGGCACTCCTAATTCTAAAATATTCTGATGACCCTTGGGTGAAGTTTTATCAAAAACGGACAACCCGCCGCCAGAAAAAATGATCCCTTTTAGCCCAGAAATCTTTTCGAGCTCGCTGGCTGTGGTCCGCGCCGGAAGCACTTCTGAAAAAACCCCCAGGTCACGAATCCGTCGCGAAATTAGATGGCAGTATTGACCACCAAAATCTAAAACAATGATTTTATCCATATGATTAATATTTAGCCCCATTATAAAGGATTTTGTAAAAACTGTCATCTGCTTCCCTTGCCCCGCTCGGAATGGAATCCACTAGGCCTACTCCATATGTCATCCCGAGCGGAGTCGAGGGATCTAATCTAAAGTACCAGCCAAAGTTTAATATTATTTTAGATTCCCCCATTCGCCCTACGAGCTCAGTCGGAATGACAATTAGCACTGACAAAAAAGCCCCGCAGTCGCGGGGCTTTTACTAACAAACGAAATCTACTTTAAGGTCACTTTGCCGCCAGCTTCTTCAATCTTTTTCTTCATATTCTCAGCCTCAGCTTTGGCTACACCTTCTTTAATCATCTTGGGCGCACCATCAACTAGATCTTTGGCATCTTTTAGACCTAAAGCGGTAACTTCGCGAACGGCTTTGATCACGCCGATCTTGTTATCGCCAGAAGCAGCCAACTCAACATCAAAAGTGGTCTTTTCCTCAACCGCTTCAGCGCCAGCGGCTGGACCAGCCATCATCGCCACCGGAGCGGCGGCGGAAACACCAAATTTTTCTTCGAGGACTTTGACTAACTCAGCTAAGTCCAACACCGACATCTTCTCGATTTCGGCAACTAGGCTTTGGAATTTAGCTGGGACTTCAACTTGTTTTTGTTCGTCTGACATAATTTTAACATTATTATTAATTATTGTTTTTTATCTTGAATCGCTTTTAGAGCATAAACCAAATTGCGTGGCACACCCTGTAAAACATTAGCCAAACCAGATAGAGGGGCCTTAATACTACCAACCATCTTGGCTAATAGCTCCAACTTAGATGGCAATTTAGCCAAACTATTGACCACCGCTGCATCAACAAATTTATTTTCCAAAATACCACCGTTAATCTTTAAAGCCTGGTGATTTTTGGCAAAAGTAGCCAAAAGTTTAGCTGGTGCTACTTCATCCTCATAGCCAACCACTGTGGCGATACCACCATCGATTGTCTTAGGGTCAACATTCTTTAGATCAACTTCCTTAAAGGCTCGCCCCAAAAGGGTTTTTTTAGCTACCACATAGTCAATTTTTTCTTGACGACAAAGCTTCCGCAACTCATCGATCTCTTTGACTTTTAAACCATCAAAATTGGCAAAAACCGCTGCCTTCATCTTCTTTAAGATAGCCGCGATTTCACTAACAGCTTTTTCCTTTTGTTGTCTACTTTTAGCCATATTTTATTAAAATTAATTATTAAACAAAAACGGCAATAATGCCGTAGAAATAAGCCAAAAATGGCTAAATATACCTACACGGGTCTTATTGTTCGCCCGTGGTCTACGGCTAAGATAGCGTCAGTATAGCAGACAGCTAGCTCTTGTCAAGTAAAAAACCCGCCGTCCTGGTGGCGACGGGTCATCAACCACTACTACTCTAGCTAAGTTTTCTTGAGTATAACCGCTGGAAAAAACTCCCAACAGCCAAGACAAAACTTAGCCCAAGTGATGATTCTCTCCAGAAAATCCGGGTTGAGCTCCACGGCTAGCTTAATAACCAGGCTATTATCCTGGCAGCTGACCGCGAGGGTGTAGCTCTCGATATTGAGAATCAAAAGTAGCACCAATTGGCACAACACCAACAAGACTATCAAGGTGGTGCAAAGATTCCGCTTCATGGCTCCCCTCCTGGTGATATTTGTTAACGAACTAAAACGCCCAACTGTCTCAAGCTGGGCATCTTTGGGGAACCAATATCAAATAATCTAACCTCGCAGTAATAACCAACCCATAAAAATGCCGAGCTTGAAACAGGCAGCCGCCACCAAGACATGCTTGGGGCGCAAAGACAGCCGGCTTTTGGACAAAGCTTTTTCTTGGGCTAATAAATTTTGATCATCAAATATCATCATATGGATACTCTTCTATTCTTTTAGACGAACTAACAGCCAAAATGTTACAAAAAAACACCCCTTACTATTTGAGATGTCCTTTTGGTGAAACACCGTAGAGGAAGTTAGAACTATTATTCAAAGACAAAATAAATATATTTATATACCAAACTTAGTGGCACGGTTTAAGTAAATTTGTAGAAAACTGTTCTATCCCGTTTGTTCACTGCTTAATTCTGATACTTATCTTTTAACAAAATGTAAGGACATAAACTTTTACACCGACCGCATTCATCAGCCGAAATCTTTTTCACGTCCGAAAACAATCCTTGAGAGACAATGCAAGTACTATATTTACCCCGTAAATGATTGACCTCTTCTTCCAAAGGTAATTTATGAGAAAACTTAGCAATATTAACACTATGTGCAGCTATTCTAGCGGCTTTGTAGCCTTCAACTACATTGTCTAAACTGGGGACTCCACCGGTATGTTCTGATCTAGTCACGGAAACAATCATATGGGCATATCCCCTATAAGCCATATAAGCGCTACCTATGGCTGAAGCGATATGATCTTCGCCGCTAGCTGCATCTGTTGTAACTGGGCCTAGTGGTATTATAGGCGTCTGTTGTTTAAAAAATAACTTACAAAAACCATCTATTTTATCAAGAGAAGCGTGAGACACGCCTTCACGTACCACCTTCAACCCTTTTTTATTTGCGGCTTTAATATATTTTTCTTGCAATTTAAATTCTTCTAACGCAATCTCATCTAAACATTCACTTGCTGTTGCCCCTCTGAATGTTAAAGCCAAACTGACTGCTACGTCGTATCTTTTTAATACACTAATTATTCTATCAAAATATATCGAGGGTACGCTTGTATCACGATTATTTATATACATATCTTTTATTACGCACGCCCCGCCCCTGCTAGTGACCGGCACTAGCCTTTTCCTCTTGGCTTTCTCATAAAGTTTTTTTGTAGCCGTAGGATGCAACACCATTAGTGAAACCCTAGCTTTGGCCTGATTCTCAATTTCTTTTAAAAAATTTTCGGGGCTTATACCTTTTTTGTCATCAAAGCAGGAATACACAGGGACAGTCGCAACCGGTCCATCAAAAATTTTAATTATGCCTTTATATAAAGGATTTGCTAATTGAACTGTACTTAAATCATAAATGACATCCGGTCTAGTTTTTAATTTTACCAAAGCCCTTACTTTGTCCAATTCCCCCTGATAGTTGACGCTTTCGTTTAAACCTATTTGAGTACCAACTTTTATCAAGGAATTATGACCGATATAAACATCCTGTTTTCTACCATTCAAAATTATACCCCGTTTACTTTTTAATAAATGATTCAGCTGACTTTTACTCAAAATGTTTAATCTGATTTCTTCAATGCTATGCATATAATATAAATTTACCTCTATTATTAACTATCAAATTTTAGCATATTCAGTAACTTAGTTCTAGCGTCATTCCCGCCTACATAAAAAACCCCTTAAAATAAAGAGGTTTTTTACAATGGGCCGGCCGGCCCGCCTCCGTCCGCAACGGCGGATTACGACGGGTAAAGATTCTACCTCGGCGCTTTGCGCCTCGCTTCTGCCCGTATAAATCCCTCCAAATGAAAAAATCCTGCCAAAAAGCAAGATTTTTTCATTTGGGCCGGGAGGGATTCACCTCGCTCCGCTCGCCCTGGGTCCGCCCGCGGCGGACCCGTGCAAATCCCACATCCAGAATCAAAAAATTCTTAGACAAATACTAAGAATTTTTTGATATGGGCCGGGAGGGATTTGCACCCCCGAAGGCGTAAGCCAGCTGATTTACAGTCAGCCCCGTTTGACTGCTTCGGTACCGACCCGTGGAGCCGCCACCGGGAATCGAACCCGGGACCCCATCCTTACCATGGATGTGCTCTACCAACTGAGCTACAGCGGCAAATCTATAAAAATTTAGCTTAACTGATCAAGCCGATCTTGAAACTCGGCGAGCTTATGGTTATCTTGATTAACCGAACATAATTTCTGGAAAGTCTCTTCAGCTAATTCTTTCTTGTGCAGTATTATACTTAAATCTAAGAGAAGGTCAAGATAACGCGGATTATTTGGTTCTAGGCCAACCGCTTTCTGTAAACAATCTACTGCCTTTTCCTCTTCGCTGGTTCCCCGATAAACCTCAGCTAAATCAGCATAATGCACCGCTGCCTGCGAATCTAATTCAACCGATTTTAGCTGACAAGCTTTGGCTTTTTCTAAGTCACCCTGAGAAAAAGCAATATTACCCAAATGCGAATAAGCTTCATAGCTATCAGCATTAAGCTTAATAATATATTCAAAAGTTTCTCGAGCTTCATCTAAACGTCCTTCCGCTAGATACAACTCACCCAACCCCTCGTAAGCTTCTAGATCCTTAGGATCAAGAGCAATCGCGTCAATAAATTTTTTCTCCGCCTCTTCGGGTTTATCCTTATCTAACAACGCTTCGCCTTCTTTGACCAAAACATCCGTTTTGGCATCTAAAGTTTGCCGCTCCTTAAGTGTCCGCGGCTCAATCTTTTTACGGTATCTACGTTCTAATTCTAAAGTTTGATAATAAACTTTTTTGGACAACTCGCTAGCTTTTTTACCGTATGGCTTAAGCCAGTCAAAAATTTTCTTACTTTTTGCCAAAACGTTACGCTGCAGTTTTTCTCTGACAATTCGATCCTTAGTCTTCTCATCTTTGGCCTCTGGTATTGTCTCAACATCGATATTTTTAAGCTGTGGGAATTTTTTAACAACAATAAAAATTATAATAACTAAAGCAATAATAATTATTCCTAGGGCGATAATGTTATAAATCATCATAAACTAATCGACTTGATTAATTAGTTCTTTAAAATCGTCGATCCTAGTACTAGCCGCGCCGACCAAGAACCCAGTGACATCTTCGAGAGCCAAAAAATTTTTAATTGTTTGACTATTAACCGTTCCACCGTAAATAACCCTAAAATATTTACGAACGATTTCTAAACCGCAGATATCAACCAGCAAATGCTTAATAACAGCGCAGCGCGATCTAATCTCCTGAGGTGCCACCTCGTGGCGATCGCTACTTGTACTGATTGTCCAGAAAGGCTCATAGCAAAAAAACATTTGACCGGGCATAATATTACTAATCCCACCAAAAACCGCCTTAATCTGTTGCTCTAAAACCGCCTCGGCTTTGCCCTGGCTCCGCTCTTCCCAGCTCTCACCGATACAAACAACCGGCGTTAAGCCTTGCTCTAGAGCGGCCACAACCTTTTTGTTAATCAATGAGTAATCTTCATTAAAATAAATCTTCCGTTCTGAATGACCCAAAATGACATACTGACAACCAACTTCCTTGAGCATCGCCGCTGACACCTCGCCGGTATAAGCTCCTTTGGCTGCGCTAGCGACATTCTGGGCACCAAGCTTAACTCCTGACCAATGTAGAATGCGACTAACCTTGTCTAAAGCAGTATAAGAAGGACAGATCACTAATTCGACTGATTTCGACCGGATTTTCTTTATTTTTTTGGCTAAAATAACACTTTCTTTAAGTGTTAAATTCATTTTCCAATTAGCAATAATAGTCTTTTGAGCCATATTGTGCTTTTCTATAATACACTACTTGGCGACAACTTTCAACGATCCTAAATCTTTAACTGGACCAACCACCGCCAAGCTTAGCCGCTGATTCTGGCAAATCTGTTGCGCCACTTTTTGAATATCACCCGATTTGACCGCAAAAAGTTTTCTGATTTTTTCTTCGGGGGTTACTATCTTCCTGGTCAGTAGCTGTTGTCTAACATACCACTGAGCCAGATTAATTGAGTCTTCCATCTCAATTGCCACTTTGCCTTTAAAAAACTCCTGGGCTCGTTTTAATTCTTCCTGGGTGACCCCGTCTTTTTTAATTTTTTCCACCTCGTTTAGGATCAAATTAATCGCCTCAGCAGAGCGTTGTTTATCTAAACCAGCTTGAATTAAAAGACAACCAGTATCTTGATAGACATTATTAACTGCTCGAACATAATAAGCCAAACTTTGCTCGCCGCGAATTTTGATAAATAAACGCGAGCTCATACTACCACCCAGAATTGTTGCTAATAAATAGGCGGCATATACTTCCGGCTGTTCATAACTAAAGGCCGGCCAACCCAGCGCGACTTGCACTTGTTCAGTTTGCTTAAATATAATTTTTGACCGCCTAATTTTTTGGTTTGACTCAAACTGATCATAGTTTATTTTTTTTGTCCGAACACCAGGCGTTAAAAAATATTTTTTAATTTGATTCAAATAGCCCCGAGGCAGATTACCAACTAAACCCAAAACCATATTTTGAGGTTGATAAAATCTGTCACGATAAGCTAGTAGCTTTTGTCGGCTCATCGCTTTGATATTCTGACGATTGCCAATCACTAGATAGCCTAATTTGTTATTCTGAAAAATTAACTGCTCAACTAAGTCTTCAACGTACATCAACGGATTATCCTCGTACATATTGATTTCCTCAATAATAACCGGTTTTTCTTTATCAATTTCGACCGGTTTAAACTGAGAATGCCAAATAATATCCGCTAACCAATCTAGAGCTAACGTTAATTTATCTGCATTAATCTTAATATAATAACCCGTATGGTCTTTAGCAGTAAAAGCATTATAATCAGCGCCCACCGCATCAAGAGCCTGAGAGATAATCATAGTGGACGGCCGACTGTCGGTGCCCTTAAACATCATGTGCTCAATAAAATGGGAAATACCATTAATCTTGGCGGCCTCATAGCGTGAACCGACCTTAACCAACAACAAAACACTGATAATCTTCGTCTCTTTTAATGACGCTGTAATTAGGGTTAACCCATTTTTTAGGGTTTGTTTTTTATACATAAATTAATAGTTATAAGTTACAAGCAACAAGTTAAAAATAACTCCTATTACTTACTACTTTCAACTTATTGCTTTATTATTTAACTCCTTTGTCGATATTGATAAATAACCACCAACAAACCGCCGAATAATATCATCACCCCGACTACTACTCCTAATGCGATCAGTTTATCTTTACTTTGTAAAAACAAAGCTAACGAACCAAAAACCGCAGAAAATAGATACAAAACGATCACGGCCTGACGTTGCGACAGACCAATATCTAATAGACGAAAATGTAAATGTTTTTTGTCGGCTGTTCTAAAGGGTGATTTCTTTTCCCAAAATAAACGTCGTAAGATTACCCACAAAACGTCTAAAATCGGAATACCCATAATTAATAAAGCCGTAGCGATCTTACCACCAGAAATAATAGCTAAAATTCCCAACATAAAACCCAAAAAAAGTGACCCACCTTCCCCCAAAAATATTTTGGCTGGATGCCAATTAAACAAAAGAAATCCCAAACAGCTACCGGCCAAAATAATTGCCAATAAAGCCGTATCGGGCTGCCACCATTTGGTGGCGGTCGAAAGCAAAAAAATAATTACCGCGCCAATTGTTGTTATCCCCGAAACTAAACCATCTAGTCCGTCCAAAAACTTAGTAGTATACATCATCCCCATCAACCAAACCAAGGTAAAAAGATCAGCTGCTAAAGTAAAACGATAAGGCAATCCCCCCAACCACAGCACTGTCCATTGATAATAATCAAGATAAATCAGACCGCCAAAAGGATTAGTTATTTTGATAATACCGATACCACCAACGATTACCACCACCACGGCTACCAGTGGCCAAATAATCTGCCGTCGCGGCGCCAAACCATAACGATCATCCAAATAGCCACCGATCATTAAAATTAATCCCGCTACGAATAAAGTCCAGATGTATTTGAGTAAAATATTTTGGCCAATCAGCCAATCAGTGCCATAAGCATAATAGAAAATGACAATAAAAAAACTCAGAAATATCGCTAAACCACCCAAAAGCGGCACTGGTCCTGGCTGAATCTTTCGCTGATCACCGGGATAATCAAAAATTTTGAATCTAATCGCTAGGCGCCTAATAATAATAGTCAATAAAACTGCCAACAACAGAGCGGCTAGAAAAGCGACTAAATAATTAATATAAAGAGTCATTGATAATTCTACTTAGTGTAGACACCCTGCTCGATGCGAATCTCACCACCAGCATCAAGAATTATTCTATCTTTACGCTGAATCTTTCCGGAAATGGTTAAATTAGCCAAAATATTACTAACTTTATCCTGGATCACCCGACGCAGTGGCCGGGCGCCAAACTGTGGATCAAAGCCAGCAACCGCTAGCTCCTCTATCGCCGCGTCGGTGAACTCCAGCCCAATACCTTTAACCTCTAGACTCTTCGCTACTTTTTTGAGCATCAGTTTAGCAATCTGACGGACCTCAACCATCGTTAGCGGTTTAAAAACATTGATTGCATCAAAACGATTCAAGAACTCCGGGCGGAAATATGTTCCCAGCTGACTCTCAATTAGGTCTTCTTTAATCTTATTGATATCAACACCAGCCTTAATCTGTTCATGGATATAACTCGTACCAGCATTGGAGGTCATAATAATAATTGCGTTGGTAAAGTCGACTGTTCGACCCAAATTATCCGTCAACCGACCATCATCCATTACCTGTAAAAAAACATTTAAAATATCGGGATGAGCTTTTTCTACCTCGTCGCACAAAAGTAAAGTAAAAGGTGTCTGTCTGATCGCCTCCGTCAAAAAGCCACTGGTTTCCGCACCCGGCATCCCAACTAGACGATAGAGACTGTCTTTAGTCTGATATTCTGACATATCCAGGCGAATCATATTTTCCTCATTGCCAAAATACACCTCGGCGACTGTTTTGGCTAATTCGGTTTTACCAACACCGGTCGGACCCAAAAATAAAAAGTTGGCAATTGGCCGCTTAATCTCTCGCAGCTCAGCTCGGGAGCGTCGTAGGGCCGCCGCCACTTCCACTACGGCCTGCTCTTGATCAACCATCCGATCGTGGATCTGCTGTTCTAGATTTAATAATTTATCACTCTCGGTCTGAGTAATTTTGGTCACTGGCACCTTGGTTTTTTGTGAAACAATCACGGCCACATCCTCAGCAGTGACCGAAGCATTTTGGCCACGGCTCTTACCAGTATAAACTGCCACTTCTTTTAATAAATCAATGGCTTTGGCCGGCAACTGACGATCGTGCATCAAACGCATAGCCAGCTCCACCGTCTTAGCAATCGCATCATATGAAAAAATAACTTTATTTTGATATTCAATACTACCAATCTTACTTTCCAAAATTTGAATCGCCTGATTAGACCCTGGTTCTTCAATCGGGACCTTATGTAGCGCGCCAGCCAGGGTGGTTTGACTCTCAATATATTGGTAATCCTGCGGCGTCGTCGTAGCAAAAACCAGAGTCTGGCTGTTGCTTAAATAATTAGCCAACACTTCAGATAAATCAAGACTTTCGCCACTGCCAGCACTAATACCAATCAAGCTGTGGATATCCTCAATAACCATAATGATGTTCCCAGCTTTATTAATTTCATAAAAAATTTGTAATAATCTTTCATTAGCCGCCGAGGCGTCAGCCCCGGCTGTTAGTTTGGAAATACTAAGTGAAACCAAACGTTTATCTTGCAAAATTTTAGGCACATCATCAGCAATCATCCGTTGAGCCAGCCCCTCAATCATAGTTGTTTTACCGACCCCGGGTAAACCAACTAAAACTACACTGCCTTTAGTCCCTTCAATAATGCGAAAAATCTCATCAAATTCCTTATCACGACCAACCACTGGGGAAAAATGACCATAAGCTGCCAAACGCGTTAAATCGGTGGCAAAATTATCTAAATAAGGGGTCATTACAGCCGTCATCGCCTTGTTCATCTCGCCCTTCGGCCGCAAACCGCCACGACCGTGATAATATTTCCATTGTATCCGCAAAGCCTCATTAATCTGAAACCAGACCACAACATTTTTAATCTTATTAACGTCAATTTCTAGATTATAAAGTAACCCCGCGGTTAAAGACTGGCTTTCCAAATCACAAGCGATTAATAGCTCGGCGACGGTAACTTTACTCTGCCGCATCTCATAAGCCTGCTCGTAAGCTTTAAAAAACAACTGTTTAATTTCGGCTGATAGATACGGATCACCATCGCCCCGCGGTATTTTGGCCATCGCTTGTTTGGTCTGGTTAATCAGTTTATCCCAATCAACACCCAGACGGCTAAAAATAATTGCCACTTTTTGGAAACTAAATAAAGAAGCCAAAAGATGAATCGGCGCTACGGCTGGTTGATGCCAATTCTTGGCTAGCCGCCAGGCGCGAAAAATCACTTCAACAGCCTGTTGATCAAAAGCTAAACTAATATCAATGCTTTCACTTTTATTATCAACCTGTAACTCTTGCCAACTCGGGATTACCGGCACAAAATCGTCAGCAACTAGAGCCCTCTCTTGAAAGGTTTTTTTGATTACTAATTCTTGTTTCTCTGATTCCCGATCCAAACGATAGTAAATATACAAATCGGTAATTACGCTAAGCCAAAAGAGAATTAACCGCCAATCATGGTGTAAGACCGGCCAAGTTTTGAAATGAATTACTAGCGGCCAAAAACTAATATCAAATGCTTTGCCTTCGGCAATAAAGGGAATATAGACCCAAGCCGCTAAAAGTAAACCAATGATACCAAAAGCGACTAAAATGCCATTGATAATTTTACGAACCAATTTCTCCATTTCATACTGGGCAATGTGCGACCAATCAACTACCTTGCCCCAATAAAGCAAACGCTCTTGCGGCCGATCGGCAGCAAAATCTGAATACCAAAATACCAACCCCTGTTCACGGCAACGCGGACAACCCTTAGCCTGGCAATCGGGACAAAAAACCGGATAAAAATTGTCCAAAACTTTATTTTTATTTTCACCGGACATGGCAGTTTTTAAAATATTTGTTGATAAAACTCATAAACAACTAAAATCGGCAATCCCAACCAAACCAACAGCATAATTAGCGACAGAACAAGATAAAACATTAGTTCCAACCCTTTCCAAAAAATTCCGATTGTCCGAAAAATAAAACTGATAATCTTACCAGCAATATCATACTGACCATACATTGGTTTAGCCCAATTCAAAATCCAAACCGTTAGGCCAATGCTTTCTTCAAAACTGGCGATTGAATGTAACCGTCGCTTGATAAATTTAACCAAACCCACTGAATACCACCAAACCGGGAAATACAAAATATCGCCCACCAGATCTTTAGCGACGAATTTGGCTGAAAGTAGGGCCAAATTTTGACTTTTCATAACAATTTAATTATAGCACAAAAATAAAATAATAAAAAACAACGACTACCAATATTAATGTTTTTGATTAGGCCTAGTCTCTAATCTTAAATTCAAATGCATCAAAAGTTTTCAATCTGGCGGGGGTTTAGGGGCGTTTGCGGCGCGTAAGCGCACCCTCGACTCCTAAGACGATGTTGAGGGAGTGCGCTGGTTAAAACAAACTAAAGATGAACAAAACTCGCGCCGCAAACGCCCCTAAAACTTTTTTGGTTACTTTTTTAGTTATAAAAAAGTAACAAACCAACCCAAAATAAAAAACAGCCGGCGATGACTGTTTTTTACTCCTATTATTTTTTGATCCCATTCTCTAAATAAAACGCCGTTTTACCCTCAATCGCTTCGAGAGCAGCCGGTATCCGCAGACTTAATTTTTTACTCAACAGAGGCAATTCTTGCACCAAATCCACAAAACGATATTCGCTCAACTCATCTTTGGCCAACTTGATCTGGCTAATCTGTTCGGCGGTGAGAACGCCGCCATAAAAAATAAACTGCAGATTTTCGTCCTTCTCATCAGTAGCTGCGTAATAATCAATCAAGACGAAACTGGCGGTCTGTATTTTTAAGCCCAACTCTTCTCTTACTTCGCGCAGGACCGCAGTTAGCGGCGATTCGTCTTGATCAACGACACCACCGGGAATTGACCAATGATCTTTATAGACCGGATTAACAATCAGTAGTTCACCTTGCTCATTAAAAAACAAAACGCCAGCGCCCATGCGTTTGCGAGGTAATGTCGCATAAAATTCTTTTTGGTCCATACTAAATTTTACCTTTCTCAATCCCCTGACGAACTTTTTTCATCAAATCTAAATAAAAAGCTAAATTATGGATCGTGGCGAGCCGCAGACCCAAAATTTCATTGGTGTTAAATAGATGCCGCAAATACGCTCGAGTATAATTCTGACAAGTCGGACAGGGGCAATACTTATCTAAGGGCTTAAAATCCGCTTTGTACTGCGAATTAGTAATGTTAATATTTTGATAAAACTTACCGCTCAAATCTTTCTTGGTCCAAATATAGAGCCGACCATGGCGCGCCTCGCGAGTTGGGATAACACAGTCAAACATATCCATTCCGCCTCTGACTGCCGCTAAAATTTCTTCCGGTTTGCCTAGACCCATTAAATATCGCGGTTTATTTTTGGGTAACTCTGGCTCCACCCATTTTAAAATATCCTTCATCTTTTCCCGCGGCTCACCCACGGCCACCCCGCCAATAGCATAACCATCAAAATCTAAACCAACCAACTGCCTAGCGCTTTTGATTCTTAAATCTTTATACACCGACCCCTGCACAATTCCTAATAAACCACTTTTGACTTTTGACTTTTGACTTTTGACTTTAAACTCTTTTCGGCATCTTTTGGCCCACCGTGTAGTCATCTCTAGCGATTCGGCCGCATACTTCTTGGTGCAAGGATAGGGCGGACACTCATCCAAAACCATAATCAAATCGCTACCCAGCGCTAGTTGAATTTCTACGGCTTTCTCCGGTGTGATTAAATGTTTATTTCCGCCATCTTCATCAGTTTGAAACTCCACTCCCCGCTCACTAATCTTTCTCATTTTAGCTAAAGAAAAAACCTGGTAACCGCCACTATCAGTCAAAATCGGGCCAGCCCATTTCATAAACTGGTGCAACCCACCGGCTTTTTTAACTAACTCGTGTCCCGGCTGTAAATAAAGATGATAGGTATTAGCTAAAATTATTTCCGCTCCCAAAGATTCAACTTCGTCGGTAGTTAAAGTTTTGACTGCGGCCCGCGTGCCAATCGGCATAAAAAACGGCGTTTGGATTTGACCGTGACTAGTTGTTAGAACACCCCGCCGAGCTTTGGACCTCTCGGCGGAGCCTGCCCTGAGTGAAACCGAAGGGCTCGAGGCCTGCTTTTTACTTTGTTTGAGTAGTTGAAAATGCATAAACTCCAACTTCTTTAATTTTCTTTATGTTTTTTACAAATTGCTTCTTAAGATGGGTACAATTTTCAAAACCATCGCACTCCCAACAGCCGATTAAACGTTTGGCCATACAACACTGACGAATCAAACAATTAGTTTTGCCACCACCATCTTGGCATATTTTGGGGCAACGCAAGCCGATTAGTTTATTGAGCTCTTTGATGAATTGATTAGAAGGATCATTTGTTGATTCACAGATATGGCTGCTTTTGATAACAACTTTTAAATTTCTTGCAGCAGCAGAAACGACCATTCTGTAACACCTTGGACAATATAGACCGCAATAAGAAATCAATTTTTCTTTTTGCTTATTCATATATAATTTAAAATACACCAACTTTATCTTAAAAGCAACCAAAATATTAAACCCGGCGGGGGTTTGGGGGTCGTTTGCGGCGCGGAGCCGCAGTCCCCGTCTGGCCGATACCGTCCAGGGGGCAAGGCGGGTTGATCCACATGAAAGTGAACAACACCCGCGCCTCAAACGCCCCCAAAGGTTTTTTGTTACTTTTTTGGCTCCAAAAAAGTAAATGACCTTTGTGATATAAACCACCCGATCCTTCGTCCGCCTACGGCGGACTCAGGATGACAAATAAAAAAGAGGCCTATAAACCTCTTACTCTAAAATTTCACGTTTAAAACCACTGCTATCTCGCCACGGCCACGCCGCCAGAAAGTTCCAAATATTCCACCTGCCCAATGTTAACCATCCCTAATTGGTTGATTTTATCTTCCACCGAATCAACCGACTGCATCTGTCGACTCTGGAGCTGAAATTTACGGTTATCAAATTTGGCGTTTTCTAGCTTAATTTCCAAATCTCTAATCTCGTAGCCCTTGATAGCCGAATTATTTACGGCTAATAAATAAAAAAAGCCGCTGCAAATAATCAAACAAATGACGGCAATATTTAAAGTTTTAATGCTTAGCTTAATTTGGCGATACCATTTAGTCTTGGCTCTTTCCTCTTTCAGATTTTGATTTTTGATAAAAATGGTCATATTTTCTGAGCAACACGTAACTTAGCGCTACGAGCTCGGGAGTTTTGATTTAATTCTGCCTCATTGGCGATGATCGGCTTACGGGTCAAAATTTTTAGCTGCGCCTGGTGCGAACAGCAGCAGACCGGAATTTCTTTTGGACAAATACAGTCGCCGCTCTCCTGCCTAAAAAAATTCTTAACAATCCGATCTTCGAGCGAATGAAAAGAAACAACGGCTAGCCGACCACCACTGGGTAATAATTCCAGCGCCGATGGCAAAACTTTTGCTAGATTTTCTAGCTCGGCATTAACCGCAATTCTTAAAGCTTGAAAGGTTCGCGTCGCCGGGTGAATCTTACCCGGCCGATGATAATACTTTTTATAAACTTGAGAAACCAATTCCGCCAGCTCCGCTACGGAATAAATCTCTTTAGCGCGCCTAGTCTCGCTAATTATCTTGGAGATGGGTCGGGCTAATGGTTCTTCACCATAGGTTCGAAGCAGTTCATTGAGTTTCTCTTTATTTAAATTATTAATTAGCCAATGGGCAGTGGTTGAGTTACCAACCGGGTCAAACCTCATATCCAGAAATCCCGAACCCTGGAAAGAAAATCCTCGACTTGAATCTTGGAGTTGATTAGATGATAAGCCCAAGTCAAGTACGATACCGCTAATCTGATTAAAATGTTGGTCATAAACAATTTGTTTTAAATCTCGGAAATTACCTTGGACTATTTTTATATTTTTTTTAATTTTTTTATTCCCAGGTTCAGCTAGTTCTTTTGAAAATCGGCTAATCGCTTGCTGGTCTAAATCAATTGCCAAAACTTGACCTTGAGGTGAGATTCTTTTGGCTATTTCCAAAGTATAACCGCCACCACCCAATGTTGCATCAATGAAATTCTGGCCAGGCTGGGGGTCTAAATAACTAATAACTTCGTTTAAAAGGACTGGAACGTGAATATTATTCATAATTACGAATTACCCATTACTTGTTACTCGCCATTAAACCCCAAGTTCGCCTAATTGCTCAGCAATCCCCTCACTCTTAGTCTCTACTCCCTGACGATATTTCTCCCACAATGAGCTATCCCAAATTTCTACTCGGTTATATAGACCAGTAACTATTAACTTTTTGGTCACGCTGGCAAACTTTCTTAGATAATCCGGCAACATAATCCGGCCCTGATTATCTAATTTAACATCCATGGCACCGGCTAACATCAAACGAGAAAAAGCACGGCTATTAGCTTGAGAAATCGGCAAGGCGGCCAATTTATCCGCCAACTTTTGCCATTCATCTTGAGGATATAAAACCAAACAACCGTCTAGCCCCTTGGTGACAACTCCACCTTTAAGTAGATCCTCCCGGAATTTAACCGGAATGGCTAAACGGCCCTTATTATCTAAATTATGTGTGAATTCGCCAATAAACATATTTTATTTATACACTTTTATTTTGGTTTTTCCCCACTTTTATCCACATTCATCCACTATGTTACTATTATACACCACTTTTAAAACCTAAGCAACCACCTGTCAACTAATAAAAAAACAATTAAAAAAAGCCGATTTTCGGCTAAATTTAAATAAATTAATAATTAATATCCAAACCTGTTGATAACTGGCAACATTAAAATTATATTTTAATGTTGCCATCCCGACTCCCGCATCACAGGACGAGGAATCTGTCTTTAGCTCTCCAAAATTATGGTCACCGGACCATTATTTACCAACTCCACTTGCATCATCGCCCCAAACTCACCAGTCTCGACCTTAAGATTGGCAATTTTAATTTTAGCTACAAATTGCTGATATAAATCTACTGCTTCTTGCCCCCGAGCAGCGGCATCAAAACTGGGTCGTCTCCCCTTTTTAGTATCAGCATAGAGGGTAAATTGAGAAACAATTAATATCTCGCCATTAATATCCAATACCGATTGATCGAACTCGATATTATTTTGATTAGAAAAAATTCTTAGGTTTAAAATTTTAGCGGCTAGATATTCAACATCTTTGGGTGTATCACCGTTTTTAATGCCCAATAAAACAACCAAACCTGCTTGGATCTGCCCAATGGTTCGTTCGCTAATTTTGACATTAGCCGCCGTTACTCGTTGGATAACCGCTCTCATTAAATAACTAAAAATTTATTTATGGTCAAAATTCTGTTTATCCCATAACTCATAAAATCTACCACGGCTAGCGCAGAGTTGGTCAAAATTTCCAGATTCTATAAGCTTCCCGTCCTCGATGACTAGAATTTTATCCATTTCTCTAATTGTGGTAAGCCGATGGGCAATAACTATAGCCGTTACGTTTTTAAAAAACTTATGCAGTGAATCACGAATTTTTTCTTCCGATTCCAAATCTAGATGGGAGGTTGCTTCATCAAGAAGTAAAATTTGAGGCTCTTTAAATATAGCTCTAGCGATGCCTAATCTTTGCCGCTCACCTCCAGAAAGCCTGATCCCCTTTTCTCCAATGATTGTTTCTAGCCCTTGCGGCAGTCGGTTCAAAAAGTCAGAAATATGAGCGACCTCTAAAGCCTGCTTTAATAATTTCTGATTTGCTTTCTTCTTGGTATTAGTAATAACGATATTATCACGCAACGAAAAATTGAATACCTCTGTATCCTGCAATACAACGGAGACCAGATCAAAATAACCACTACGGCCAATCTTCTTTATCGATACGTCGTCGAATAAAATATCGCCCTTAAATTCTTCACGTTCTTTAAGAAGCAGTTTGAAGAGAGTGGACTTGCCAGCTCCAGACAAACCAACGATACCTACTTTTTCGCCGCGGCGTACCTCAAATGTAATGTTATTTAAAACTTTATTAGACTCATAGGAAAACGACACTCCTCGGAAAATAATTTTTTGCCAAGCTGATGACAACGGAACCTTGCCTGATTCGTTATCAATAATTATTGGCTCATTTAATATCTCCTTCATCCTAGCCACGCTAAACTTGGAAGTCACAAAATCGACACTAACACTAGACAGTTCGTCGATTGATTCTCTAAGTTTTGAGAAATAACTATTAAATAAAATCAAAAAACCAATTTCATAATGACCGCCAAATATCCCTCTAATTATAATAATGAAAATGCCAATCTTAAAAATGTTTGCCCAAAAAGATAAAAAAGCGTTACGGGACTGATACCAAAAAATTCGCACTTTAAGTCTTCTAAAAAGTTCTCCCATTTTTTTGGCCAAAACAGTATATAAAGTTTTAGCCATAGACATAACTTTGACTGTCCTAATATTACTGATCGCCTCAAAAAGTAGACCATTAACTTGCTCTTCTTGAATATTAACCAGGTATGAGGCCTCGCCCGCCCTACGCTTTATAGTGCTCGAAATAAAAAAATAAGTAAGTAAAAAAACTGACAAAACCAGTAGGACCGTATGATCAAATCTAGCAATAATAATATTAATTGCAACCAGATTAACGGCAATTTCAATAATATTATTGAACCAGATCCGCAGAATCTTGCTAAATCCGTCGGCAGCATTTTGGATCTTCTTTATTTTATTACCAGAGTTCTCTTCTTCATGCCAAGCCATATCCAATAAAAACATATGCCTAATGGCTCTTAGCGATGAATCAATAGCTATCTTCTCAGATATCTGATAACCAAGATACTTCGAAAAAAATTGACTCAAGCTTCTAATAACAACTGCTGCCGACCATAATAACAAGACTATCCACAAACCGTTTAGAGATTCCCCCGGTTGGTATTTAGTCAAAATAGTAACGATTGCCGCCAAGGCAAAGGCGGGATAAAGCCACGCCAGATCCCCTGCTAGACGGATCAGAGAAGCAACCACAAAACGTCCCCGATACGGCCGCAATAGCTGCAGGATATCTTTAATCAACTGCCAAGAAGAATATTGTATAACTTGTTTTTCGAAGTTTAATATTTTGGGCATGGCTGGCGCTTGGGTTCGCTCAAATAGCGAACGATTATCGTTTAAATTTACCTTGAGTAGTCTGGATGTCTAATAATAACTAAAAATCGCCCAACTGGCCGATTCTCTCAAGTATAAACCGAGCCTAGTTAGTAGACCTCTTCTTTTTTCTCGCGAATAAAAGAAAACCACTCTTCCATTACTTCTAAAATTATCTTCAACGGCGCTTCAATAATAAAATCCAAGATAAAAACAAAAATATTTATTTTAGATAGCTTGACCGAGAGCCAACGACCGATACGGACAATTGGCAGAGAGAAAAAATCGAACAAAAAATTAATCAAACCCTCTTTGGTATTAAGAACAATCAACTCACGGGCGGTTAACCGGATATGGATAGCAAAAAAACTAACAACACACAAAAAGAAAATAAAAATCGTACCAGAAAAAATACTAAAGCTTAATTTATTTAGAATATAAATAACAATCCCGAAAGTAATACCATAAGTAATGATATAAAATAGATTAAAGAAAAAGTTCATCACCCTACCTCGGCTGGCTAAACTCTTGATATGATATTTGGCCTCCGCATCCTCTTGCTGATAGACTATTTCTTTTACTCCGGCGATGATGGCCTCGGTATTCTTTTTACGCGGTAAACGAATAAATAAACTAATAGCAAACATTAAAAATGGCGGGAACAAAACATTAATTATTAGAGTGACATAGTTTAATGTTTGTTCAAACAGATAGTCCAACGGGATTTCGATCAAAAAAGCCAAAAACATTTTGGTGATAAAAATGTAAATGATACTGCGAATAACTGACCGAACAACCTTTATTCTAATCTTCTTATAGCGCTGCTCGCAAATTTGCATTATCTGGTCAGCTAATAACTTTGGCCGAGCGATAATATCATCAATATTATCCTGATTTTTTTCCAAAACATCTTTCAAAATCAAAAAATAAACGGAATAACGGCGACTAATTTTCCAAAGTTTGCTTCTAAGAGGATGGTTGATATAATATTCGGCTCTAATCTTAATTTTTTCTAGATTATCAGTAAAATCAGCCAACAAACCAGGCTCGATATCGCTATTAAAAAAATTAGGATAAAATTGACTTATTAAATAATGATAAAGAATAATCCCATCTGAGCGCATTAAACTACGCAAAACGGTCAGCTGCAAGAGAATATTCTGCTCATTCTCAGGCAAAGAATCTGGCAACTCAACATCGCGCTGTAAAATCTTCCTCATGGCCAAAATTAGAGCATTACGTTGTTTGAAATCAAATAATACCTCCTCGATCTCACAAGCGGCGACATTTATCAACCAAGTCATTATCTTAAACGCCTGACGCATCGGCCGTTTTTCAAAAATCGATCTATTAATGATCAAGTATTTATTTAATATTTCCTCGACTTCCTTGGCCTTACTCTCAGGCAAAGTATTATTAGGCAAATAATTAACCCTGATTAATTCTTGTAGTAAAGTCAAGCCGATTTTATCTTTTCGCTTTTCAATCAGAATAATCCTCTTGAGAATGCGAAAAATGGCATTTTTTCGTAATAAATGCTCATCATTATAATCCACAACATTGCGTAATTTTTCGTAAACCGATGAAAATTTGCTGATTACCTGATTAACTCTAATTTTAGCTTCATCCCCGATCATCTCCCTATCCGTCTGTTCTTTGACTTTAAAAGTATTGACCAGCTTGACCATTACATTGGGGATAAAAAATTTACTTTCCATAATGTTTCTGTTTAGGCTTGGTGATATTTGGCTCGCGACCGTAAAAAGGTTGAACTAAATTAAAACCCCTCTTATTAATTAATTTACTAAGGCCGTCTTCAAATAAACTCTCAAGACTGACATTCTCATCCTTAAATTTTAAACCAGCCACCGGGATACCCAGGGTATAACCTAAAGTATTAGCCGTTACTATTCCTAGGCGAACCGAGCTAAAAGATCCAGGGCCAACCAATACAATTATTCCTGTTAATCGCGACGGTTCAATATTATTACCACCTAAGAATTTATTAAGTAATGACAATAATCTCTCCGCCTGTCGATAACCAACAACTGTTATCTGTTGGTCAATCACCTCTCTTCTATTGGCTAAACCCAACCGTATCTGATCATTAACTATAGTATTGATTAACAAATACATAATTATTCATAAGAAAGGTTGGCCGACGGGATAAACTCACCATTATTATTCCAAAACAGCCGAATCAACGCTGCGCCATCGTGTTCATAATATTCTAACTTCAAATTATGATAACCGCTCGAGAGATAAGCGCTACCGCTATTTAGGGCTAAACCATGATCAGACCAATCATTGATAATTAAATTACCATCAATATACAGGCGTACACCATCATCAGAGTAGGTATAAAAAGTTTTAGTGGTATTATTATCAACTTTTATTTTACCAACCCAACGAACAGAAAAATTGTTACTGCTTACTACCGAACCGGGGCCACTTTCCTTCCAATCAAAATCAACCTGATTATCAATTCGATTAAAAACTTCCGTATCAAAGTTAGTACCATTATAATAATATCCCTTCAAGCCCTGCCGCGAATTAATAATGGCGCCAGTGCTATAACTGAGTAAATCATTATCGCTAGTACCATCAAATAAAGTCTGAGCGGTATCACCGATAGCCATTCTAAATTGATCAATATCGTCACCCTCAACATAACGAAAATTCTGATACGGCAGATCCAAAATAAACTTGGTATTAAAACGATAATTATCCCAAGAAACTGGTGGATAAAATTTACGAGTATAACCATTGACTAACCAGTAATAATCTTTCTCACCAGTATAATGCAAGACGCTACCCGTTGGGTGTTGATTATTGTTTAACGGCTGACCAACTTGATAATCCTGAAAAAAAGAATCCGGTAAATCAATTATTCTGCTCTGCCAGGATAAACCATACAAATATTCAGCTTGGCTAACACTGGGAACAGCCCGCAGCTGCCCCAATGGTTCGACTGCATAAACCGTAGAATTAGTATAAAGCTTAATTAGATAAGTACCGGGTCGGACGACCACACTTTTTCCTAATTGGATATTGGCTAAGTCAGCACCGCTAACTGTTTTGACGTTATTAAAATTAATATACCAAGAAAAATAAACTTTTTCATTAGGAAAAGCATGCCGCTTACCGTCGTAGCCATAATAATAGACCGTCGAATTATTAACACCCTTAATCAGATCGCCGGGCGAGATGGTAGCCGCCGACCCCGGCCGAGGCATGATCCAAAGAAGTAAAGCTAAAACCAATAAAATCTTAGTAATTTTTGACATATTATTTCACTTTATTTATTCAAGTTTAGCACAAAAAGAGAAAAAAATCCACTAAAATAGAGGTTGATTTTTAAGCCCTATTTTAGCGAAAATTAACAGGTTATCTCAAGCCAACTGAATAAACTAAGCGACCTCGTTTAATAGCTTCCGACTCTCTTTTCGGATAATTAACCAATGGACAAGATATAATGGCAGACCGATAATAATCATCGATAGGTATCGGGACGCTTCTCGCTGGCGATTAGCTGTTAGATAATCAAAGTCTTTTTGTTGTTCCTGCCAACTCCGGTAATCAACCAACCAAGCTTCGAGTGTTATTTGTTGATCAGCAGCAATTTCGACTTTTTGCTGATTAGCCAGCGCCTGATCGATTTGTTCTATGGCTACTGGCGGATAAGGAGCGTTAAAATACAGCTGGTCAGTTTTATCAGCCTGCGTAAACACATAGATTTTAAGACCCATATTAACTAAGCCCACTCCCCCGATAACTAAAAGGACTAAGCCAACCAAGGCAAAAAGATAGAGATAAATTGTCCTGATCAATGATTGTTTTGCCATATTTTTTTATTAATTATTTATCCGCTGTAAGATAAAAACTTCTGGCGTCTCATTAGCCTTGATGCTTAATTGTCCGACGATCTGCCAATTATTAGCCGCAAACCATTCTAAAACTAAATCACGAACATCAGCTATTAGTTCCTGCTCAATCAAAATAATTTTATCATCATCTTCGATGATATCAGCCAGCTGCCCAATGTTTTCTTTTTTTAAATAATTTACCCAATTGTATTTAACCAAATTTAAATCATCATCATCACTTTTTTCGGCCACTGGCAAAAAACCCGCTACCGGCACTCCACCTTGGTAATACTTGTCAACTAACAGAGCATGATTATAACGGCTAACAATAATTTTATCCACGCCGACTTGATTATTATTAAGGTAGCCACCAATCTCCTGCCAATAAAAATGAAACTGATTAACAAATGATAAATTTAACAGAATCAAAAAAATAGAAATCCCGACAAGTGCCAAAACTTTTTCTCGACTCCTTAAAGTTAAATTATCAAAACCTTTAGCTATCAACAAATAAAAACCTAAGCTACAGCCTAAAAAATACTTGGCATGCATAAAAACTATTAAAAATGGCGGCAAGATCAAAATAAAACAATATATAATTTTTATTCTGGTTAGATGATCATCTTTTTTATGACCGTACCAAATTACCGCCAATAAACAAGCAAAAATAAACAGATAAATAAACGCAGCAATTATATGAGAATCAACAGCCGCTAAAAAATAGCTTATATTCTTGAAGCCATTAAAAATATAAACTGGCATTTTAAAAAACCAACCCTCCAATAATGGCACCTGAAGCTTGCGATAAAGGGCCGGAATAAACCAAAACAAAAAGCTACCTAGGATTACCGCTTGGGCCAAGAAAAAATGCTTTATCCTAGCTTGACGCCGCTGCCAAATTATAACAACCGCTTGGGCCAGAATTACAAACCAAGAAAATAAATGGCACCAGATCAAAAGTATTGAAAAAATAAAATAAAGACCGAACGAACGCCGAGAAATCTTGGGCCCAAAGAAATCCCAATAAAAATAAGTTGAGAGAATAGCCAATAAGAATAACAAACTATAGACCCTAGCTTCTACAGCATAAACAATCTGGATCAAAGATAGGGACGAAAATAGAACCGCGATTAAAGCTACTCGGCGATTAAACATTTTTTTGCCCAAAAGATATAAAAAGAATAAAGCCAGAATATTAAACAACAAAGACAAACAACGAGTGCTGTATTCGGTCAAGGGGACAATTTTACCAAAAAAATGGAATAACAAAATATAAAATGGCGGGTTATTCTCCCCCACTAAATAATACCAAATCTGTCCCACTGACAGGTTAGCAAAATGGACACTAAAAAGCTCATCAAACCAAAAACTACCCCGATGGATAAGAAAATAAATCCGCAACAACAGACCAATAACAATCAGCAAAACTAAAGTAATCGAAGATAAATTCTTTTTAAAAAAATTAGCGACCATTGGTCAAAAATTTAAGACGAAACATGGTAATAAAAAAAGCTACCACCTCTTTGCGGGACAGCTTAGATCGACCCTTGATTCTATCCTGAAAGACAATAGGCAGCTCTTTAATTCTAAAACCGTTCTGTTCACAATAATAAATCATTTCCTCTTGAAAAGCATAGCCATTGCTTTTTATTTTATCTAGATTAATTTTTTCTAAAACCGTTCGACTATAGCAGCGATAACCTGAGGTAACATCAAGAGTTTTCAGACCTAGAACCAAACGACTAAACCAACTAGCAGCCGAACTACAAAAATGCCGCCAAACGCCCCAACCGATAATCTGGCCACCGGCTACTCGCCGAGAACCGATAACAACCTCGGCACCGTCTTGGATGGCTTTAATGAACTTCGGCAAAAGCTTCGGATTATGAGAAAAATCGGCATCCATTTCAAAAATTAAATCAGCGCCACTTGCTAATGCCGCTCTAAAACCACTAATATAAGCGCTGCCCAAACCCAGCTTAGCTGGCCGCTTAATGAGAACAATATCAAATTTTTGGGCTAGATTAGAAACGATACTCGCTGTGCCATCTTGAGAATTATCATCAACGATAATAACCTGCAAATTCTGTATATTCAAAAAAAATATTTCTTCAATCAGCCCCCCAATATTTTCCGCTTCGTTATAGGTCGGAATAATAATCACCTTTTTCTCAATCATAATTTTTGTCTGGGGGCCAATAAAATATAGAATTAATTTAGTTCTTCTCTAATTTTTTAATTGTGCCCACCATCCACCAGCCTTATCTCAACTATCTTATAAAGAATTAAGTATACTTCTTAACCTTGTCAATCAACTCGTAGATAGAAATTTCGCTTTTGACAAAATAATCAACTGCGCCTAACTTTTTGGCTTTTTCTTGATCTTCTAATTGCCCCAAACTAGAATAAGCAATCACTTTAACCGACTTAAGAACTGGGTCTTTTTTGAGAAGCTTCAAAATCTCGAAACCATTATGATCAGGTAAGATTATATCCATCAAAATAAGATCGGGCTTATTTTTTTTGGCTAATAATAAAAAATCGTCAAAATTAGTTGCCGATTCTACATCGTAACCCTCTTTATTCAGCTTTAGCTTACAAACGTTAGAGTAAAATTTGTCATCCTCAATAATAAAAATCTTTTTGCCTGGCTTGGCGGTAGTTTTGGTCTTGGGCATATATTTGTCTAATAATGTCTATTTAACTAGCGGAATCTCGACATAAAAAGTGGAGCCAATGTTATCTTTGCTCTTAAACCAAATCTTGCCACCCAAACTCTCAACATAAGATTTAACGATATAAAGCCCCAGACCGCTACCCTGAGTCTCAATCCTAATAGCATTTTGACCACGAAAAAATTTGGAGAATAATCTCTTTTGGTCCTTAGCCGAAATACCAATACCCGTATCGGCGACGCTGATATGAATTTTATTTTTTAATTTTTTAACCGTCACTTCCACCCGACCGTTAGCTCTATTATATTTAATGGCGTTAGATATTAAATTATAGATGATTTCGCGCAGACGATGGCTATTAACCATTACTTGAGGGAGATGGCTCGGCTTGGTATGAAGATTTATCTTGAGCTTCTTTTTGTGCGCCAAAATATCCAACTCATCAATAACATTATGAAAAATCTTGGAAATATTAACCGGTCGAGCATGGCTCCTAATCCGACCAGTTTCTATTTCCGAAGCGTTTAAGAAATCAGAAACTAGCTCAATTACTTTGTGGTTAATATGAAAAACATCAAGCAGCGTTCGTTTAACCTGCTGATTGAGCGAACCAAGCTCACCGCGCAGGATCATCTGTAAATTAATTTTGATAATATTAAGCGGTGTCTTAAGTTGGTGGGCTGTAATAATCAAAAAATTCTCCTTAATCTGCTCAACCACCGACAAATCATGACTAAGGTCGCCTTTAATTTGCTCAATCGTGACTATCGTCTTTTTTCCGCTCTTTTTAGCTTTAATCATATTTAGACCTATCATAGCATAAATAATAGCTCTAGTCAGCTGTTTCTCGCCAACTAGAAACAGTAATTTGCGGGTTGATAGACGTTAAACTGATACTAAGCCGCCTAATTATATTCCCAACTGTCCCGCTAGTAGTAACAACTCGGCTCTGGTCACCTGAACTAATAACCGTATAAGAACAACCACCAGCCCCTAACGTTAAACTACCAGTACCAGTAAAAGTACTAGCTAGCCAAATACGCCCCAACGCCTCTTCGGCGCAAGCGTTAGCTAGGGCTTTGGCCTGGTTAGACTGTTCTAGAACTAAACTATTATTGATGGCGCCAATACCAAGCAACAACAAAGACATAACAACGGCGATACCAACTGCGCTAGCAATTAATACACTCAAAAAAACAACATAGCCATTCTTTTTAGCGACGACTGGCAGTGGCATAGAAAATTTTACTATATTGGTATTGATTAACATTGGCTGGATTTAAATAAGTCACAGTGAATTGGACTCTAACTAAATCGTTAGTACCGCTGATTGCCCAATTGGAAAAAATCAAATCTGAAACAACGACCCGATCATTAGTCAAAGCAGCCGTCGCCGCCAGTGCTCCTTCGGTGATACTGATTATCCCACTATTGGATAAACTAAAGGTTGTCGGCGTTTTCGTAATATCAGTCATCGTCAAAGTCAAAGCCGCCGCGCTACTGCCGATAGCTGGAGCGGTGACGCCAGTAGAATTACGAATTGTTTGGGTAATAGTCTGCATTACCTGTATCCCCTGCTGTTCAACTTCGGCTATGACTTGACCCTTGACTCGGGCGTTAAGAATCATAAAAACAAAATTGGATACCACTAACAAAATACTAGCAGTGATAGCTATATATAATACTAACTCGATAACAGTAAAACCTTTTTTATTTTCGGCTCGAAACATATCAAAAATTATTGTGGCTTAATAACCTGGAGTTCCTGGGTGTCAGCTGAACTAGCAATAAACGCCCGGTCAAGAATACTATTATAAACAATGGCACTAGGACTATTATTAATATCTAGCTGCCCCAGAATAACCGGCGCCATACTCATCGTATTAGTGTTAACCACTTTAAAATCAGTCGTCGTTGAGCTGGTAGCCATGAAGATATAACCGGTACTAGCAGCCAAAGACATCGAACGAATATCAGCGCCAATCTCTAAAGTACTTATTAGACTAGCTGTGCCCGGATTACTAATATTAAAATCATAAAGCTCTGGGGCCGCCGAACTCTCTCGGCCTAGATAAAGATGATTATTATTACCCACGGCGAGAGCCATACCATTAGCTGCGTCATTACCACTATTAACATTGACCGAAGTTGATAAGGTCGGTGCAGTTTTGGTGGTTGTATTAAATATCCACAGTTCAGCGTTATCGTCATTAGAGGTGATGTAAACATAGTCATTAAAAACAACAATATCAGTCGGCACACCAGTTAAAGCTCCTTGCCGACCAATCGGCGCTCCAGGATTATCAGGATTAGCCTGGAGATCAAAAATTAATAGTTCATCACCACCCGCCCGAACCATATACAAATAATCATTATCGACGGCCAAAGCGATCGCGTCAGCGTTATTATTATTGCTATTACCATTGGTTAAATTAGTGGCCTTTAATTTACCACCAGCACCAATAGCAGTTGGATCAGAAATATCTAAAATCTGCAGCTCCGCACTATTGTTACTAGAAGCGATATAAGCATAATTGCCCCTAACCACAATATCATTAGGATCGCCGTTAAGAGCTCGCTGACCAACCAACTGGGGTGAAGCAGGATTGGTAGCATCAAAAATATAGAATTCATTACCCAGAGCACTATTAGCCCGGCTAAGATAAACGTAGTTATTAGCAAAAGCAATTGATATACCATCGGCCGCTACACTGCCACTGTTTAACAAAGTGAGATCAAAGCTGGAAGCTAAGGCCGGAGAAGACCAATCACCAGCGGCTAAAGCTCGCCAATTAGTTAACCGAGTGGTTAAAGTAACGGTGCCAGTCCGAGCGGCCGTCTGATTCCAGGTAATAGTCGAGGTAATATCCTTACGATAACTATCAACATCGGTTATACTAATCTGTCTGACGAAGCCGTCGATTGCGTCTGAAGTGCCAGCCAAAATCCAATAATTGCCAACAGCTGAGACTGTTAGACCGTGCGGCCCAGCGACCAAACCAGCAAAATCATTCTGCCCAATATTTTTGACTATTTCTAAACCTTCTTCAGCCAACAAAACCGCTCTAGCCCTCGGACCACTAAGCATAATTGTTTCCCGACCAAATATAAAAACCCCAACTAAAGCCGTCATTAATAAAGCAAAAATTGCCATACCCAAAATCACCTCAATGATACTAAAGCCACGAGCGACCCCATTACTTCTAATAAGTAACCGTTCCCTTAGCATTAATGCCGATATTACGAATAAAATTATTACCGGTATTAGATAAAACAACACTACCGCTAGACTGTGGTAGACCATCAAATTTGGTAAAAACTATCTCAGTGGCTCCATCAGGACTAACCGCCTGAATAGTCGCCGGTAAAATAAATTTCTCATCATAATTAGTATCTCGAGTGATATAACTAGTCCCTTTGAATAAAACAATATTACCAGGTTGAATTTTAACCCCCCAGGTGCTGTCCCCACTCACTGCTTGTGATAATAACTGAGCTCGCCGCCAGCTCTGGGTAATAGTAGTAGAGGCGATATCTAAATCGTTTCGGTTTTGGAAAGATTGAAAAACTGGAATTGATAAAACCACAATAATACTAACCAAAGCCAACGATACTAAAATTTCGACCAAAGTAAACCCCCGCTTTAATGATTTATGATAGTTGACAGAAGACATAGCTATAACTAATACTGGATTGAACCAAATAAGCCGTAAATCGGTAAAATGATAGCAACAGCAACTAACAAAACGCCAAACCAAACAATAAACAGTAATAACGGCTCTAGGATAACTGATAAGTCCTTAGTTGTTGCCTCAATCTTATCCTCAAAATTTTTCCCGATCTGGATAAGGGCCTCGGGTAAGCTACCAGACTGCTCACCAGCAAAAATAAGCTGCTGAGTCGATTTTGGTATATAACGTTCAGCGTGATGATAGTTAGCAAAACTTTTTTTAAACGAATTGCCTTCGTCAACACTATCTTTTAAGTATTGATAAAACTTTTGGTAAACTCTAAAATTAGTTACTTGCGCTAACAAATCTAAAGCGTCCAATAGCGGCAAACCAGCCTGCAACAGCGTTCCTAGCATATAACCAAAACGAGCTAGTTCTGTTTGCCTAACCAAGCGTTTAATCACTGGCAAATAAAAAAATAAATACTGACCCAAAAACTTGGTCCGAGGAAAAATGAAAACGAAATAGATTGATAGCAGCAAGACAACTAAAAAAACTGGGATAAACAACCAACCCCAGAGAGAAATAAAATCACCGATCCAGATTAATATTCTAGTCGGCCAAGGTAAATCTGTCCCAATACTACCAAAAGCTCCAGCTAAGCGGGGCAAAACAAACCAACTAACACCTAAACCAACTACTAAGGTAACAAAAATCACAAAAACTGGATAAATCATGGCTGAACGAACTTTGGATCTGAAGCTGCGTTCTTTTTGCTGCTGAATATTAACAACTTTCAGATTCTCGACCAACCGACCAGAGCTCTCACCAATTTTAATCAAAGAAGTAACTTCATTAGAAAAAAAGGCCGTTTTATCCAACGCCTGCCAGAGCAGCAAACCACCGTCAACATCCAAAATTAAAGAATCAATAAAAAGACGCATTCTTTGAGTCCGCATCTCTGATTTGACTGCTTCCAGGGCTGGTAATATGCTCATACCGGCAGCCAAAAGCATAGTCAAATTGTTAATAAAATTTTCCTTTTCAGTCTCTAGACCAAAATCCATCAACCACAGCTTGAACGGTTTTTTAGTTCTGGCTGGTTTATTATCTCCGGACGTTGGTTTTACCATTTTTTTCTTTATTTCCGCCTCCATAGTTATTATTAACACTTTTTGTTGCTGGTGGCTCAGCGATTCTTAAGACTTCAGCGATTGTTGTCAGGCCAGCCTTAACTTTTTCTAAACCATCCTCAAAAAGCGAGTGTGAACCTTGCTGCTGAGCTAACTCCCAGATTTGTTTAGTTGACGGACGTTTTAAAATTAAATCTTCTAATTCCGGCGTTACTAAAATAAATTCAAAAATAGCAATCCGACCACTAAAACCGGTACCATTGCAAGCCGGGCAACCCTTACCTCGGTAAAGAGTAATCTCATCATCAGTAAAATAAGGGCCAACCATCGGATAATTTTTAATCAGATCGCTACGTTTAATAGTTTCGCTGATTCGACACTTCTCACAAAGTTGACGAACCAAGCGTTGAGCTAGAACAACTTCTAGGGTTGAAGCAAGTAAAAAAGGCTCAACTGCCATATCTAATAAACGCGGAATACCAGTCGCCGCATCATTAGCATGAAAGGTTGAGAGTAATAAATGACCAGTCAAGGCCGCATTAATAGCAATCTCAGCTGTTTCTTCATCACGAATTTCCCCGACTAAAATAATATCAGGATCCTGACGAACAATTGAACGCAACCCCCTAGCAAAAGTCAGATTAGTTTGGGGATTAACCTGAATCTGATTGACCCCCGAAATCTTATATTCAACTGGATCCTCAATAGTGGTAATATTGACCTGAGGAGTATTAACTTTTTTTAACAAGGCATACAGAGTAGTGGTCTTACCAGAGCCCGTCGGTCCGGTTACCAAAATCATACCAAACGGCTTAGCAGCTACGGCCTCCAAAATTTGTTGGTCTTTAGCCGATAAACCAAGATCACTTAGAGTAAAACCCCGCACGTAGTGTGATAATATTCTAATAGCAATTTTTTCGCCATCAAGCGTCGGCACAATAGAAATACGCAAATCAACGATATTACTCTCATTAGCATGACGCATCGAACCATCCTGAGTAGCGTAATGCTCATCAGTTCGCAGATGACTACGAACCTTAATCCGGTTTAAAATATTTTCATAGTGAGCTTTGGGTATCCGCCCAGCCTCTTGTAACAAGCCATCCACTCGAAAACGCACTACCACTTCCTTCTCCCCTGGTTCAAAGTGAATATCCGAAGCGTGATAGCTCAGAGCATCAGCAAAAATCTCATCAATAATTTCCGGCGCAATCCGGCTTTCTTCCTTAATAATCTGAGCAAAACGGGTTTCTAGGGCTTTACGGTAATAAGTCAAAATAGTGTCAATATCTTCTGGCAGAGAATAAGCTACCTTGATCGTTTTAGATTTAAAAATACTCTGCAAGGCCGGCAATAAATCTTTATTAGCCGGATCGTCAGTGGCCACGACAATATTATCCTTGGTCTCCGAAAACAAAACTGCCCGATATTTTCGACCAATCTCCTCGGGGATCCGAGAAACCTGATCTCGGCCTGGCAGGTTGGAATTAAGATCGGCATAAGTTACTTTATAAAACTCAGACATCGCCTGACCTAATAAGTCATTACTGAGCAAACCTTCATTAAGAAGATGGTCAATTACATCGATTCTCCCTTTCTTAGCCAAATCTTCGGCCTCTCTCAAATCGGCCTCAGTTATATAATTACCTTCCAGCAGGATATTCCTAATTTTTTTACCCTCCAGCTTCATAGTTTTTAGATAATTTTTTTATATTATAACATATTAGTAAACTACCGTAAACGAAATCAAGCTTTATTTCAAATAAAAAACAACGATCTCAGGATAACTTTCAATCCGCAACGGCGGTCCCCAAGTGCCCGTACCACTGGTGGTATAGATCGAAAAACTGCCCGAAGTATGCAACCCCTAATCATAATCATGATAAATCAACTTGGTTATATAGTTAAAGGACATAATTTTCCAAAACATATATTAGCGCTCTCATCATTCTACCACTTTTAATGGATAAACAAAAAAATCCGCTCCAAAGCTCCGAGGGTGGGACTCCTTCGCCCAGCAGCGAAGCCTGGGTTTGGCGGCGCCTTTGGCGCAACGCCAAACCCTTTGAATTCACCCCGCGACATAAGCAGTCATGTCGCTCTCTCCTCATTCGCCTCGCTCATTCAGAGAGGGTGAATTCAAACCCACAACCAAGTAACTAATTCAAAATAATTCACAAATATCAAAAAAGACGGCAAAGCTCCGAGGGTGGGACTCGAACCCACAACCAAGTGGTTAACAGCCACCTGCGCTACCATTGCGCTACCTCGGAGCTTTGCCGTCTTAATCTTTAAAAAAATAAATTTTACAACAAATCATTATGCCTGCCCCGTGGTCCCATAAGGACTTTACGGGGCTACCTCGGAGCTTTAAAGCGGATAACTTTATGGATTAATATTTTACTAGTAATCCCGTAATTTTTCAATATCCCGACTATGGCGAATCTTTTCTAAGGCCTTAGCTTCAATTTGACGAATACGTTCGCGAGTAACATCAAACTCCTTACCGACTTCTTCTAGGGTATGAGAAACACCATCTAATAGACCAAAGCGCATTTCCAGAATCTTTTGTTCCCGGGGTGACAATTCTTTAATTACTTCTTTAACATAATCGCGCAATAAACGCAAACCGGCTGACCGATCGGGGCTGACATTTTTTACATCCTTAATAAAGTCCTCTAGGGTACTATCTTCATCATCTTCACCGACTGAGGTTTCTAAAGAAATCGTATCTTGAGAAATTTTGATAATATGTCTAACTTTATCAAGTTCTTCATTCATCTCAGCCGCGACTTCTTCTGGCAACGGTTCACGACCCAAATCTTGAATTAACTGCCGCTCAACCTGCTGAAACTTATTAATTGTTTCCACCATATGCACGGGGATACGGATCGTCCGCGACTGATCGGCCAAGGCTCGAGTAATCGCCTGGCGAATCCACCAAGTAGCATAAGTAGAAAATTTATAACCTTTACGATATTCAAATTTCTCAACTGCCCGAAATAAACCAATATTCCCTTCTTGAATCAAGTCAGCTAATGACAGGCTCTTGCCAACAAATTTTTTAGCAATAGAAACAACTAACCTTAGGTTGGCTTCAATCAATCGTTTCTCGGCATCAGTGTCATCCCGTTCTTTGCGTTTGGCTAGAGCAATTTCTTCATCACCAGTTAATAACGGTACCTTACCAATCTCCCGCAAGTACATCTGAATTGAATCAGCGGAAATCTCACCTAGATCAATCCCCTTACTGACCTCGGGCGCGGCCGCTGTAACTTTTTTGAACATTTCTCCTTGTTCCACTTTTCTACCCAACAAACCGCCTCTATTCTCAATAATCTGGACGCCATTGCGGTCTAATCGCTCTAAAAATTCTTCAAACAAATCCAAATAATGCTCAAGGCTAGGAAAAGCATATAGAATTTCTTCCTCAGTTAGAAAGCTTTTTGCCCGGCCCTTTTTGATTAACCAATCAGTTGTTTCTGGAGCTGGCTGAACCACCTTTAAGCTGGCCACCTTCTTGGTCGCCTTTTTCTTACTAACTATCTTTCTCCTCTTACCAAAAACGCTCTTACGCTTTTTGGCTGATCCGACCGATTTGCTGCTTTTTTTAGCCGCTCGCTTATTTTTATTTTCTTTAGCCATAAAATTTAGAATTTATTTTCCCAACTCTTTTTTCTCCTCAATAATTGCTTTGTTGGCTTCACGACGCTGGCTATAAAAACCAAGTAAAGAAAAAATTAATACACTAGCAAAAATTATACCAACTATATTAATAAGAAATAATTCAAAAGAATTAATCATATCTGGTAAACGCCACATTCTGAGGCCAATGCTAATATTACATAACGGTGGCAAAAGAGCAACGGCGATAATCGTTCCGGGTAAAAATTCTGACAATTCTTTTTTAACAATTGCCAAAGAGGCAGCAACACCAGCGGCCAGGGCGATATAAAAATGCAACAAACTCGGCTGATTATTACTAAAAATAGCTGAGTAGTCGCCAAACGGAATAAAAATAGCAATGATAAAAGAAAAAGCCAAAATAGCTAACAGGGTCTTTAAGATAACAAACAACGAGCGGACAACAAGCAAAAAATCAGCCAAAACTATCCCCAGACTCAGAGACAGAACCGGTGACAAAATCGGTGAAACCAACATAGCACCAATCACGACCGCTACATTATTTGAGAACAAGCCTAAAGTGGCAATAATCGCTGCTAGGATAACCATCAAAAAGAACGACTGCCGTGGCGAGCTAGAATTAATAATTTTATCAATAGCTTCTTTGCGATCTTCAGACGAAACTTTAAAAATAAAATTGCTCTTGTTACTCATAATTAGCTTAAATGATAAAGTTGATCGGTTAATTCTGAAAACTTTTCTAATAATCTTTTTATTGACTCTTGATCGCCAGCTGTTTCACTCTCTTTTATCTGCCCCTCGATTAATCTTAATTGATTTAGAGTATATTCTCGTTTCAGATTCTTTATAATTGTCATGACCTCTTCCTTGGCTTTTTCCAAACTCAATTCTTCTACCGATTCGCTATCAATTAATAATGTTAGCTGATTTAAATATTCAGCTAACTCTTGGCTAATTGACTGCTGTAAACTTTGTATATAAAAATCTCGGTCTTGGGAAGACGAAAGAGTGGTCTTATTATACCAGACTATCAGTTCGGTGTAAAACTGCCTGGGTTTGGCGCCAACCAACGCCTCGGGGACTAAATTTTCCACCACATAAGCCAAATTATCTGGATATTTGAGAATAATCGCCAAGAGTTGCTCGCTCTGTTTCTGGAAACGAGACAAACCCTTTTTCTCGATAGCTAATTCCTTTTTAACTACTGACGGCACCCGGCTCGCTAGTTTAACCAAGGTTTCTCGTAAAATGTTTTCGGAGACCTTTACTGCCTCAGCCAACTGTTGCAGCCAATGAGTCTGCTCAACTTTGTCCACTAATTTAGCTATTATTGGCAATATCTTTTTAACTATCCCCTTTTTAACTTCGGGACTGGTTAAATCGGCACCATTAACTATTCGGCTAAAATAATACTCCATTATCGGCTGCGCGGTTTTGATTTTTCGTTGCCAAAGATCAACTGAATTATCTTTAATAAAATTATCTGGGTCTAGGCCATTAGGTAATTGGATAACCCGTACATTTAACCCACCCTGTAAAGCGACATCAATCCCCCGCTCAGACGCTAGCTGACCAGCTTGATCCGGATCAAAAGACAGGGCGACATTCTCTGAATAACGTTTTAAAAGCTTAACCTGGTCACCGGTCAAGGCGGTACCGCAACTAGCAACCACATTAGTGACACCAAACTGGTGCGAAGTAATAACATCCATATTACCTTCAACTAAAACCACTAATTGCTGTTTTTTGATTTCTTGTTTGGCTTTATCTAACCCAAAGAGGAGCTGCCCTTTATTAAAGATCATGGTCTGCGGCGTATTAATATATTTTGCCTCCTTAGCTTCCGGCTCCAAAGTTCGAGCCGAAAAACCGACTACCTGACTGTGATGATCTGAGATGGGAAACATTAGTCGATTACGAAAACGGTCATAAAACCCAGCTCCGCGCTCTTTTTTGACCGTTAGGCCAGCTAAAAAAATCTCGGGCTCAATGAACCCTCTTTTTTGTAAAAATTTGGCTGTATCATCCCAACTATCAGGAGCAAAACCTAATTGCCACTGATCAATAGTTAGTTGATCAACTTGCCTCTTGGCTAAATACTGCCGAGCACTAGCCGCTACTGGCGAATCTAATAGTACTTTATGATAATATTTAGCAACCAAACTATTAATATCTAATAATCTAGTCCGCTGACTGATAACAGCGGGATCTTGTTTTTGTAAAATCACTCCAGCTTTTTGAGCTAATAAACGTAAGGCTTCGGGAAATTCTACTCCTTCAATTTTTTGGATAAAAGTAAAAATATCACCACCCTCGGCGCAGCCAAAACAATGCCAAATTTGTTTATCGCGAGATACCAAAAATGACGGCGTTTTTTCGGTATGAAAAGGACATCGAGCTTTCCAATTGGTCCCCACTTGCTGCAATTTGACATACTCTTGAACTAAATCAACGATGTCAATCTTAGATTTTATTTCATCAGTCGGCGTTAGCATAATCACTCCTTTAAAATTTAGGGCTGTAAAATATCCTCGATTCGGCCGTCGACAGAAATTATTACTTCTTGAACCGTCGCGAACTGCTTAAGCGTCTCGGTGATCTCCGACCTAATCGCTGTTACTCGGCAAGAACCGCCCAGCCCGCCTTCTAACTCCTGACTTAAATCTACTGTAGCGACTCCGTCCGTAATCGTCAATTTTTGGATCTTAACCCCAGGATTAATCGAGGTAAAAAAACCAGCCTGAATTTCGCTGGATAATGGTCCAGCTAATAATTGTTCCAAAGCGGCCCGCGCCACGGCCTGAGTTTTGGGCACCTGGCGATCAACTGCAAAAACTTTGCTGCAAGACGATTCTGGATCTAATTTACTATTGTTAAAATAGACTCTGACCATACTCGTCTCTGAGCTAGCCAACTGAAGTGGAATCTGTACCACCGCGTCATTAGCTGATAAATCAGAGGGATTATCTTTAGCTAGAACTAAAACGCCATCACTAGATTGAGCAACAGTAAAATTTAAACTAGCAATAAATGGCACCCAGTCTGTGGTCATCCAGCCACTCTGGGCCTCGGCTAATCCACTGGCTAAAACTTGGCCACTACTATCTAGTAGTTTGACTGGGAAACTGGCTTCAAAAAACCAAGTACCACGAGCCTGACCGCTAATTTCCAAGGGACTGGTTACTGTGGCACCCGTCGCTGGTGCAATCACTTGAATTTGGTCACTAATCCTATCAGAGCTATTAACCGCCAATTGACCACAAGGTGTAACCGGCTGCGACGCGCTGGGATTACCACGCTTGACCCACTGACCAGCTTGGCAAAACCAGGTATCTTCATCGCCAGTAGCTAAACGCGAAACAACCACCAAAACAGCTAAAATAACCACACTAATTAATAGGCTGATAGTTAGTTTATTTTTCATATTGTTGATTAATCATCCTGGGTTGGCTTTTTGTCTCTGAGTAAATAAAGCCCAACGTAGCTAAGCGGCGTATAGAGCGCACCCATCACTACCTTATATATCCACCAAGGAATAATAATCATTATCATGGTTTTAAACGAATAAATACCGGCAAAGGCAACAATGGTAAAAATAACCGAATCGACGAACTGAGACCAGACATTTGAAAGGTTAGAGCGAAGCCAAAAATATTTATTACCCCACTTTTTCTTGAACAAAAAGAATGAGAAGACGTCTTGATATTCAGCCATAATAAACGCCAATAGAGAAGCAACCGACATTCTAAAGGAAACACCAAAAATCTGATTATAGCTGTCGTGCGCCCACATTCCGTCTGGTGACCAAGGCAAAAAATACGAGATAACCGTGTACAGAATAAATAACGCCGTGCTAATAAAACCAGCCCAAACAAACATTCTAGCTAATGGCTTACCATAAACTTCGCCAATTACATCCGTCATTAAAAAAACAATCGGGAAGGAAAAGACCGCTACCGACAAATGAGTGCCAAAGAAAAACGGCATCAATTTTAGGCCTAAAGTATTAGCCGCTACTAACGAGGTAATGTACAAAGAAAGCGCGATTAAAACCTTACCGATGTTTTTGGCATCTAATATCGCCAAAGAAGAAATGGCTGAGTTTGGTTGATCTTTCACTTGATCCATAGTTATATTTTTATTAATTTATTCAAGTTGAGGCACTCGGCGTCAGAGCCTCCGACTAAATTATGTCGGTTTGTTGCCGGTAAAGATACAATACCTGATCAATCCTTTGTCGGCCATTCTATAACACTCAAACCCAGCGGTGGTGTTAATAAAAAACTTTTGCAATCGAAAAAATTTTACAAATCTATATGGTAATATAGAAATTTTATGCAATCGGTAAAATGATGGAAGAACATTCTCGGTTATGTCTTGTTCTTTTATATCTTCGAACCCAGCCTCTTTAATAATTTTTGTAAATTGGTCGTGCCGAAAATCTTTTAGCCCGATCATTGCCGAGCCTTCTATGACGGTATCAAGCATTTTCTTTTCCCACTCGGAGAACTCTTCATCAGGCGCAATAGTGTATTCAAAAAAAGCTATCTTACCACCGGGCTTCAAAACTCGAAAGAATTCTTGGAGTGTTTTTCGAATATCAGGAGAATGAGAAAGCGTCTCAGTGGTATAAATCGCATCAAAATAATTATCAGGAAAATTTGTAAACGAATAGTCCATCATCTGATAATCGGTTTTATCTTGAACGCCGAGTCTACTTGCTAATTTCCGAGCTTTTTTAATTTGAAAAAGAACGATATTGATCCCAAAAACTTTTGGTCCGTATTTTTTAGCCAGATACGTTGAAACAACACCTTGTCCGCATCCAGCGTCTAAAACAATCTGCCCATCGCTTAGCTCTAAATTCTTCGCCACTAAATCTTGCAAAAAAAACTGCGCTTCTTTCTCGCTGATGTCTGCTTTTCGGCTGGGGTAATAACCAAGGTGTATTGACCCCCGAAGGATGTAATCATATCCGAGCCTTGACTCCAGACTTGAGTAGTACTTAAAAACTTTTTGCTGATCAGTATTCATAGTAAATCTTCAACAGAAATGTTCAAGGTCTTAGCGATCTTTGAAAAACACTTTGGTCAGCCATGCCGATGAAAAATTGTCTTGGCGGAGAGGGCGGGATTTCCGCCTCCCCTTCAACTCCCCCGATATGCATCGGGGTCGCTCAGGGTCGTTGCCCTGGGTCCGCCCGCGGCGAACCCGTTCGAATCCCCTCCACATCTTAACGGAAATCTGCCGCCCACAAAAGTGGGCGTCAAATTTCCATCGGAGAGGGCGGGATTCGAACCCGCGGTGAGTTTCCCCACACACGCTTTCCAAGCGTGCGCACTAGGCCTCTATGCGACCTCTCCAAGATAAATAAATGCAAAGGTATTCTAGCTTATTTCCGCCAATTTTTCAATAATCAAAAAGCGACGGAACTAACCGTCGCCCTTTAAGACTTAAGCTAAGTTATTTGTTTAAATCAGTAATTAAAGCTTCAAATTCGGCTTTCTCGGCAGCTAAATCATCAGCGCTCTCATGACCATTGCCAACTCGATAGTATTTACAGCCAAAAACAAAAGTGGGAATTGAACCATTAGGATTAAACTCCTGGTAAACCGCTTGAGCCGCCGCCGGAAAAGTTGTTTCTACTGCTGGAGTTAAAGTATCATCGCCAGTGTCTATTTCCCAGTGATAAGCAACAATCTGACCAGCCGCCACGGCCTTACTGACTACCGCGTCAAAAGTATCCTTAATCCAAGTGCAATGGGGACACCAAGTGGTGGTAAATAAATAAACTACCGGCTTACCATTTTCCTCGCAAATCTCGGCATTCTTTTTTTCGGAAAAAGTAGTAATACCAGTTACTGTTGTCGCCTGTGATTCAACTCCTAAATTCTGAGACGGAGTCTGGACATTAACGACCGTACCACTATTGTCCGGCGTGGCTGTTTTATCAACAGTACTCAAAAATAAAAGACTAAAAGCAATCACACCCACGATTGCCAAACCAGCAAATAGACCAAACAAAAAACTGGTCTTAGTCGTATTGGGGGCTACATTTTTGTTGTCAGCCATAGTTTTATAAAGATTATCTTTTTATTAATTTAATTAATCTGTTGATTCTTTCTAAAAATTTTTCATTTAGTGAGACCAAAAGTAGACCAATTATACCAACTAGACCAAAGAGCGTCAAATCTAACCGCCAATTGCCCAAACTAAACCAACTGACGGAAATTGTCTGTTCTGCTTCATAGGTATTACGATCCTGATCCTCAACTTTTAATTTTACTAGATAGGTCCCAGCTTTTCTGTAACTATGTCTAACTAGCCTCTCAGTGGATTGGCGCCCATCACCAAAATCCCAAAAATAAGTATAATTATCCAGCTGATCATCAACGACATTAGTTTTAAAAGCATAGTCAGCCCAACCTTTTTTAGTATAAACAATACTCACCTGACCAGTTAAGTCGAAAGCACCAAACTGTCCCAAGACACGCCAATCTACGCCAGCCGACTGGTTAGGATTGGCTAGCTCATTCGTTAAAGCTTTTTCCACTATTACTGGCTTAAGTTCGGTTTTAGGAGCCGAGTTAACATTGAGCGGCATCGGATTAGAAAGATTGCTGGGAAAATTAACTGGCGGTGGCGGTGTTTCTCGAACCGGTTCGGCTTGCCACTTATTAGAATCTAAGGGATAAAGATCTTGACCATCATTATGACCATCGCCATCAGTATCCGGATTTTTCGGGTCGGTTCCCCAGGCTTCTTCTTGAGTGTCAACTACGCCGTCATTATCATCATCAGCATCTTGATTATCCCCGACTCCATCATTATCAGTATCAATATCAGGCGTAATCAGACCGGTCTGCTCTGTATTATTATCTGGCTTTTGGTCTTCATGACCAGCGATTATCACCTCAACCCGGATATTAAATGTCGAGGACGGAATGGTAAAATCAACCCAAGCATCATCATATGTACCGCTAACTGCTGATATCACCTGCGAAGTGCCGATTAGCTTATCACCAAGATAAAAACTAACATAGCCCTGAACATCTTCGGTGCCATGATTACTGACTCGGGCAATAATCCGGTTTTCTTTGCCAGCGATAAAACTGGGCTTACTAAATCTAATATCCGAATGATTAATAGCTAAATCATACTCCAATGCCGCCAAGGCATTAGTTGGCAAGAGTAGAAATAACCCTATTGCGCAATAAAAAATTTTCTTCATATATAACTAAACTTTCAAGAATATAAACGCCTTTGCTACAAAGAAATAAATTATAATACCCTCAGATCCTTTAACGTCTTTTTAAACTGCAAAATAACGGCCCGCGCTGTATTTTTATCTAGTTCAAAATCAGTCTCATGAACTAAACGATTACGAATTTTATGTGCCCACCAAACCTGACGAATTTTTGGCGAAGTGACACTAACAACTTTAAGCCTTTCACCCATTGTTTCACCAGCGATTCCTAGTGATTTAAGAGTATAATCCAACAACTTGTCGGCTTCCATTATTGCCAACTGCCAATAACTAGCTGAATCCTTATTAATTAATTCCTCAATCTCCTGCCACTTTTTCTGGATCTGTGCTCGGCTAAAACTAGGCAAACTCGGCCGTTTAATATATCTAACGACCAAATAGACTAAAAAGAACAAAACTACTAAACCAATGCCAGTTAAGATTAAATAATCAAAATAATTTAGCTCAATTCTCATAGCTCTGGTTTAGACCTATGCCAATCAGTCGTCAATTGGTACTGATGGCCAACACGCAAGACCAACTCTTCACCCAACTGCGGTCCAATAATTTGTAAACCCACCGGTAGATTGCCAACAAAGCCGCAGGGTACTGATAGACCGCACATTCCAGCCACGCTGGCCGGCGTTAAATACATATCAGCCAGATACATCGACAGTGGATCGTCCAACTTTTCACCCAAATTAAAAGGTAAAAATGGCGAAACTGGAGCTAAAAGAACGGAGACTTTTTTAAAAATATTTTCAAACTCTTGTTTAATAATTGTTCGCACTTTCTGCGCCTGGGTGTAATAAGCATCATAATAACCATGAGATAAAGCAAAAGTGCCGATCATAATCCGCCGTTTTACTTCTTCGGGAAAACCCGTCCGCCGAGAAAAAGCATAAGTTTGGGTTAAACTTTTAGCTTCTTGATTACGCACGCCATAGCGAATACCATCCAACCGAGCTAGGTTGGCGCTATCCTCACAGGGCACAACAACGTAATAAACAGCCAATGCATATTTAGTGTGCGGTAAAGAAACCTCCACTACTTCGGCACCCAAATCTTCTATCTGTCTAATGGCTTCATTAATCACCACCCGAGTATCCTCATCTAAACCCCTAGCAAAATATTCTTTAGGTAAACCGATTTTAAAACCCTTAATATCATTCTCAATCTCTTTGGTATAGTGCGGCACCGATTTATTAAGAGTCGTTGAATCTAGTTTATCCACGCCCGCCATCACTTCCATAATCGCCGCCACATCCCAAGCGCTCTTAGCCATTGGACCAACCGTATCGAGCGACGAGGACATGGGCATAATGCCATAACGCGAATTACGGCCGTAGCTGGGTTTAAGACCAGTGATATTACAAAAAGAAGCCGGCTGGCGGATCGAGCCGCCAGTATCTTCGCCAATGGCATAGATACAACTGTCAGCCGCCACGGCCGCGGCACAACCGCCAGAAGATCCACCAGAGACTTTACTTAAATCCCACGGATTTTTTACCGGACCATATTGCGAATTCTCATTAGAAGCGCCATGACCAAAAGCATCACAATTATTTTTGCCAATAATCACCCCGCCAGCTGCCTTGATCTTTTTAATCACCGTGGCATCATAAGGCGGAATATAGTTATCTAAAATTTTAGCCGCAGCCGTGGAACGCAAACCTTGGGTGCAAATAGCATCTTTAACTGCCAAGGGTACACCAGCTAACCAACCAATCTCTTCACCGGCCTTAATCTGTTTATCTACTTCCCCGGCCGATATCAAACTCTCTTTTTCGGCTACGGTAATATAAGCGTTAAGCTGGGGATTAACTTTTTTGATTTGGGCTAAGCACTCTCTAGCCACTTCTTGAGCACAAAAATCTTTTTTTCTGAGGCCCTGATGAATCTCTTTAATTGTCAGTTCATTTAATTTCATTGACTTTTTAACTTTATAACTTTCAACTTGTTACTTTTTTTATTTATTCTTCGCCTTCAAAAACTCCCCTGACTTTAATTAGGTTGTCTTGATGCTCCGGCCAATTGTCCTTAATTGACTGACTAACCAACGGATCTTTGGTCGCTGATTCGTCAGCGCGGCTAACATCTTCTAGCCCAGTCACCTGAAAAGTCGGCGCCACTTTGCTCGTATCCACTTCTTTAAGCTGTTCGACATAATCTAAAATCGCCGAAAGTTGTTTGGCAAATTTCTTTTTTTCATCGGCAGTTAGATCAATTGCCGCCAGCTTGGCAATATGTTCAACGTCTTTTTGACTTAATTTCATAAAATAAACAAAATAAAGGTTAGACTTATTATAACAAACTTAGGTTGATTAATAAATACGATCATCTGCCTCACCCATTGACATAAAACAAGAAACTAACTAAAGTAAAATATTAACCAGAAAACTACTTCCCAAGCCCAAAGGAGGGCAAAAAAAATGAAATCAGTTACCATTGTCAGCGCTATTGGTAGGTCGGCAACACCGCACCTACAGATTAACCAAGACTACTACGACACCCTGGCAGAGTTGATCAAGACCCAACTCGCCAGTCCTCAGATCGCGATCAAGATTGTGTCTGATATCACCGCGCTGGAAGTCTTGCCCTGTGGTCAAAACAAACTCCAAGCCGTGATCTTTGTCTCCAGCGGCATGCTGGACGAAGCCAAACAGCTTCGCCAGCAACACCCCGAACTCACGGTGGTGGTGTTGAGCGGTGAGATTCCGGCCGGCGAGATCGTTCACATTAACATCGGCTGGGGGCTATCCCCGGAGATATTTCAACGAATCGTCAGCGCCGCCAACTGACCCCTACGGACAGCCCAGCCTGCCCGTTCTTTTTATTTAATGTCAAAACCTTTATTGCTCTTATTCAGATAGTGTGGTTAAATATAAAATCACGTCGGAAAAGGAGGGAGAATCAAATGCTAATTGCCATCGTCGAGCAAACCAACCTCAACAACCAAACCGACCAGCGATACACCGGGATGATCGAAAATCTCAGCCAGCGGCTCGCCGATCATGACAACATCATCGTCCAGGTGATGCCAACGGTTGAAATGGCCAAAAGAATGATCACTCAAATTAGATTTTCCGCCATCATCTTTGTTTCGGGCTATATGGTTAAACCGGCTCGAGAGCTAGCCCTGGCGATTCGTCGCCAAGGTCTGACCACCAAGGTCATTACGCTCGAAGGGGCGATGGTGGTCGAAGCCCAAATGAATGAGCCGATCATCCGACTCGACAAGGTGGCGGCATCAGCCAACAACTGCCGAGAACTCATCCGGGCCATCTGCCGGGCAAACTGACGGACAGCTCCTTCGCTGCCCGTTTTTTTATTTGACGACCTTATTAATCTTTGTTAGTTTACTAAAAGAGCGAACATTTATTTTTGGCGAAAACAATGGGCTCGCTGGGAAATGAGACTAAGTCTTTAGGAGAACTGCCGACCTCCTATCCGGTAACCCATCCCCCACCGGAATTTCCTGGTAACCCGTTCTGCCCGTCGGCGGCTTCAGGCCGGGGGCTGCTGGAGGGTTATCGTTTTTGCCAATTTGTGGGTGTTTCTTCCACCCGCGATTGCCACACCAAACTTTAGAAGTCTTAGCGAGGTCTGGGGCTCATAACCCCGGTTGAGGTCCATCGCTCGGCCTCATTGCCAGGGACGCAAATTCCCTCTTCTGGAGTGGCTCAGGATTCCGACCCTTGGTCAACGGAATCCTTTTTGTTTTTTATAAATAACACACAGTCCATAGTACCCAGTACACAGATATAAGAACCCACCGACGGTGGGTTTTGATTACTATGGACTAGGTACTCGGTACTGTGGACTATTCTAAGAGATTCAAAAATTCTTGCTCACTGATTATTCCGACACCCAACTCTTTAGCTTTATTGTATTTACTACCCGGCGCTTTCCCGGCAATTACATAATCAGTTTTTCTAGACACTGACTCGCTAATCTCGCCGCCGAGTGCCCGGATTTTAGCCTTAGCCTCATCACGACTTAGACTAATCAAGCTACCAGTCAAAACAAAATTTTTACCCGCCAATTTTCCACTGTGGACTGTGGACTGTGGACTGTGGACTTTTATGCCCAGCGCTTGCAGCCGCTCGATCAACTTTAAATTTCTTGACTCCCGAAAATAATTAACTATGCTTTCCGCTACTACCCCGCCAATATCTGACACAATTTGCAATTCTTCAAGCTTAGCCTGGCTTAATTTTTTAATATTTCGAAAATGATTAGCCAAATTAATGGCCGTCTCTTCGCCAACGTTTTTAATCCCTAAAGCATAAATAAATTTAGCTAGTTCAATTTTTTTACTTTGGTTAATCGCTTTAATTAGATTTTCGGCTGACTTTTCGGCAAATCGCTCTAGCGGCTCCAGGTCACTTAGCTCCAGTCGAAAAATATCGGCGGCATCTTTAACTAAATCTTCATTCATTAATTGCTCCACAATCCTCTCGCCCAGTCCATCAATATCAAAAGCCTTGCGGGAAACGAAATGAATTATTTGCGCTTTTTCTTGGGCAAAACACTGCGGATTAGTACAAAATATGCCAACACTTTTATTCTGTTTTTTGTCACTAATTTCCTGCCGTTTAACCGCTGAGCCGCAGATTGGACAATGTATCGGCATTCTAAATTCTTTTTCGGCGCCGCTCCGTAGCTTAGGCAAAACTTCCACCACTTCCGGAATAATTTCGCCAGCCTTGCGGATGACCACCGTGTCGCCGATTTTGACTCCCAAGCGCCTAATTTGTTCTTCATTATGTAACGTCGCCCGCTTAACCGTCGTACCCGCTAGTTTAACCGGCCGCAGATGGGCCACTGGCGTCAATGTGCCTAAACGACCAACCTGAATTTTAATATCTTCAATCACAGTTGTTACTTTTTCCGCCGGAAATTTAAAAGCGACGGCCCAACGCGGGGCTTTACCAATATAGCCAAGTTTTTGTTGATACTCACGCTGATTAACTTTCACTACAATCCCATCGATCCAATAAGCCTGCTTGGTCCTTTTTTGACTCCACTCCTGCCAAAATTTTAATATTTGGTCTAGATCCTTACACAAACAATAATGCTGATTGATTTTAAAACCCAATTTCTCTAGACCAACCAATTCCTCAAGCTGAGTCGACGGTAGGCTCTCCTGACCACCAGACCAATCATATACAAAACAATCAAGTTTGCGATTGGCAACTATTTGCGGATTAAGCTGACGGATCGTGCCGGCCGCGGCATTGCGCGGATTGGCAAACTCAGGTTCGCCCCGTTCTCTTCTGTCTTGATTAATTCTTTCTAGTTGTTCAGACGAAAGCCAAACTTCACCTTCAACAATCACATCGACTGGTTGTTTAAGCTCCAGCGGAACGCTATTAATCGTCTTAATATTTTGAGTAACATCTTCACCGATCAGACCATCGCCACGCGTCGCCGCTAATTTTAACTGGCCTTTGACATAAGTAAAAACAATATGCAAACCATCTATCTTTAGCTCACAACAATATTCTAAAGACGGCCGGCGGCCAATCTCTTTTTCCAAAATTTTTAGTATCCGTTCTTGCCAATCAGCTAACTCAGTTTGATTAAAAACATCATTAAATGACCATTGTCGAACAACATGCTTAACTTTGGTAAATTTAGCCAAAGGCTGACCGCCGATCCGTTGGGTTGGCGATGTCGCACTCCGAAATTGAGGATATTTAGCTTCTAAGTCTTTAAGTTCAATAGTTAATGAATCATAAACTTCGTCTGAGACCGCTGGATCATCCAAGACATGATAACGATAGCGCAAATCATCAATCTGCTTTCTTAGCTTGGCAATTCTCTCTTTAGCTGATTTGAGATTAATTAGTTCAACCATAATTTTATTTCCTGCTTAATCTACACCAAAATACATTAGGTAGGCTGATCTTTATCAATCATTATTATCCCTGGCTAATAATACTGGTTTCTGAAAATAAAATATAATCAAAAATATCTAAATCGGGTAATTGGCGTGGCATAGTCACCAAAATTTTCTGGCGACTAGAACGATAAAAACCCTGCGAATCGAGCAAAATACGACTAGGGATATTAACTTGCTCTTGACCAGCTAAATCAGTGTAAGCCCGAACAACTAAATTACTGACTGAACATTCATTAACACCAAGACTAACGGCTTTAAATTTGGCTCTAATAAATTCCGAATCTTGGGGAGCCGGACCAGTTATTAATTCAATTTTATAACCATCAGCACCGTTATTAAGAGTACCCGCTGGTAGATAAACTTCTTGATAGGTATCGCCCCAAGATTCTTGATTTTGCCAATCTGCCCAACCAACTAACAGCGGACAATCTTGGCTATCCGCCCACAACCGGATAGTCTTAATACTTGGTGGATCATCTTCTTCCTCCTCTAGGCTATAAAGATCTAACTGATAATATTCATTCTGTCTTAAATCTAGAGTAATATTTTCTTCTTGATCGCTGTAAGTTCTTAACAAACGTCCCAAATTATCAGGAAAGGTTAAATCTAATTCTAAATTAGTAAAATCGTCCTCTTGCCTGATCTGGTAGAGACCATTTTCTAATCCGGACTCGGCAATATACCAAGCCGGCAACGCCTCATCGATGTAGCGACTTTGTCTTAGAGCCTGCACAATAAATTGGCTTAAAAATGTAACCGTCAAAACCAACGTCGATACCACCAATAAGGATACAATCAATATGTTGCCGTCATTTTTTTTGTCTAGATAAAACATATTTAACGTTTATAAACCCGACTGGAAGCCGTGGTCTGCAAAAAAAGGCTATCGGGCGCATCTGGTAAGGTAGAATTTAATTCTAAATAAATTGTTACTCGCGGTTGGATATTACTGGCGTAACCCTCTTCACTCATCTCAAACGGATCTTCAAGCGGATAAACATAAAAAATTAGTTTACTCACCTCCAGGCTATCACTAGTCAATGACTCCCAGCTGGCACCACCGTCGAAACTAACTTCCACACAATGGACTACCCCAGCGGGACAGCCGGAGCCGAGATCGGCACTATCCCCTTGTCGGAAATAAATTTGGCTATTTAAATCGTCGGTCAAATGAAGCTCATGATTAATTATTCCAGTCGGCCAACTGGGAGAGTACTCTATTAGTCTAGTTCGAACTTGCTGAGTAATCTTAGCCATGATCAGTTGACCCTCGGCTAGAACTTTTTGTTCAGTTAATATTCTTCTCTCTGAACGTTGCGACATTGAAAAAATATCAATAACCACCAATAGAATTAAAGAAAATAAAGAAATCGCAACTAATATTTCTATTAACGTTAACCCTTGCTGACTTTTAAGTCCTCTAGCTAACATTTATTTCCAATTATATAAATAATCTTGGAGTGAAAAAAACTTAGGAACACCCTTTATTTCAATAGCCACTTGAGAAATAATCTTTAAACCAATTATATTGTCACTAACTGGGTCACAAATTTGAGGTGGTAAGGCAGTATCACAAACCGGATCAATAGTAATCAAGCGATAATAATCAAGCGGCGTGGCATTATTATTGGGATCATAACTAATATAACGATTGCCCAACGCGGTTTCATGGTTATAAAGCCTGGCCTGAGTGATATTATTAATACTAAAATCAATGCTCAGCTCACCGGTCAAATAATCCATATTAACTACCCCCTCATTATCATTGGGATTAAGCAATCCGTCGCTCCAAACTTGATCGGGATCTAGCCAATTACTATCGCGGATATTTCTAACCAACTCGATACCCTCGCGAGCTAACTGATTACCTAAAAGTTGGACTTCAATATCGGCCTGAGCTTTATTATTTATAACCAGCAACCCTAAAACCGATATTAAAAAACCAACTACAATTCCGGAAACTACTACTACTTCCAAAATTGTCTGCCCCCTTTTATTTAATCTACTCATACTTAATTTTGTAATTGCCCAGTCAATGAATTTAAAATAATCTGTTTGGTTTCAGCCAGCGGCGTATAAGTTATATTAATGGTTAAACTAGTCTGACCACTAACCGCACACTCATCAGAAAAATTAATCTGCGAACCGCCAGACAAAAAAACAATCTGACAGCCAGCAGCTGGGCTTAGATCGACCTTCTGCCAACTAACTGTTTTAACCAATTCGGCGTTATTAACTAGAACTTGATAACCATGTGCTTGCAAAACTAGAGAATAAAATTCGGGATTAACTATTTCACCATCAGGTAATTTAATGTTGGTGCCGGCTAACGCTCTAGTTTTTAAATCAATAATCTCACCTTCTAACTGTTTAGTAATCAGGTTGAGCTCTTTCTCCTGCTGGCCGCTATTATAGTTAGCCAAAACTAAGGTTGCCATGCCCATAATAATCATAACTGAAACTATCAATTCAATTAGAGTAAAACCATTTTTTTTGTCTAGAACCATAGATACCAATTTAATATTGCTTGACCATAAAATAAACAAAAGAAAGTACTCGAGGTTAAAAACGTGCCAAAAGGAATGGCTGATGACCAACTTTTATTTTTTGATAAAATTAACATGACACCAACAATGGCTCCAGTTACATAAGCCAAAATTAGAGCGATCAACACTTGTGGCCAACCCAAAATTACTCCAATCAAAAATCCCAATCGAATATCGCCGCCGCCGATCCAACGACCACGAGAAATTATAAACTGCAAAGAGAAAAAACCCGCCACTATTATACCGCCCAGAATCAAGCTCCAGAATGAATAGCCAATTATTAAATTAAAAATCAAACTTAAAATAATCGCTGGCCAAACCACTCGATCTAAAATTAGATAGTATTTTAAATCATAAATAAAAATAATGATCAGGAAGAGGCTAATAACCGAATAAAAAAAAGTCTGATAGCTCAACCCCCACTGTCGATAAACTAGGACAAAGACCACTGCCGTTACCAGCTCAACTAAGGGATATTGCCAAGAAATCTTTTGACGACAATAACGACAACGAGCTCTTAACGCTAAAAAGCTTAGTATCGGGACCAGGTCCCAAAAAGCCAACGGCTGGTGACAATGAGGACAAATTGAATGCTTAGCGAAGATACTTTTATTAACAAAAAATCGCCAAATTAAGGCATTAATAAAACTACCGAAGATCAGCCCAAGAATAAAAAAAATAATTACCATATTATCCTAGATTATAGCATTTTTTATCACTTTAGACTAACTAAAAACCCCCACTAATTGGGGGCTATTTAGTTCTATCCAGCAATCAAAATTCTAGAGACAAGTAGTATTGGCGAAACCATTTTCTGATAAACAGGTTGGCCCAGCATTCAAATTGCCAGTGCCGCTCTCCAAATATAGCCAAACATCGAAACCCTGACCACTATCAGTCTGGTTATAAGAATAATTACAAGTCGCGGTCGCTCCACTAGTACATTCGCTAGCTGGTTGGCTAGGATCCTGAGGGATATTAGCCATATAAACCGTACCGGCGGTAGTCGCTGCCACTCCATTAGTCTGACTCACCGTGTCACAAGCGTTACCACCACAATCAGAACCGGTACCCAGTTCTAAAGTAGCACCCGTCGGATAAACAGCTTGATCATTGTAATACATCTCTAGAGCCGTTTTAAGTTGAGCCAAGTCACCTAAACGTTTAGCATCTCGCGACTTTTGACGAGCGCTTTGCAGAGAGACTACAGCCAAAGTTGATAGTAAACCGATAATAGCGATAACTACCAACAACTCAATTAACGTAAAACCTCGAGATTTATTCATAGATAGTTTCACCTCCTCTCTTTTTACACGACTCTTAGTCTCAAAGACTTCATAATCGCCGTAAAAAGAAATGTTTATTATTTATTAATTATTTATTAATAACTACATTATAACATTTTTAAACGCTACCAGCAAGACGATACATGGGTAAAATCATCGCTGCCACCACCAAAGCAACGCCGGCACCCATCAAAATAATTACTAAAGGCTCAATCAAGCTCACTAAATTATTGATGCTATTATTGACCTCCCGACTATAAAAGACAGCAATATTCTCTAAGACTTTATCTACCCGACCAGTTCGCTCACCAATGTCAATCATTTCGGTTACCATATAGGGTATAACGATTTCTTCAGCTAACACGGCGGCAATTGGACTGCCGTTAGCCACTTCTTTAGCCGTCTTAAAGACTAGTTTTTTATATACTGTGTTGCTCATCGAGTCAGCTACTGTTTCTAAAGAATTAACGATGTCCACACCGCCCTTAAGCAAAATGCTCAAACTGGTAGTGAACCGAACAATATAAATATCATTCAACACTCCACTCAAAATCGGAATCTTTAATTTTAACTGATCCCACCAATTTTTGCCCTTGGTAGTTTTAATTAAAAAATAAAAAGCTAAACCAAATAAAAAAATAAAAATACACAGTAACCACCAATAAGCAGCAAAAAAGTTGCTGACTGCAATAATTATTCTAGTACTTAATGGCAACTCAACATTAGCTTCTTGCAGAATAACCATCATCTTGGGCACCACAAAAGCCATCATAAAGATAATAATAGCTACCAACATAACGAAAATAAAAGACGGATAGATCAACATCGAACGAATCTTAGAATATAGATCATATTCTCTTTCTTTCTGATCCGCCAAATATTCCAAAACCTCGTCTAATTTACCCACGCGTTCACCAGTCCGAACCAAATTAATATAAAAACTATCAAAAATATCGGGGAACTCAGCTAGGGCTTCAGAAAGACGGGCGCCACCCTCTACTTTATCGGCAACCTTAGAAAGAACCATTTTGAGTCGCTGATTTTGAGTCTGACGACTTAATGTCTGGAGTACCCCAACCATCGGTAAATTAGAGGTTACCAAGATAGAAAAACGCCGAGATAGAATCATTAAATCTTTATCCGAAACTCGTCCCAAAAAAGGCAACTTAGTAAAAAAAAGCTGACGTTTGGCAGTCAACCTTAAAAAAAATATTTCGTAACCATGTTCTTCCAAAATATCTTTAGCGGCCAACTCACTGTTGGCTTCGACCAAACCCTTAAAAACCCGGCCTTGATGGTCTCTAGCTTTATAGCTAAAAAAAGGCATAACCAATTATTGATTTTTATCCCGCAGAACGGTCTTAATTTTGTCTACTACCTCTGATGGCATAAAGTGAGCTTTAATCAAATAACCCTCGGCGCCGCGCTCAAAACCCTTCTTAACATCATCTTTCTGACCAAGATTGGTCAACATAATTACTGGGATACTCTTGGTTTTAGGATCGGCTTTAACTTTTTCCAAAACTTCAAAACCATCCATCTTGGGCAGCAAAATATCCAACAAAATAATGTTGGGCATTTTTTCTTTGCTCAGTCTCAAACCCTTCTCCCCGTCGTCAGCGGTTACTACATTAAACCCCTCAATCTCAAACTTAGTTCGATACATTTCGGAGAGAAAGTTGTCGTCCTCCACTAAAAGGATAGTATACTTTTTATCATTTTGAGCCATATTGATATTAATTTAATTAATTAATTCTATATTTACTCTTGGGTAACTCGTAACACTTCCTCAACAGTAGTCAGGCCAGCTAAAGCACTAACTAAGCCATTTTGCAATAAAGTCATCATCTTTTGCCGCTGCATTTCTTTTTTAACCTCAGCAAAATTATAACCCGAGACGATCAACTGTTTGAGCTCGTCCGTTACCTTCAAGATTTCAGCAATTGCTTTCCGGCCTTGGTAGCCAGTATTACCACAATATTGGCAACCAGCGCCTTTATAAAAAATCAAATTATTAGCATCAACTCCGGACGGTAAAAATTCTACTGGTAAAGTCTGCAGTTCTTTTTTGATGATCTTCATTAAATATTCCGGAATCTCAGTCGGCTGGCGACAGTCAGAACAAACTTTCCTCACTAGACGCTGAGCAATAACCAAATTTAAAGTCGAAGCCAATAAGAACGGCTCAACACCCATATCAATTAACCGCGGTACTACTCCCAGAGAATCATTAGTGTGAATGGTAGAAAAAATCAGATGACCGGTCAAGCCAGCATGAATGGCCATCTCGGCAGTTTGCTTATCTCGGACTTCACCAACCATAATAATATTAGGATCTTGTCGCAATATCGCTCGCAGGCCAGAAGCAAAAGTAAAGTGAACTTCTGGTTTGATTTGTGATTGGTTAACTCCTTCTATATAAAATTCCACCGGATCCTCCAGCGTAACAATATTATTACTTTCTCGATCCAAAGTATTCAAAATCGAATAAAGTGTGGTTGACTTGCCCGATCCGGTTGGCCCGCTGATCAGAAGCAAACCATGAGGTCGTCGAATATTTTTATCAACGGTCTTGATATCCTCTTCGCTATAACCCAACTCAGCCAGTGTCGCCACCTTGTCGCCGGTATCTAAAATCCGCAAAACAACCTTTTCTTTGTCCAAGAGTGGCATAATCGAAACACGAAAATCAACCTTGCGTCCTTCAATATCCAAGCCAATTCGACCGTCTTGGGGCACTCTTGTTTCATCAATTTTGAGATTAGCTAAAACCTTAATCCGAGAAATGACTGGCGAATGAACGTAAGCCGGCAGCTTAATTGAAGTCCGCAAGACCCCATCAATCCGATAACGGACCCGACTCCCCTCGCTCAGTGGTTCGATATGAATATCAGAAGCGCCGCCATCGACGGCATGACGGATGATCACCGAAACAATTTTAGAAACCGGCGCCACCGAGATTATCGCTTCTACATCCTCCTCCTTGGTCTCTTTTTTCTTTTTCTTAACATCCTTCTCCTCCTCCGCTTCTTTGAGCGCCTGACTAACTTCTCGAGCTAAACTAGTATACTGCTCCAAAGCATCAGCCAAACTAGTAAAAGAAATAATCACGTATTTAACCTTTAGATTGTGTTGTTTAGCCAAAAAATCAATTGCTTCGATCGATCGAAAATTATAAGGATCAATCAAACCAACTTTAATAATATTACCTTCTTGGTTAATAGCTGTTAGTTGGTAATTATTAGCTACCGTAAATGGTACTAATTCTAAAATCTCACGACTAATTTTTTGACCCCGCAGATCAAGATAAGAAAAATTAGCACTCTCAGCTAGAGCAGCGAACAGATCTTCCTCTTTAACTAAATTTTGATCAACTAAAAAATGGAGTAGATCAACTGGTCGATTAAAGTTTTGGTGACTCAAATTAGCTAAATTATCAGGCGTAATCAAGCCCTTATCTTTGAACTCATTTAATAATTTTTCACCACCGCTAAAAATAGCCATAAATTAAACTAATAATCAAAAGCTTGAAAAACATTTGTTTTCCCCTTGATAATTGATGGAATATCCAATGGCTCGGCCAACCGCTTCAAAGCCAAGACTCGAGCGCCGTCAATTAATATTCGATCTAGGGCAACAGATTCCCAGCCGGCATTCTGGGCCGTAGCAATGCTAACCTGCATCACCGCGTCTTCGATCATTAATCCTTTCGAACTAGAATCTTGATGAGAATTTTTGTAAATTAAATAACCGGTGCCACCCAAAGATAAAATGATTAAAATAATCAAAATGGTATTTCTAGTAGTTTTAACTTGTTTTTGAATCAACATAAAAACAAAACTTTAGTTGCCGTAATAATAAGCGTTCAAGGTAATTAAATAGCTCTGCGCTTCGCCGCCAAAATTAATCGAGGCAATATCCATCAAACGTAAATTGCTTTCAATCAAAGCAACAACTTGTTTAAGTGCCTCATAATCACCATCTTCTAGATTTAAGGCGATCGTCAGTTTCTTAATCTCTTTTTCCTTAACCGTTTTAGTAACTGGCTTATTTGATGTCTGACTCGGATTATTTTCGGTTGGATTGGTCATCAAGGCAGTGCCACTAACCACGTTAGTTGGCTGACTGACCGAGAAAGAAGCTAAAGTCAACCCGGCTTGCTTGGTTAAAGTATCCAGTTGAACAATTAAGTTAGGAATATCGGCCTCTGTAGGCAAAATTTCGTTAATTTTGGACAAATCGCCGGCTGAAAATTCATTATATTTAGCGATAATCTCCTCAATTTCAAAGGCTTGTTTTTTTAAACCGTTTAGTTTTATTATTGCCGTTTGCTCACTAAAATTTTTCAGGTTCTCCCGCTGCAGCTGAGGTTTAAATAAAAAAGAATAAAATGATAGAGAAACAACTGAAATAATAATAATAATAAACCAATAAAAATATTTATTTAGATAGTAGAGCGGCCGATTTTCTTTTGGCTGGTTTGGTGTATTCATAAGTAGACTAAGGCTTTAAGAAAAAATCTGGTTTTAAATTTAATTCTAAATTAAATAAAACCTCAGTAATTTCTTCCTCTGGTTCGTTAATTTTTTTATTATCTGGAGAATCAAGAACTATTGTCTTCATTGAAGCGGTGTTAAAGGTCACTTGGCTAATTTGATCGGTCGCCTCTTCAAAAACAGCAATCTGCTTGGCAGCAGCCAAATAATCCTTAGCGACGACTGAGAGGATAACTCGCCCAGCACCATCGACGGTCAAATTTTTATAATAAACCTCAGGAACAGTTTGGGCTTCCAAAAACTGAAAAAGACCAGACCAATAATAATGGTTGCTAACAATCTGACCCAAAGAAGTCAGTTGCTTATCTAAAGCCACAATCTTATCTTTCTGGGTCTGATAATCCTGCAATTTTTGATTAAATTGAGTAATCTTGGCATCAGTCTCCTGGCTCTGACCGGATAGATAACTCTGGTAATAAATCAAACCAAAATAAACAGCGGCCACCGCTACTACGTAAACCACCAAAATAACCAATGACTTTTTAATCTTTGAATAAAGCTCTGGATAATAAACAATTAGTAACTGTTTAGTTAAATCAACTTCTAACGAACCAAAATCTGGATGATCAACTTTTTCTGGTAAGTGCAATCTTTCCGTTTTATTTTTATCTTCATGGTTGCTAACCGGTGGCACTAACGATGGTTTGGTAACCGACGGCTCGTTAATTTTAATCTCTTTAGGCTTAGCCGCTAACTTTTCTGTATTTTTATCAACCGATGTTGTAACCCGTCGCTTACCAAAAAGACGACGCCACCAGCTGTCTTTGGAAGTTTTGTCGTTTTCAATTTTTTTATTAAGCAACGAGTCGGGGGTTAAACTTATTTTTTCATTTTTGGATTGGTGCTCTACCGGCGGCTCAGAAATTAAAACTGATTTAGCTGGCTCTAGTGGTCCAAGAGGCGTTATTCGGGCTGGCTCTTTAGGTGGTGTGACTAAAGTTATCTCCTCTTTCTTGGCGGTTATTTTACTATCGGTAGTTAAAAAATCACCATCATCTTCTTGACGACGACTAAATAATTCTTTTAATCTCTTAATAACCGGATTTCCTAATTTTTGCGTCTTAACTGCTGTTTCTTTCTTATCTAACTTTTCTTTATCCGGGTCAGTCAAAACTAGCTCCTCATCATGAGAGGTTTTCTTTTTTTGTTCTGTTCCTTCCTTAGCGCGTAATTCTTTTGGTAACAAACTAATATCCATAATCAAATTATTCAATTTCGCGCATCGCTAAACCAACGGCCACCGCCATCTTAGGACCAATTTTATCTAGAACTGGCTTAAGACTCTCGGGATAAATCGTCCGCGCCCATGGATCGCCTACAAAAACTTTAATATTTAAAGCTTTAGATAAATAAACATCAAAATTAGGCAATAATGACGAGCCGCCAGTTAAAATTACCTTTTCGATTTTTTCTTCTAGAGCATCGTTTTCCTGCTGATATAACCCAAAACAATATTTAATCTCATGGACTAAAGAATTGAGGACTTCTTGAAAAGACGAAAATTCACTGACTTGCTCAATTGTGCTAAGATCTTTTTTAAACTGTTCGGCGGCATCCCAATCTAATTTGAGACCTTGGCTAATTATTTGAGTAAAATTAGCACCGCCGGTATCAATACTACGATTTAAGACGGGAATGCTATTCTTGATCACCGATATATTGGTCATCCGACCACCAACATCGACAATCATCACCGCCGATTTATCACCACCAACTAACGAACGAACCAGGGCAAAACCTTCGGTTTCTAGACTAATGATTTCTAAATTAGTTTTTTTGAATAATTCTAAATAGCGCTGAACTAATTTTTGAGGAGCGGCCGTTAGCAAAAAGCGATTAACCTTAATTTCACCATCAACTTTTTCGTTTTCGCTGGACAAAGTCTTCCAATCTAAAATCATTTCTTCTAACGGCAAAGGAATAACTTTTTTAGCCTCCCATTTAATTGTGTCCTCTAGCTCTTTGGGCGAATCAGTCTTAATACCAGTTAGATTGATCACCGAACTAAAAATCGAAGAAACCGGCAGGGCAGCAACTACCTTTCGACCAGTAATTTTGGCTTTACGACAGACTCTATTTAAAATTTGAGCCGTCCGCTCAACATTAGTAATTAAATCATCACCACCAAAACGAACCGATAAGTCAGTGAAGCCATAAGTCACTAATTTTGGTCGCCCAGCTTCGTCTTTAAGCTCAACCAACTTAATGTTATCTGTACCAACATCAATACCTAAATAACTTCTCTCTTTGTTGAACATTGAGGCCATATTTTACACTTAAAATAAGGTGACTTTAATTTTTATTATTATAACAAATTTTTCTAAATCTGACTAGGATTTTACCTCAAATTAAAACTAACCTAAAAATAACACTGGCCCGAGCTGTCTTTTCTGTCTTTAGAGTAAATTAATCATGATTTAAAGCTATCTTTTGTTACTTAAATTATACCAAAAAGTAGCCTTTTGAGCTACTCCTGTTTTTGATCAATAGCCTGATTAACCAGTTTATCAGCCAGTTTGTTCTCCTCCCTGGGGACATGATGATATTTAATTCTCTTAAAACCCAGGGCTAGGTTCCAAATTTTGACAAAAATTTTTGCTAATTCCTTATTTTTAACTTTCATTGTCTGACTCAGCTGACCGACAACCAACTCGCTATCCAAAAAAAAGTCAATTTCCTCACCACCTAGCTCTTGAGCCTTTTCTAAGGCCAGGACGACTGCTTGATATTCGGCTTGATTATTAGTGGCGACGCCCAAAAATTTTTTATATTGCCCCAAAATCTCTTTTTGGTGATTATAAATCACCACGCCAATGCCTGCTGGCCCAGGATTACCCCGCGCGCCACCATCAGTATAAATTATTAGCTTAGTACTATTCATCTTTTTTTTCTAAATCAATAACTTTTAACTGCAGCTCCCGATTACCATTCCACTCATTGACTCCAACATCAAAAACGATATCTACCCTATCCCCTTTTTTAATTTTATTATTGTGCTCTGGCATGATACCAAATCCAATGAATTTACGTAAGAGACCGTTTTTTTGCTTAACTAATAACCGTAAATGCAAATTGTCCTTACCCACTGGTTCGAGCGCCTCGACCTCGACTGATTGGACTAAAAATTTTGGCCGTGGATTAGAATCGCCAAACGGCTCCATATTATTTAAACTGTCATACAAACTCCAAGTAACCTCTTCAAGGTCGACAACGGCCTCCACTAAAAGAGCTTTAGTTAAATCCTTATCGACTAAATTTTTATTGGCACTCTGTTGGATTTCTTTTTTAAACTTAGCTAGGTCATTTTTATCTTTTAAGGTAAAACCACAAGCCGCCGGATGACCACCATAATTAGCAAACAAATAATCCAACTGCTGCAAAGCTTCAATAACATTAAAAGCCGGCAAGCTCCGGCCAGAGCCAACAATTTCGCCGTCGTTCTCTGAGGCAACAATTACTGGCCGATTATATTGATCCATTATTTTACCAGCTACCAGACCAATCACGCCTAATGGCCAATCTTTACCTAAAGCAAATAATAATTTTTCGGTTTTTAAGCTAGTCTCCACTTTTTGTCTCACCTCCTCGGTTAGCCGATCAGTCAAAACTTGACGTTGGCTATTAGTTTGATTAAGCAGATCGGCCATGTCCTCGGCCTCGCTCCGATCAGTCGTGATTAAAAGTCGATACGCCGTATTAGCATGACCAAGCCGACCAGCAGCATTAAGCCGAGGCGAAATTTGGAAAGCAATAGAATAAGTGTTAAGCCAACCAGCTTTGGTGGGTAAATAATCTTTTAAGCCACCGTTGATTCGATTGTTGCCACCAATAGCGGCTTTTAAAAAAAGCGCTTGCAAACCCAGCCGCGGGGTTTTATTCAAAACCACCAAGCCATATTTAACCAGGGTGCGGTTCTCACCCAGCAGCGGTGAACAATCCGCGACTGTGCCAATTGCCACTAAATCCAACAACCATTTTTCTAAACCTTCCCAATTTTCTTGGTCGTCGAGTTTTTTAGCTTCCTTAATCAAAGCCTGGGCCACTTTGAAAGCCACGCCGGCCCCGGCTAATTCTCGAAAGGGATATTTCTCTTTTTCTACTTTTGGATCAATTAGAGCAAATGACTGAGGTAACTCTAACGGTTGAGAATGATGGTCAGTAACAATAACGTCAATCCCAGCTTGGTTACATAAATTGATTTCGGCCGCGTTAGCGATACCGCAATCAACAGTGATGATTAAATTAATTTTATCTTTGATAAAACCTTTAACAGCCTCGACATTTAAACCATAGCCTTCTTTTTCTCGGTGCGGGATATAAATTTGTAAAGGCAACTCATGAATGGCCTCTTCTGGTCTAAACTTTTCAATCAACTTTTGCAGGACGCTCGTCATCACTGCTGAGCTAGAAACTCCATCAGCATCATAATCGCCATGAACCAAAATCTTTTCGCCCTTTTTGACTGCTGCCATAATCCGTTTGACCGCTTTTTTCATATCTTTAAACAAAAACGGATCATGGAGATCTTGCTCATAATCGGGGTTCAAAAATTCGTCCACTTTTTCTTGGCTATCTAAGCCGCGATTATAAAGTAATTGCAAAACCACCGGCGAGAGCTCCGGAAATTTAGCTTTAATTTCAGTGGGCGCCACTGGGGCGACTTGCCAGTTTTTAGGCATATTATAGTACGTAGTACCTAGTACACAGTACATAGAAATTTAACACCACCAACGTTGGGTTATAAATCACTATGTACTAGGTACTGTGTACTCGGTACTGATTAAAAACTCGCCGTCCAGATAACCATGGTAAAAACAATAACAATCGTCAGAATGATCCAAATGATTTTTTCTAGTTTTTTCTTTTTGATCTTCATAATGTTAAATAGTCTTTAAATTATTGACAGTAGTATTTTTAAAGAGGATACTATAAATATTACTTGAAATATCACTTAAATTGCAACAGGAGGGTATTTATCATGGCCAGCAAACGGTTAGCCGAAGTTTTGAAAAAAATCAAGAGAATGCCTCTGCCAACGCGGGAGCAGAACGAGAATTTTTCCCACTTACCCCAGAAAGATCCCCGGGTCCGACTCTGGATGGTGCTGACTGACATCGATCACCCTTGGCACAGCGAAGGAGAAGTCAAGGTTCCTCGGATGAGCCAAGAAACTGCCAGACGACTACTTCGCTCCTGGCGATCCATCAAGGCTAACGCCACTCGTCGGTGTCGCGCCCTGCCCGATGACGATCCGAGAAAAATACTCGCGAGTGCAAAAACTTCCCATCCGCTTACCTGGACCGTCACGGTGATGGAGATGACGGTGGAAGGAGCTGCGGCATTCAAATAAGAACTGCGGTAGTAAGTTACCTGGCAAAGCCAATCGCCATCCTGGCGATTTTTTTTAAAAAGAACATTCTCGCTTACTAAGATTATCAATAATCAGCCAATACTACCTCTTTAATACGGCGATAAACGCTTCAGCCGGGATATCGACCTTACCCAAAGTGCGCATTTTCTTTTTACCTTTCTTTTGTTTTTCCAAGAGCTTACGTTTACGACTGACATCGCCGCCATACAATTTAGCCGTTACATCTTTACGCATGGCCGAAATTTTTTCCGAAGCAACAATTGTGCCACCGATGGCCGCTTGGAGCTTAACTTCAAACATTTGCCGCGGCAGAATCTTCTTAAGTTCGCCAACCACCTTTTTACCCACCCGGTATGATTCATCTTTATAAACAATGGTCGACAGAGCTTCAACCGGCTCAGTGGCGACCAAAATATCCAAACGAACCACGTCGGTTTTTTGATAAACTTTAAAAGTATAATTTAAGGAAGCAAAACCCGCCGAGACGCTTTTTAGTCTATCATAAAAATCAATAATTAACGACGCTAAAGGTATATCATAATGTAAGATAGCAATCTTCTCGTCTAAGAATTCCGTAGTTTTATATTCCCCTCTTTTCTCACGAACTAATTCCATCACCGCTCCTAAATAATTTTTCGGCGTCACAATATCAACGCTATAAATCGGCTCCTCCAAAAAATCAATCAGCGAACTCTCGGGTAATTCTTGCGGACTTTTAATAATAAAAATTTCACCATTGGTTTTATGTAGCGTATAAGCCACTGATGGCACGGTAACGATTAGGTCTAGATCAAATTCCCGGTGCAACCGCTCTTGGATAATGTCCAAATGGAGCATACCCAAAAATCCACAGCGCAGGCCAAACCCCAAGGCTGGTGAATTCTCTGGTTCAAAAGTGAGTGCCGCATCATTAAGTTTAAGTTTGCCAATACCCTCGCGCAGATGAGAATAATCGCTGCCCTCCTTACAGAAAATACCAGCAAAAACCATTGGTTTAGCTTCTTTGTAACCAGGCAATGCCGGCACGGTTTCTTTAGCAATCGTATCACCAACTCGACAACGGGCCACTTCTTTAAGACCAGTAACAATATAACCAATGTCGCCACTGTTTAAAACTTCTTTGGGTATTAGCTTAGGTTTAAACACGCCAACCTCTAAAACTTCCTCAGTGGCACCAGTGCCAAGTAAAATTATTTTATCGCCCCGCCGGACCGTACCATCAACCAATCGGACATAGGCAACCACGCCGCGATAATCATCAAACATTGAATCAAAAATTAGCGCTCGTAAACTGCCAGCTTCATTTACCTGAGGCGGTGGCACTTTATCAATTACCGCTTGCAAAACTTTATCAACGCCCTGACCAGTCTTAGCTGAAACTAACAAAACCTCATCTTCGCGACAACCAATCAGACTCATCACTTCTTTTTTGACTAAAGAAACATCAGCCGCCGGTAAATCAATTTTGTTAAGAACTGGGATAATGGTTAGATTTTGTTCTAAAGCCAAATAAAGATTAGCCAGAGTTTGAGCTTGGATCCCCTGAGTCGCATCAACTAATAAAATCGCGCCTTCAACCGCGGCCAACGATCGTGAAACTTCATAAGAAAAATCAACATGGCCTGGTGTATCAATTAAGTTTAGCTCATAACCCTGATAATCCATCCGCACCGGCTGCAGTTTAATCGTGATCCCCCGCTCTCGTTCCAGATCCATCTGATCCAACAGCTGATTCTGCATCTTGCGTTTTTCCACTGTACCAGTCAATTCTAAAAAACGATCAGCCAGGGTTGATTTACCATGATCAATATGAGCGATGATGCAGAAATTTCGAATGTTGTTCATAAATACAAGTTATAAAGTTATAAAGTTTTGGATCTTGAACTTTATAACTTTACAAACTTTATAACTACTTTATAGTTCTTCTTCCAACTTTGGCACTTCTTCTTTGCGAAAAAAACGACGCCGCAATGAAGTAATAAATAATAACATCTCTTCTGATTTTAGCAAGAGACTAACTAAAACAAAGACTATCAAGCCACCAAAAGCTGCCAAGCCCCCCTGAGCTAAAATACCCAAAAAGGTTCGCGTACCAGTAAATGGCTCAACAAAATATTTCAAAAACTGAATAACTAAAGCCATGGCTATAGTGGCAACCGAAATCTTAGCCACCGACCAAATAATATTAGCCTCATCCAGCCTGCCAACTTTAAATCGCAAGAAAATCCACAGCAAAGCCATATTAATGATCGAGGAAACGGAAAAGGCTAAGGCTAAACCAGCGACACCATAAACCTTTGCCAAACTTAAAGCTAAAACAATATTGACCACTGCTCCTACTAAACCAGTTACAAAAGGAATTAAAGTATTATGTAGAGCATAAAACCCTCGCGCCAAAAGCGGAATTAGACTCTGGGCAAATAAACTAATACTAAATAAAGCCAAGGCGTCAGCCGTGAGAATAGTGTCCTCCCAATCAAAATAGCCAGCACCCAAAATAACACGAACAATCTGCGCCCGTAGAACTAGAAACATTACTGACAAAGGAATAATAAAAAATAATATTTGGCGCACGGTTTGGGAAAAACTTTTTACAAAATTGTCTTTGTCACCGCTGGCGATAAAAGTCGAAAGCGTCGGGAAGGCGGCAATCGCAAAAGAAATACCAAAAACTCCCAAAGGAAAACTCTGTAAATTATTAGCTAAATTAAAAATAGCGATCGAACCAGTGAGTAAGGTCGAACCAATAATATTAATCACCAAAAGGTTAACTTGGCTGATAGCCAAACCCAAAGTCCGAGGAATCATTAAAAATAAAATCTCTCTAATCCCGGCTTCGCGCCAATTAAAGAGCCAGTGATACTTGAAACCCGAAGAAATAACTAAAGGCAACTGCACAATCATGTGTAAAAATGCCCCCAAGACCACACCCCAAGCTAGCCCAGCTACCCCCCACCAACGAACAAAAAACAGCGCACCGACCATGATGCCAATGTTATAAAAAATCGGTGCAAAAGAATAAACAAAAAACTTTTTGAGTGACTGCAAGATGCCCCCCCAAATCGCGCTAATGCCCAAAAAAATCGGCGACAAAAGCATTATCTGGGTTAGCTGAACAGTTAGGCTCTTACTCGCTTCATCAAAACCAGGCACTGTTAACGGCACCAACCAAGGTGAAAGAAAAAATAAAATGCCACAGAGAACTAGCAAACTCAAAACAATGATATTCAATACTCCGCTAGTTAGTCGCCACTCATCCTGTTCCTGATTTTTATAATAACTGATAAAAACCGGGATAAAACCGGCAGATAACGCCCCAAGAACCAACAGATTATAAATCAAATCGGGAATTCGAAAAGCGGCATAATAAATATCTAGAGTCCGGCCCGCGCCAAACTCGCCAGCCAAAATACGATCGCGCAACATACCTAACACCCCCGACGCTAAACTAGCTACACCAATTATAACTGCGGCCGAAGTGATTGTTTTAGATTGTCCGCTAAATATTCTCTTAATCATTCTATTGTCGGGTCAACTTTTTAGTTTCCTCTAGAATTAATTTTAGCCGCTGATATTTATCTTTAACCATTTTCTTCGCCTGCGGCAGGGTTAATTTTTTGTGCCAGCTCTTGGCTAATTTGCGCTCCACCCAGATTAGTGCCTCGTCAAAAGATTGTTTTTTACTTCGCCAATAAAAAAATAATGGCAAGATATCAAAATGTGCTAGACCATCGGCGTTGGCAATAATTTTGGCGGTAACTGTCTTAGGACGTTCACCACGGCTACTGCGATGCGAAGCGACACAGTGCTTAACTTCTTCGATGACTGCCGACGAAAACTTAAAATTTTTCAATATTTTTTCAGCCTCGGGAATACCTGTAAGATGGTGGTTAGCTTCATCATCACTAAACCGGATCCGACCAATATCGTGCAACAATGCCGCCAACTCAGCCAAATCTTGATTGGCGCCCAAAACTTTAGCTAACTTACGAGCATATGAGGCCACTGGCGCGATATGATATTTCCAGTCTTCACTCTCGGCCTCCCTTCTGACTAAATCGCGTACTTTTCTAATTTGGCTTTTATTCATAATTAACTTCTGATCAAAAATATCCTTTTGCTAAAACCGCCTCGTTCTTTCTTTTTTTTATCCTGCTGCTTCTTAATTTGCATTGGACTAATTTTTTCTAGCTTACTTATGGCTGTCAAAACCTCCAAAATATCAGCTAGCTCATTAGTAATCTCTCTTCTACCATTAGCTCGGTTAGCTAACAACTCGCTAACCTCTTCTTGTAATTTTTTATAAAGCTCTCGCCGATATTCTTGGTTATTTAAAATACGAGCCTGACTTTTTTGGCCAAGGCTGGCAATATACTCGGGAATTTTATCGCGCACTAATTTATTATAAACCCTCATACTAAACCATTATTCTAACATCCACCGCAAAGCAACCTCTGTCTGTCGCCATCGCCGGATTGATATCAATTTCTTTAATCTGGGGAAAGTCACTGGCCAATTGACCCAACTTGACCGAAATGTCAGCAATTGATTTTAAGTTCACTCCTTTTTCACCGCGAGCCCCTTGGAGTAGTTTAAAGGCTCTAATTTCGCCAATCATTTTTAAGGCTTCGACTTGATCAATCGGTACGATACGAAAAGTAACATCCTTTAAAATATTAACGTAAATACCACCTAAACCAAACATCAAGAGCGGACCAAATTGAGGGTCACGTTTAATACCAAAAATAATTTCCTTAGCACCCAAAAGCATCGGTTGCACTAAAATTTGACCATCAAATTTTTTGGCTATCTTATTCAACCGCTTGAAAGCAGACTGAACATCAATCGGGGTTTTGAGGTTGACCGCCACGCCGCCAGCATCAGTTTTGTGAATTAATTTTGGCGCGACTACTTTTAACACCACTGGATAACCAAACTTTTGCGCAATTTTCTGCGCCGCCGCTGGATTGTTAGCTATCGCCGATTTAACCAACGGGATTTGATAACTCTGTAAAATTTCCTCAGCATCTTGCCAAGCCACCTGAACCTTACTTCTATTTAAATTCTTTTGAATCTTATGCCAAACTGTCGGATCCATCGCCCGCAATTTTGCTTTTCTGTTTTCTTGCTTTCTTGTTTTATTGTATTCCGCCATTGCCCCTAGCGCCCGTACCGCTTGCTCTGGATAATCATAATCTGGAATACCGTGCTGGTCCAAAATATCGATTCCCGTTTGAACCCGCTCCCCACCAATAAAACTAGTCACCACTGGCTTATGATATTTTTTGCTTAACTCAACAATCAACTGAGCGGTTTTGGCAATCTCGGTCACAGTCTGTGGGGTCAAAATTACAATTACGCCATCAACCGCCTGATCAGCCAAAACCGCCTTTAGTGCCACCTGATAACGGTCAGCCCGAGCATCGCCCACGACATCAACGGGATTATGAATGTTAGCCGTTGTTGGTAAATTTTTTTTCAAAAATTTGGTGGTCGCTGGACTAAACTTGGCCATTATCAGCTGGCTTTGAGCAATTGCGTCGGTGGTCATCACCGCTGGACCGCCGGCATTAGCCACGACGGCCACTCGATTACCTCGCGGCAGTGGCTGGGAGGAAAACAATTTTAAATAATTAAATAAATCACCTAACGAATAAGCTCTGATTACCCCAGCTTGTTTAAAAGCCGCGCTAACTGCCTCATCAGCACCCGCCAAAGACCCAGTATGCGAAGCAATCGCCTGTTGCGCCTGGGCTGACTGACCGGCTTTAAGTATGATTAACGGCTTATGTCTAGTAATTTGTTTAGCTAACTGTAAAAATTTTTGACCATCAGCGATCCCTTCAAGATAAGCCAAAATAACATCGGTCTCCCGATCACTAGCTAAAAATTCTAATAATTCGTTCTCAGTCACGCCAGCTTTATTGCCCAAACTGATAAAACGAGAAAAACCCAGTTTATTCAATTTAGCCCAGTCGAGCATAGCCGTACAGATTGCCCCGGATTGTGACATAAATGCCACTTGACCCGGTTGGATCATACCATCAGCAAAAGACGCGTTAAGATTACTGACTGAATCTAGAATACCCAAACAGTTAGGACCAAGTAAATTGATATCATAATCTTTGGCAATTTGTTTTATTTTTTCTTCCAGCTCTACGCCGGCGCCGCCGATTTCTTTAAACCCGGCTGAAACGACAATAACATTAGTAATTTTTTTCTTGCCACATTCTACCAAAACCGCTGGCACCACGACACTAGGCACAATAACAACTGCCAAATCGACTTCCGCCTTAATAGTCAAAACCGACGGATAGCAAACCAAACCCAAAATCTTTTTTGCCCCGGGGTTAACTGGATAAACTCTACCGCGGTATTTATATTTCAAAATATTAACCAAAATGGTGTGCCCGAGCTTAGTCTTCTCTCGTGAGGCACCAATAACGGCAATTGATTTTGGAGAAAATAATTTATTCAGCATAGAGTTAAGTCTTAAAGTCAAAAATCCAAAGTCTAAAATTTTGTATTTCCTTAAACGTTCGACTTTAGGCTTTAGACTAGATAACTTTTTTGAATCCATTCTGGGCGCCAATCTTCTCAGTTACCGCCGCCGCGTTTCTAGCTGACGCCTTTAAGGCTAAACCAATATTACCACCCGTTCGTTCTAGACCAGCCACAAAAGTTGAACCAAAACAGTCACCAACGCCAGTAGTGTCAAACACTTTTTTGCGTAAATTGTATGGATCAATATGATAAAACTTTTGACCATCATAAGAATCAGCGCCCCGCCGTCCCGAAGTAATCAAAATGATATTTACTCCCCAACTCTTGATTTGCTTTAGTAAATATTTAACATTATTGATCTGCTTTTTATTAACCTGTTTACTACTCAAAACTAATTCCACCGCCTCATCTTTATTTAGAATCAAAACCGTGGTCTTGGCTAAATACTTTTTTAGCTTCGGATAACCACCGTGTAATTGTGTCCCACCCGGGTTCCAGGCCAACTGATGACAATGCTGACAAACTTTATCTAGAACTGCTGACCAATTATGGCCGCTTAGGGAAGTAACATAAAGCCACCGAGCCGTCCGAATAGCAGCCAAAGATTTAACTGATAAATTTAAGCTATTATTAGCGCCACGATATAAAAAAGCAATGTGCTCATTTTCCCGACCAGCAGTTAATAAAAAGGAAAAACCCGTAGCTAAATTGGGATTGATTTCCACTAAATCTGTAACGACTTTTCTTTTTTTAAAATGAGTAATAATGGCCCGACCATTATCATCATTACCAACTGCTACCGCCGCGGCCACTTTAAAACCAAGGTTAGCTAGATTAACCGCTGCATTGGCTGCCCCACCACCAAAAGTAGTATATGTTTTTTCAATATTGATCTTGGCGCCGTACTCAAAACCTAAAATTTTCTGCCGGGTTAAATCCTGGGGCGTAGCAATAAACTCGCCACGATCATCATAAAAAGTAATGTCCCGCGTCGCTCCGCCGATAGTGATAAAATCAAATTTTTTAGCGGCCATAGAGTTTAAATCTTAAAACCAGCGTTTTTTCTTTAAAATCAACAAAACAGTAAAAATTATCAGCACAAAAACGCCAAAAACCACACCAACTAAATACGGCCGATCGGCAAAAGGCAGTTGAACATTCATTCCATAAATGCCGGAAAGTAGTGTCAGCGGCAGCAAAGTGGCGGAAAAGATAGTCAAAATCTGAATCACTCGGTTAGTATGCTGCGAGACTAATGATTCATTAGTTAAATGTAAACCATCAATAGTATCTTTATAATTCTCAATCGATACCCAGATTTTCTCAACTGAATCATGAACATCATCAAAATAAACCGACAAATCTGGGCTGACAAAATCACGCTTGATATTAACTAAGGTATTAATCGTAAAACGCTGCGGATCAATCATTCGCCGGAGCGCTAAAACGCCGCGGCGTAGATAGGCCAAGTCACGAAAAATATCCTGAGTTTCATATTCATAAACGTCATCTTCAATATTAGAGATTAGATGGTTTAAATTATCTAGTGCCCGCGCCGAGTCTTTAAATAGAACTGCCAGCAGACGGTAAAATAAAAAATCTGGCCCCTTACCCAGCCAAGCTTTTTTGTATTTTTCTTCACTAAGACACCGACCAAAAATCTTGTCTAATAAGGGAAACTGCTTTTTAGAAACAGTAATCAACGTATCTTTATTCAAAAAGATATCTACCTCGCGCCCACGAACCTTTTCCTTGCTCTGGTCGTAATAAGGAAAAACAAAAATAGTAAAAAGATAATACTTATAAATATCAATTTTGGGCCGCTGGCGTTCCGAGGCAACGTCCTCTATATCGAGATGGTGAAACTTAAAATTATTCTTAAAAAAACTCACGACCTCATCATCAACTCCATCAATATGGATCCATTTTACTTCTTTATATTCTGCGGTTTTGATCGCCATATGATTAAAAAAAATTAAAATAAAAACCACCCCTATTATACAACCTTATTTTCAAAAAGCCAAGCTAATTTAGCTTCATAATCTCCTTCTTCCGCCTGGCTAACTCTTGCAAAAAAACTAGTCTAGCGGTTTGGGTATAAAAATGATTATCTTGTCTAAATTGATAAAGCCGGCGGGGTGTTGTCCGATAGGCAGCCACATCATTATAAAACTGCTTTTTGAACACTTCAGACAGATTATCAGCGTCAATGAGCAGACGTTTATTACGATCGCGAGGATTTTTAAATTTATGCGCTACCACGATCTTGATAATCTTTTTAATCTTCAAGGATGGATAATTTAGCTGACCCAATATTTCCCTAATAATCGGCCGCGCTAGCACCAAGTGAAGCCTTAAGGCCTGTAACTGTTTAGTTCTGTTTTTACTTCGTTGTAGATCAAATGGCACGGCTGACCAGCCGACATCATGTAAAATAACAGCCGGCATTAACAAACTATGATCACCCTTTTCTCTAGTCAATAATAACTCCATAGCCTTGATTGCTCCAATAGTATGAACAACAAAATTCTTACGAACTGCTAATCTAAGATGACCCTGAGCAATACGCCAAATTGGTTGATATTTTTTATACATTTAATATTGATAAACGTAAATCGTAGCTAGACAACTCTTATTACGATAAACTTGGGCTGGTTGTTTATTCTTGAGTGGAAAAGTACTAGAAATTACCATTGCCCCGGGCTTAAGCTCAGCCGCAAATTTAGGTTCGAGCCGCTCCATTGGTTTAGGAAATAAATAAGTGAAAACTACATCAGCATCGCGTAAATCAACTTTAAACATATTCTGACACAGGTATTTAACTTTGCGTTTTGAAAATAAATTCCGCCCTAGTGCCAAAAAATAAACCGCCCAATTAAACTCGACCCCAACGCACTCTAATTGTGGATATTTTTGAGCGATCCGGGAAATAACCTTGCCATTACCCGAACCAAGTTCATAAAGCTTTTTTTTGCCACTCAAATCAATCTTATTTAACAAAGTATCAAGCGTCTCACGATTAGACGATAAAAAAGGCGCGCCTAAAAAAATATTATAAAAAGCGGTCACTAATAAAAATACCGCCAGCGCTAAAATAATTAAAAGCCATAACCAGATAAAAATTAACATCATAATATTATTCAATAATTTCCTGCACGCGTCCCACCTGACCATCCGCCAACCGAACTTTAATCCCCCGAGGGTGGAATGAAGAACTAGTTAAAATTTCATCAACCACTCCCGGTGTTAATTTGCCAGTTGGCTGATCTTTTTTTAAAACAATCATCACTTTGCCACCAATTCTGATATCATCACGATTTTCAATAGGCATAATAAATAAGAAAATTAATAATTATTAATCACCAACGCTGCCGCACCCAAAGAACCAGCGCTGTCGCCAATTTTGTACCTGACAACTTTAAAAGTATTTTTGATTGGTTGAGCGACCCGACTTTGAACCATTTTATTAATTTTGATTGGGTCAAGGCGATAACTCACTCCCCCACCCAAAACTACTATATCCGGATTAAGCAGATTAGCAATCAAAGCAATCGCCAGAACAAAATAATCAACCGCTTGCTCACGAACCTTTTTGGCAACTGGATCATGTTGATTGGTCATAATATATTTAGCCTCAACATTTTTTTCCTGACCATGCCAAAGTTGATAATATTCAATCAATTTTTTCCAAGAAATAAACGATTCCAGATCACCAGCATAGCCACAACCGCATTTAACTTTCGCCTTAGGATCAACTACGGTATGACCGATCTCGCCAGCTAAACCAGTAGCACCGTGATAAATTTTTTTATTGATTACTAAGCCGCAGCTTAGGCCCGTGCCCCAAATCATACCAACAACGACTTTCTTATTTTTGGCTGCGCCATACAATGTTTCAGCTAGGGCAAAACAATTGGGATCGTGCTCTAAAATTACCCTAAGTTGGTACTTTTTCTCTAAATATTGCTGCAAATTAAAACCTCGAAGTTTCCGAATATTAGGAACAAATTGTAACCGACCGTTACGATCGATTGAGCCCGGCACGCCCACACCTAAGCCCTTAACCTTTAAACCTTTAGCCCGAGCAACAGTTAGAAGACTACTAACAACCAAATCGATATTAGCTAAAATAACTTTTCGGGTTTTAAAACTTTGAGTTGGTTGGCGTAGCTGCTTAATTATTTTGCCTTGCTCATTAGCCAGGATGCCCTCAATTTTACTGCCGCCCAAATCAATACCAATTGCATATTTCATAATCCTATTATAGAAGATTTATTACCAAATAAACAGCACCGCCAAATAGAGCCGCTACTGGAATAGTAAAAAGCCAAGCCCAAACAATCCGCAGAGCAACATGCCAACGAACAGCTGAAATCCGTCGGGCTGCTCCAACACCAAAAATTGCACCAGTAATCACGTGGATGGTACTGACTGGAACACCAAAAATGTCGCCAAAAAAACAGAGTTTTAAGCTCCATTCTTTTGACAACTCGGGGGCAGGGATTCCCACCCTACGGGTGGTCCCCCGTTAGGGGGAGAACCCCAGTTTTAAACACAAAAAAATAGAGCTTTAGACTCTACTTTCTTGATTCTCGGGGGCAGGGATTCGAACCCCGATAAACAGAGCCAGAATCTGTTGTCCTACCATTAGACGACCCCCGAACAAATTAGCTAACTACTTTACCACCAAAAGCATTTAACACGCCAGACAAAGATTCGTCAAGACCCTTGTCGTCTCTAATCTCAATTAACGCTTTATCTGAAACAACCGCTTCCACCCGCATTTTCTTGCCCAAAACTTCTCCTAGCGCCTGCGCTAAGATTGATCGACTCTTAGCTTCGTTTATTTTTTCCTGGTGAAACTTATATTGAAAACCAATAATGACAACGTCATCACGGACTTCTAACGGTTGACCAATTCTTAGGGTTAGAGCTAAAGAATGATTACTGTCGCTAAGGTGACGAACCAATTCTCCCCATTTTTTTTGAATCTCAACTAAAGTAACTGAGGTGACTGGCCCGCGCTCTTTTTTAATTTCCTTAATCTCGTCCTGGCTACTAACCGCTGCCTTTGGTTCTTTGGGCTCGGTTTTGTTTAAACTTTCTGATTTGGCAGCCACCACCTTTGGTTTAGGACTACTCTCAGGTAACGACCAAACCGTTCCCAATTCGCCACAAATTTCAATCGCCGCTAGCTCTAATGGCAACTGAACAATAGCGCTGGAACGCAAGGCTTGATTTTTGGCTAAAAAAATATCAATCATTAAAATTATTTTGCTCAGATCTAGTTTACCCAATAAATTTAGAATATTCTTTTCACCTGCCTCATCTAGACTTAAAGCAAATTTATCCAAGCTGCCAGAGATTTTAGTTAATAATAATTTACGGGTAAACTCAATTAAGTCTAAAGTAAACTGATGAATATTGACCCCCTCATCAACAAGCTGATTAATCAGCTGCAATGCCTTTTCTAGATCCTTACCAGCTAAATGGTTCACAAACTCCGCTACCACCAAAAAATTAGAGCGCGGTAAAACTAATTCCGCTTGTTTGAGATTGATCTTTTTTTCACCTAGAGAAAAAACTTGCCCCAATAGACCAATAGCGTCGCGCAAATAGCCTTCGGAGTGTCGAGCAATATTTTGTAAGACTTCTTTATCACAACTAAAACCCTCTTTTTTACAAATAGAATTTAGATGATTAATGATATCCGGCTGACTAACTTTTTTAAAATCAAACCGTTGGCAACGAGAAATAATCGTGGTGGGAATTTTATGGATCTCGGTGGTGCACAAAATAAAAATTACATGACTCGGCGGCTCTTCCATAATCTTAAGTAGCGCGTTAAAAGCCGAAATCGAGAGCATATGTACCTCATCGATGATAAAAACTTTAAACTTGAGTTTGGCCGGCGTAAACCGCGCGGTCTCGATAATGTTTTCTCGAATATTATCAACGCCCGTGTGTGAAGCAGCATCCATCTCCACCACGTCTAAACTGTGACCATTAGTTATTTCTTCACAAGCCGAACATTTGTTACACGGTTCAGCCTCACCGCTAGCAATCCCCTGACAATTAACCACTTTAGCTAGCAGCCGGGCAATGGTTGTCTTGCCAATCCCCCGCGGTCCAGCAAATAAATAAGCATGCGCTAATTTACCCTGATTAATTGCGTTTTGCAAGGTGACTTTAATATGATTTTGCCCTACCACTTCGCTAAAAGTCTGGGGGCGATATTGACGGTATAAACTAGTAGCCATAGCAGCAAAATTTTAACACAAGATAAGTAAAAACAAAAGGGTCTAAACAAATATCAAATAACTAATAACTAATAACTAATCACCCCATTTGTTATTTGATGTTTGGTATTTGTATTTATTAGTAGGCCTCTTCTCGTCT
>JBAZLA010000005.1:0-76056 GCA_041650515.1 Patescibacteria group bacterium
ATTTGATTGATAATAAATATACTCGCCAAGTAGTTATCAGTTCGGTTAATCGTGATGAAAATTGTGATATCACCCCGAGCGCCAGTATTGATGATCCAGATAGCAAACTAGTTACGGTAACGGTTAGTTGGCAAGGTCAACAGCAAGCCTTGAGTAAAACGATGAGCAGTCATCTGATGGCCTGGAATAATCCGACTAATTGCATGATCGGCGGTGGCGGTGGCGGTGGCGGTGGTCAAGCCGGTCGATTATCTTTAAATATTAGTGGTGCGGTGCGCCAAGAATATATTCAGTGGCTGAAATTAATTGTAACAATTGACGGCGTTAAAATTAAAAATATTTCTACCCAACCAGTGACCGTTGATAAGGTTCAGGTTTATATGGATAAACCGGGCATGAGTATTTTTTATTTTTATATGAACGGCTCAATACGTTGGGGTTGGTTTGGTCCAGGTTCACCTAGCGGCGCTAAACCCTCTGGTACTATTTTAAATATTTCTGATCGGACGATTCAACCAAGCGAAGAAGTGACTATCAAGATGCATTTTTTTACTAGTAATTACGGCGCTGTTGTCTTTAGCGTTAATTTTATTATGGCTGACGGGACAGAAACCCGAACGGATGACTTTACTATCTAATTTATGAATCAGCGTGGTCAAAATCTAATTGAAGTTTTGATTGCTCTAGGAATTTTCTTTATTTTCATTAGCGGTGTTTTGGTTTTGAACTGGCGCTATTTGGATACTTTTGCCCGAGCCAGAGATCTGCAAAAGGTTCAAAACATTGCTGATGAGAGCTTTGAAGCGCTACAAAGTATTGCTTATGATGATTGGCCGGCTGTTGTTAATGGCACCTATGGTCTTAGCTCGTCATCTGGTAAATGGCAGTTGCAAGGTCAGCCTGATTTGATTGATAATAAATATACTCGCCAAGTAGTTATCAGTTCGGTTAATCGTGATGAAAATTGTGATATCACCCCGAGCGCCAGTATTGATGATCCAGATAGCAAACTAGTTACGGTAACGGTTAGCTGGCAGGGCCAGCAGCAAGCCCTAAGTAAGACGTTGAACAGCCATCTGATGGCTTGGAATAATCCGACTAATTGTTTAGAGGGCGAAACTGGCGAGGCAGCTAATTTAATAATTGATGTTAGTGGGGCTTATATTGATACAACTAAAAAATCACTCTTTGGAGTAATTTTAAAAAATCGGAGTGGTACAGCGATTACTTTAGATAAAATGACTTTGGCCTGGACTAAACTAGGTAGTCATATTACTTTTATCAAAATCGAAGGAACCAATTATTGGCATTATTCTAATGGCATTGGTTTACCTCAGGGTGCTCAATTATCAGGTACTGAGCTTGATTTGGTTGATTTAGTCTTGGCCGCGTATACTGATTATGATGTTGATATATTTCGTTTTGATGATAAGGTTGATGGTTCAACTTTTACTATTACTGCTACTATGTTAGATGGATCGCATAAAACCGTGGTGACCACACCACCATTTATTCCTTAATATGAATCAAAGAGGGTTTACTTTAATTGAATTTGTTATTTATATTGGTATTGTTACCTTTGTGTTAATTGCCTCTCTAACTTTTGCTTGGACAATTATTAATGACCAGATTAAGCAAGGCAATCTAATTGAGGTTAATTATCATGGCGGTTTTATTATGCAAAAAGTTTTGTATTATAGTCAGCGAGCCAGTACTGTTGATGCTCAAACTGTCTATAATACTAATCCGGGTAAGTTAGTTTTAAATTATCCGACCAATCCGCAAATAGTTATTGATACTTACCAAAAACAAATTACACTCGGTGGTAATCCGGTTACAATTACTAAGCTGAGATTTCAAGAGGGGGTAAGTACGGCTATTGATCTGACTAGCGACGAAGTGACTGTAAATAATTTTTCAATTACTAATTTATCAACTGCTAACGTGACCACTTTTAGAGTAGATTTGGACCTGGAAGCAGTTAATCCTAGCGGGAGTAAAACTTATGAGGCGCAAAATGCTTGGACTATTTCGGCCACCCTCCGCCAAAAATAATGGTGGTTTTATAATGACCGTGGTGGTATTAATCGTCGCCGCTATTGTTTCGGTTATTATTATTAAAGTGGCCCTAAGTACATTGAGCCATCTCAATAATGCTGATCAATCGTTAAAGGGGGAAGCCGCTAAATACCAAACCCAAGGTTGTCTTCAGGAGGCCTTAATTAGGCTAAAACGTGATCCTAGCCATTATGTTGGTGGTGTGATTAATCTAGGTGACGGTAGCTGTGATATTACTGTTGTTGGGGAAGGTGATAGCCGAGCTTTGATTGTGGTTGGTAGTTTGAACGGTTACCAACAAAATTTGGCGGTTAATTTAACAATTGATCCATTTGCTGTGACCACTTGGGATAATTAACCTGTGGATAAGTCGGGTGGTTAGAAATAAAGCTGAAATTTGCTATAATATAGCTAATAAAATATTAATAATTTAAATATTTTTTAATAATAAATAAAGTAAAACTATGAAGAAAGGTTTTACCTTAATTGAGTTGCTGATCGTGATTGCGATTATCGCGATTTTGGCCGCGGTGGTTTTTGTGGCCTTAGATCCGTTGACTCGTTTCCGTCAAGCCAGAAATTCTACTCGTTGGTCAGATATAACCGCTGTCTTGGATGCGGTTAAAGTCCATCAAGTAGATAATAGTGGTAGTTATTTAGCCAGTGTTACCGCTCTGACAGCTGGTAATTATTACACCATTGGTACTTGTGCTACTGGTGGTGACGATGGTTGTACCGCCAAGACTACTCAGGCGGCTTGTGTTGATTTGACTGGTTTAGTAACTGCTGGTTATCTAGGCAAAGTGCCGATGGACCCAAGTACTGGCACTGCTGCCGAGACTGATTATTATTTGATGAAATCATCAGCTGGCGCTATCACCGTTGGTGCCTGCGACCCAGAGGGTTCAGGTGTGGTTATCGAAATTGTTCGATAGGATAGCAAGATAAAGTTACATCATGAAGAAAGGTTTTACTTTAGTGGAGATGTTAATAGTGGTTGCGGTTATCGCAATTTTAGTTGCGATAGTTTATGTCGCTCTTAGTCCCTTAGAAAGATTTCGTCATGCCAGGAATTCCATTCGTGGTTCGGATATAACGGCAATCATGGAAGCCGTCAAGGTTTATCAGGTAGACCATAAGGGTGATCATTTGACTAGGATCGCCGCTTTAGCTCCGGATAAATTTTATATGATTGGTACAGCCACCAGTGGGTGTACTACTGGTTGTACAGCTAAAGTTACTGAAGCAGCTTGTGTTAATCTGAATGGTCTGGTAACTGCCGGTAATTTAGCTAAAATTCCTCGGGACCCCAAGAGTGGTACGTCGACTAGAAGCTTCTATTATCTATCTAAATCTGAAGATGATGTCATCACTATTGGTGCTTGTGTCCCGGAGGACGGTGCGACAATCGAAATTATTCGTTAGTCGGAATTTAGTCAATTTAAAAGCCCCGCAGCTGCGGGGCTTTTATTTTTGATGGAATTATTTTACAAAGGCGTATTGGCTCCACCAATCCTTGTTATATTGAAGTTCTTCTGGGGACTGAGTTTCGGCTCGCGGTAGATGGGGAGCGATAATGCCGGTATAGGCAGTATAGAACTCAGGGGTTTGGCCAGATTTTCTGATGATAGTAATAACTAAATCGTTAGTCTGTGGTGCAGAGATATCCCCGATAGTATTAATTGTGACTTGATCTTTAGCCTCGCCCTGACCGCGCATTTTTTGGGTAACTTTGTTGGCAACATCCGGAGTAATTTTTATTACCGATGAAGTGCCAAAACTTTCCTCAGGTGCTAGACCAAAGCGGGTTTTATCGGCGGCGGTAACGGTAATTTGGATATTAGCTCGAGCTTCGTCAGTAGTTTGATTTTTAATCCAAATTATTGTTTGGTTGTTTTCTAAAGCTTCAACTAACTTTTCTTGGCAGAATAAAGACAGAGCTTCAGGGTCATTAATCTTAGGATGAAATTTAGAACCGGCAGCTTCAAGCTGAGCAGTAATAAATTTTTCGTCAACAACTATTTCATTACCCTCATCATTAATAGTCTGTCCTAGCAATTTAGCTTTAGCTTCTGGTGAGATATTAGTTAGGTGGCGAGCAACGTGGAGGGTTGATTCAGTTGGGAGTCTAAGGTTATTAATGTCTCTTTGTTCAACATTGCCAGCGGTTTCACCATAAAAGCGGACGCCGTTTTGTTCAACGTAAGGAAATGGTTGTTGGCGGCTAGGATCAGTTCTTTCGCTCATATTTTTGATTTATTTAGTTAATATCTCTATCGGGGATGCGGGATCCTTCGTCCCGACTTTACGTCGGGACTCAGGACAAGCCCGAACCCGCGACCTGTCCGATGGACATCGGACCGCGCTAGCCTCTGCCGGCTGGCGGATGCGTTTGTGTTTAATATCTCTATCGGGGATGCGGGACTTGAACCCGCGACCTCACGCACCCGAAGCGTGCGCGCTAGCCAACTGCGCTAATCCCCGGTAGAAATATCAAGCCAATACTCAGCTATATTACACGATAATTGCGAATTAATAAAGGGGAGGCTATAATAGCCCTATATGGCTGATTTATTTGATAAAAACTATCACCAGCTTTCGCCGTTAGCTGACCGCATGCGTCCCAAAAAATTAGCTGATTTTATGGGTCAAGAGCATTTGGTTGGGCCGGAAAAACTGTTGCGCCAAGCGTTAGAAGGGGATCAATTACCGTCAATGATTTTTTGGGGTCCGCCGGGCGTGGGTAAAACCACTTTGGCCCGGATTATCGCCGAGATTACTCAGTCGGCTTTTATGCAGTTTAGTGCAGTGACTAGCGGGGTTAAAGAACTGCGCGAAGTGATTAAGAAAGCCAAGGATAGCTTAAAATATCATAGCCAAAGAACAATCTTATTTATTGACGAAGTCCATCGTTGGAATAAAGCCCAACAGGACGCGCTATTGCCGCATATTGAAGATGGCTCACTAATTTTGATTGGCGCCACTACTGAGAATCCTTCGTTTGAGGTTAATTCCGCCCTGCTTTCACGTTGTCGGGTGTTTGTCTTAAATAAATTGTCTGGCCAGAATATTGCTGATTTGTTAGTTCGGGCAATTAAAGATAAAGAGAACGGCTATGGTAGTTTAAAAATAAAAGTTGATAAAGAAGTTATAAAATACTTAGCGGTGCTCAGCGATGGTGACGCGCGGATTGCTTATAACGCTTTGGAGTTTGCGGTGACCGCGGCGCCCAAAGGCAAGGAAATAATTTTAGATCAAGATAAAATTAAGGAAGCATTACAAAAGTCGCATTTGCTTTATGACCGCGCCGGAGAAGAACATTTTAATATTATCTCGGCATTGCACAAAAGTTTGCGCGGCTCTGACCCGGATGCATCTTTATATTGGTTAGCGCGAATGCTTGAGGCCGGGGAGGATCCGCTTTACGTTGCTAGAAGATTAGTTCGTTTTGCTTCCGAGGATATTGGTCTGGCTGACCCGCAGGCCTTAGTTCAAGCCGTTAGCGCTTATCAAGCTAGCCATTTTATTGGTATGCCAGAATGCAATGTGATTCTAGCTCAAGTGGTGGTTTATTTAGCCAAAGCGCCAAAAGACAATTCTTTGTATGTGGCTTATGGGCAGGTGCAAAAAGATGTTAAAGAAACCGAGGCTGATCCAGTGCCCCTGCATTTACGTAACGCGCCGACTAACTTGATGAAAGAGCTGGGTTATGGTAAAGGTTATAAATATAATCCCAATTTTGATTATCAGGGCGATATTCAGGATTATTTGCCGCCGAAATTAAAAGGGCGAAAATATTTGAAGTAGTTTTTTACTGTCATCCTGAGCGGAGCCCCGCCTTTGGCGGGGCGCAGTTGAAGGATCCCTTTTTATGCCACAAGGATAAATATTTTACTAATGATTATTGGCGGATTAGGCTAATAATATTGAGTATTTTAGTTTATTTGATCAATTAAGTTTGAAATAATTTAATTCTGAGTGGATGGGAAAGTGATCCTTCACTTCGCTCAGGATGACAGAATAATAAGAGACAGTGATACCGCCAGGCCTAGATTGGGTCTAGTTGTTTGAATATATTGAAGAATCAAATTATTTCTTTCTTATCTACGAACCGGTATTGGCCGGTTTTTAGGTTTCCTAGAGTTAGCTTGCCCTCTCTAAGTCGCTCTAGAAAAGTCGCGCGGCAGCTGACTGTTTTAAGCATTTCGCGCACTTGGCGTTTTTGACCCTCATGAATAGTGATTTTAATTTCGTTGTCTTTGACCATCACAATCTGGCATGGCGCGGTTTTTTTGTTTTCTAAAATTACGCCAGTTTCTAATTTGGTTTTTTTAGCTGACGAGAACTGACCAATAAAGCGGACCAAGTATTCTTTTTCGTGTTCAAAGCTGGGGTGGGTTAATTCTTGGGTTAGTTCGCCATCGTTAGTCATAATCAGTAAACCGCAGGAGTCTTTATCTAGTCGGCCGACTGGCCAGACTTTTTTTCTTAGTTCAGCCGGCAGTAATTCATAAATAGTTTTTTCGGCGTGGCGATCAAACCGGGTGGTGGTATAGCCAGTCGGTTTATTTAGAACTAGATAAATATTTTTTTCTTTTGGTTCAATCGGTTTACCATTAACCAACACTTGGTCTTTATCTGGATCGATGCTGGTGCCGATTTTAGCGACTTGACCGTTGACCTGGACGCGGCCATTAGCAATAAAAACTTCGGCCGCTCGGCGTGAGCAAAACCCCGCTTGAGAAAGGAATTTTTGAAGGCGGATCTTAGCCATGGATTTATTATAACACAGAGTTTTAAAACAGTTGATTTATGTTATAATTAAAGGGTATGCCAAAGTGTAAACATTGTCATCAAGACTTTACCATTGATCAGCAAGAGCAGCAGTTTTATCAAGAGATAAAAGTACCGACGCCGACCTTTTGTCCGGACTGTCGCCAACAGCGGCGTTTGGCTTGGACTAACGAGCTAACATTATATAACCGGAAGTGCGATCTGACTGGCAAAAATGTTATCTCGATGTTCAATCCTGATGTGCCCTTTCCGGTTTATGATTTTCATGAGTGGTGGGGCGACAAGTGGGACGCTGGTAAATATGGCGCTGACTATAATCCAGAGCAATCTTTTTTTGACCAATTTATTGCGCTAAAAAATCGCGTGCCCCACCCATCGCTGGAGGCTAATATCACTCTACAGAATAGCGACTATACTAACTACTGCGGTTATGCGGTTAATTGTTTTTTGATCTTTGATTCGGCTTATACTGAGAATTGTTATTATGGTTATACACTAATCCGCTGCAAAGAGGCGGTGGACTGCATGAAGAGCCATGGCTGTGAATACTGTTATTATTGCTCCGATTGTACCAGCTGTTTCAAACTCAAGTATAGCCAGGACTGCAATAAATGCTCCGAAAGTTATTTCCTTAAATATTGTTCCGGTTGTAACAGTTGTTTTGGTTGTATCAATCTGCGAAACAAAAGTTATTGTTGGTTAAATAAACAGCTGACGCCGGAAGAATATAATAAGCGATTGGCAATGGTTGATTTTGGCAGTCGGGAAGTAGTGGCTAAAGTCAAAAGCAAGTTTGATGAATTTTGTCTACGTTATCCGCACATCGCCATTCACGGCATCAAAAACGAGGATTGCAGTGGCGATTATTTGAATAGCACCTTTCAGACTGTTGCTTCTTATGATTGCCGCGATGTTCAAAATTGCCGCTACTCTTATTCTATCAGTTTGGGCGGCAAGGATGTCTATGATGTGTTTCAATTCGGCGGCGAGAGCCAGATCTTGTATGAAAGCGTGGTTTCCGGCTATAAAAATTATAACTGCAAATTTTGCTATCAAAGCTATACCAGCGGCCAAAATCTGGAATATTGCTTCAATTGCCTTGGTTCTAAAAATTGTTTTGGCTGTGTTGGTCTGCGCAAAAGGGAATTTTGTATCCTTAATAAACAATATAGCGAGGCTGAGTATAACCGGTTAAAAGAAGAGATAATTGTCAAAATGACGGCCACTGGCGAGTACGGCGAGTTTTTACCGGCTTCAATGTCACACCATGGCTATAACGAAACCAGCGCCATGTTTTATTATCCTTTAACTAAAGAGCAGGCAACAGCTCAAGGATTTTGGTGGTATGACAAAAAAGTAACTGCGCCGGCGGTTAGTAAAATAGTGCCGGATAATATTAAGGAAGTTCCTGACGCAATCACTAGCGATGTTTTTGTTTGTAGTTGTGGCAAGTCTTACCGGGTTACCACCCAGGAGTTAAAATTTTATCGTGCTTTTAGTATCCCAGTGCCCGAAAAGTGCTATATTTGTCGTCATGTTGACCGGCTGTTCCAACGTAATCCGCAGCATCTTTGGGAACGTAGCTGTAGTAAGTGCGGTCGGGCGATGCAGACAACTTATGCTCCAGAGCGGCCGGAAATCGTCTATTGTAAAAAGTGTTTTCAAGATGATGTTTATTGACCTAAGTTAGCGGTCGTGGTTAACTATAATTAGTATGAGAAATAGCCGAGAAATGGGTTTGGGCCCTGAGATAGTCAAAGGGCCAGAAACCCGCGAAAATAAGCAATTTGAGGCCTTAAAACAAGAGATTTTAGGGGAGATTAAGGCTGGTCAAATTAAGAATTTAGAAGGCATTGATCGTTATACTCGGGACTATTGGGCTAGGACGCCGGATAGTGGTAATCTGCCCGAGCTTTTGGAACGCGCTTGGCGCGATAAAGAGATTGGTTTAGCTTTGGGTCGCAAGAACGAAGCGGAGGTTGATTGGCTACCGCCAGCAACCAGAGTTGAAGTGGATAAGGGTTTGTCAGTGGCAGCGTAGATAATTTTAGATTTTTGACTTTAGAACATAGTTTTTATGCCTCAATGTAAAAATTGCGGCCAGGAATTTATTATCACCGAACAAGATCGGTCTTTTTATAATCGGATTAATGTACCGGAACCGCAAATTTGTTGGGCTTGCCGGCGGCAACGGCGGCTAGCTTGGCGCAACGAGCGGGTGTTGTATCGGCGCAAGTGTGATTTGTGTCAAACAGAGATGGTTTCGCTGTATCCAGAAAACAATCCCACGCCGATTTATTGTCATGAATGTTGGTGGAGTGATAAATGGGGTGGCGCTGATTATGCTCAAGATTTTGATTTTTCCCAACCGTTTTTTGAGCAGTTTAGCCAGTTAATCAAAAATGTGCCGCGCTTAACTATTATTAATAGCAAAGGTATCAATAGTGATTTTTGTAATTATTCTTACGCCAACAAGAATTGTTACCTAACTATTGGCTGTCATTATGAAGAAGATTGTTTTTATAATGATCACAGTACCAAGAACCATTCTTGTTTAGAATTAGCTCGTTCGATAAACTGTGAGTTGTCTTGCAATTGTGTTGATAGCGCAAAATGTTATCAATGTAGCTACTTAGATTTTTGTAAGGAATGTAATAACTGTCATTTTTGCTACAACTGTTCTGGTTGCCATGATTGTTTTTTGTCTAGCGACCAGTTAAACCAAAAATACGTTTTTAAAAATAAACAATTAACTCCTCATAATTATCAGCAAACAGTCGGTGATTATTTGAGTGGTAGTTACCAACAGTTTGAACGAGCTCAGCAAGAGTATTTAGAAATTGTTAAAAATACGATTAAAAAATATACCCACCAAGTTTATTGTGTTGATTGTGTTGGCGACGATTTGGTTAATTGCAAAAATTTGCGTTATTGTTTTGATGCCACTGGTTGTGCTGATTGCGCTTATGGCGTGCAAATGGATGAGCAATATGATTCACGGGATAACGATTATATGGGTTATGATCGGTCAGAAGTTTGTTTGGAGACGATTGGCTGTTCGGGGGTTTTTAATTGCTATTTTTGTGATTCTTGTTGGCATGATCATCATTTGCAATACTCTAATCTAGCTTTTGGCTCTAATGACTGTTTTGGTTGTGTGGGGATAAAAAACCAGAAATATTGTATTTTAAATAAACAATATTCCGAAGATGAATACAAAAAATTATTATCCAAAGTTATTGATCATCTTAAGAAAACAGGGGAGTATGGCTGGTTTTTCCCCCTTGGTCTTTCACCCTATGGTTATAATGCCACGGTTAATATGGAACCGTATAACCAACCCCTAAACAAAGTGGAGGTCTCTGAGCTTGGTAGCTGGTGGCAAGAGAATACACCGGGTACTTTTGGCAAGGAAACCATCAACCAATTGCCTGATAATATTGGCGAAGTCGGTGATAATATTATTAAAGAGATTTTAGCCTGCGCTAATTGTCATAAAAATTTTAAAATCATTACCCAAGAATTGGAGCTTTATAAAAAATTAAATCTACCCTTGCCGCGACTTTGTCCGGATTGCCGTTATTTTGCTAGGATCAAGCGGCGGCAGCCACGTCAGTTGTATTTGCGTCAGTGTATGTGTTCTAAAAATCATCAGTGGCATCAGGGGAAAAGTTGTCCTAATAAATTTGAAACGGTCTACTCGCCAACTGGCGCGGAGCAACTTTATTGCGCTGAATGTTATCGACAGGAAACCTATTAAATCCTATGTCATTGCGAGCGGAGCGAAGCAATCTCCCGAATATATTGAAGAGATTGTTTCGTCGCCTCGCCTCCGCCAACTGGCGAAGGCGAGGCTCCTCACAATGACGTGAAAATAAATAGCTGTCTAATTGACGGCTATTTTTAGTTGTGCTAATTTTGGATATCAACCAAGGAGGGATTATTAGATGGCCAAGAAGCAATATGGCAAAAGAACGGCCATAGGTTTTGCCCTGGCATTGGTGATCATCGCGCTGGTCTGGATCATTGCTGGGGCCCTGCTTAACGCCGTAGCAGTTGATTCGGCAACCAGGCAGCCTAATATCGGGCTGATTCTGGTGATCGTTTCGGCCGCGGCACTACTTACTGCCGGCATCCTGCGACTGCGGGACTGTTTGCAGACCCGGCCGCGGTTCAAAGTCAAGCACGACCGTCACAATAAGCGGTCTAAACTCGTCTAAATCTCCCTTCCGAGGGAGTTTTTTTTATGCTAAAATAAGAGGGATTTATGAGTCAACGCGTCTTTATCGCTTTAAACTTACCCGCGACGGTTAAAAATGAGCTGGGCGGTGTAATTTTACAGTTGCAAAAGCAGCTGTCTGGTCAGCCAATTAAGTGGGTCGACCCGCCGATTTTACACCTGACTTTGCACTTTTTAGGTGAAATAGACGATCAAACTTTAGCCGAAGTTGCCAAATTATTGACAGTAGAAATAGCTAAATACCCCGTGCTTAGTTTAGCGCTGGGTAAACTTGGTTGTTTTACTTTGCCTAATGGTTCACCTCGAGTAATCTGGGTAGAATTAAACGAGGTTGGTGGTGAAAGTTTGCGTCAGCTGCAGAGCGCTCTTAAAAAAGGGTTAGAAGATTTAGGATTAGAAACCGATCACCGGTCTTGGCAGACTCATATTACTCTGGGGCGGGTTAAAGATGAGACTAGATTTTCTTTACCGTCAGTAAAAATTGCACCACTTAATTTTTTGGTTGAAACGATTGATCTGATGAAAAGCGAACTGCAGCCAGGTGGTCCGATCTATACGTCGCTAGAGAAATTTAATTTAAAAAAAGAATGAAGATTAGTATTTTAGGTGTTAACATCGATAGCTTAAGCTGGTCCGAGGTCTTAGCCCGGGTTCAAAGTTTTTTGGTTTCGCCAGGCCGATATACTATTGTAACGCCCAATCCGGAATTTATTGTTTTGGCGCAGCGTGACGAAAAATTCAAACATGTTTTAAATTCAGCCAGTCTGGCTGTGCCCGATGGTGTTGGTTTGGTGCTGGCGTCTTATTTACTGGGTAATAGAATCAATCGGCGCATCGCTGGTGTTGACCTGGTAGAAAAAATTTGTCAGTTGGCAGCATATAATAATAAGTCGATTTATTTCTTGGGCGGACAAGCTGGAGTCGGAGAAAAAGCGGCGACAGTATTGCAGCAAAAATTTCCTAAATTAAAGATTGCTGGTGTTAATTCAAATTTAATTATTCCAGCTCAGGGTCAGGCCGCTGATTATCAAAATCAAGCGGTTATTGATCGGGTCAATCAAGCGCAGCCTGATATTTTGCTGGTAGCTTTAGGCCAGGGCAAACAGGAAAAATGGATCTATCATAATTTAAGTAAGTTGCCGTCGGTTAAAATTGCCATGGGCGTGGGCGGCAGTTTAGATTTTATTTCTGGCATTGTCAAACGAGCGCCAGTACTTTGGCGACGATTGGGTCTTGAATGGCTTTGGCGGCTATTTACTCAGCCATGGCGTCTGGGCCGGATTTGGCGGGCCACAGTTTATTTTAGTTATTTAGTAATCAGATTTAGATTCCAGCAGCCGTGGCGGCGACGTAATGTTTGCGGTTTTATTTATAATAACGAGGGCAAAGTTTTTGTCGCCGAGCGAGTTGGTTCGCAAGATCATTGGCAATTACCCCAAGGGGGAGTAGACAAAGGTGAGACACCACAGCAAGCGATTATCAGAGAGTTAGCCGAGGAGCTAGGTACAGATAAATTTGAAATTAAACGGCGGTGTCATTTGACGGTTTGTTATAATTTTTCTGATGCTAAACTTTTTAGCTCCGTTTATGGTCCTTATCCCGGTCAAAAACAGTCAATTTTTATCCTAAAATTCGTTGGTGAAAATGTAGATTTTCATTTAGATAAAGATGTTTTTACCGCTTGGCAGTGGGTGGCGCCGGAGCAACTATTAGATAAGTTACATTATTATCGTCGTCCAGTCGCTGATATTGCTTTAACTGAGCTTAGGGAGCTAAATAAATCCTTGTAAATTTCTCCAATTCAAGGTAAAGTTTAAGTAAATTTATGGCTAAAAATACTAAAGTGCGCGTTCGTTTTGCGCCTAGTCCGACTGGCTATCTCCATATTGGCGGGTTACGGACCGCTTTGTATAATTATTTATTTGCCAAGAATAATGGTGGTGATTTTGTTTTGCGGATTGAAGATACTGATCAAGATCGCTCAGTGGTCGGCGCAGTAGAAAATTTACTTAATACTTTAAAATGGGCGGGTTTGGATTATGATGAAGGGCCAAGTATCGGCGGTCAGTATGGGCCCTATGTTCAATCGGAGCGGTTAGGTTTGTACCGTCAGTATGCTGATGAGTTAGTACAAAGAGGCCAGGCTTATTATTGTTTTTGTTCATCCGAGCGTTTGACCGAGCTGCGCGACGGTTTGACTGCCCAGAAACAACCGCCGATGTATGATCGACATTGTCTGAATTTAGATCCAGCCGAAGTTAAAGAGCGGATTAAAAAGGGTGAACCACATGTTATTCGATTAAAGATTCCTGAGGGTAAAACCAAATTTAAAGATTTGATCAAAGGTGAGGTGGAAATTGATAATAAAACGATTGACGACCAAGTTTTGTTAAAGTCTGATGGTTTTCCGACTTATCATTTGGCAGTGGTTGTTGATGACCATTTAATGAAGATTACGCACGTGCTGCGTGGTGACGAATGGCTACCGAGCACGCCCAAGCATGTTTTGCTCTACCAAGCTTTTGGCTGGAGTGCACCAGAGTTTGCTCATCTGCCCACCATTGTTAATAAAGACAAAACTAAATTATCCAAGCGCCAGGGCGATGTGGCGGTGGAGGATTATATTAAACAAGGTTATCTGCCCCAAGCAATAATTAATTTTATTGTTTTACTTGGTTGGAATCCCGGGCAGGGGAGTGAGGAGGAGGTTTTTAGTCTGGACCAGTTAATTAAAAAGTTTTCATTTGACCACGTGCATAAGAGTAACGCGGTTTTTGATCGTGATAAATTAGATTGGTTTAATGGTGTTTATATCCGTCAGCTAACTCCAGATGAACTTTTGGACTATGCCTTGTCTTATTTTAATTCAACTGATTTGGGCGACAAGTTTGATGCTGAATATATTAAAAAGGTAATCAGTCTCGAACAGAGTCGAATTAAAAAATTAGTCGAGTTGCCGCTTTTGACCAAATTTTTCTTTGAAGACAACCTGGATTATCCGGCTCAGATTTTGGTTTGGAAAAAATCAGACAAGAATAAGGCCCAAGAAGTTTTGGCCAAATTATTTACAACTTTAGAACAAATTGAGGCTCAAGATTGGCAACCGGCCAAACTGGAGGCGGTGGTTGTTGATTGGATTAAAAATAACAGTTTAACTAACGGCGAGGTGATGTGGCCGTTGCGGGTAGCTCTAACCGGTCAAGAAGCTTCACCTGGACCGTTTGAGGTAGCAGCAGTTTTAGGTCCAAAGCGCAGCCTAAATCGGATCCAAAAAGCAATAGATAAACTTAAATAAATCGTTGGGCGTTCTTTATTGTCTTGGGCTGGTAATTTTGCTATAATACAGTTAGATGAAAAAACAAAAATCAAAAACTAATAAAATATTAGCAATATTTGGGGTAATTGTAGTTACCTTATTTTTGTTTAATTTTAAATCAATTTTTAGCCAGGCTAGAACCAGCGATCAATTGATTTTGGAATTGCAGCAGGATGTTGAACTGAAAAAATTAGAAATTGATAAACTGGAAAAGAGGATTAAGGTTTACGAAGATAATTTGGAAGCCAAGCGGAAAGAAAAAATTAGCCTAACTAATGAGCTGGAAATTTTATCAGAAAAAATAAATCAGTTGGAGCTAGAGTTAGAGCGAAACCAATTACAGATAGATTCGGTTAATCTAGAGATTCAGTCAGTTTTACTCAAAATTTCTGATCAAGAAGGTAAGATTGCAGAGAAGAAAAACCAAATTGCCGAATTAATTCAGCTGATTAGTTATAATGATGATCAAAATTATCTAGAAATTTTGGCCAGTCATCAGACTTTTTCTGATTTTTTTGATCAGGTCTATTATACTCAAAAAATTGAAAGTAATCTTAAAAACTCTTTAGATGGAATTAAGATTCTGAAGGCTGATCTGGAAGAAGAAAAGACCGAGTTGGATACCCGGAGCCAAGAATTAGCTGGCCTTAAAGAAGAGTTAGAAAAAAATAAAGCTAAATTGGATGAGCAAGAAGGAGCAAAAACTTATTATTTAGTTAAAGCCAAACAATCGGAAAAACAATTTCAGTCACTTATTTCGCAAGCGCAGCAAGAGCAGCAGGCGATTAATAACGAGATTGTTGGTTTAGAAAGAACCTTGCGTAAACAATTAGCTGAGGCTGATAAAGCACTGCCGAGTACGGGCAGTTTGGTTTGGCCGGTGCCCAAGAATGTAGTTACCTCTTATTTCCACGATCCTGATTATCCTTTTCGTTATATTTTTGAGCACCCAGCAATCGATATCCGCGCCGCTCAGGGAACGCCGGTCAAAGCGGCTGATAGCGGCTATGTTGGTAAAGTCCAAAATGGTGGCAAAACCGGTTATAGTTATATCATGATCATTCATGATAAGGGTTTATCAACGGTTTATGGTCATGTGAGTAAAATTTATGTTAAAGAAGACAGTTATGTATCTCAGGGTGATATTATCGGTTTAAGTGGGGGAACGCCGGGTACATCTGGCGCTGGTCGTTTATGCACTGGTCCGCATATGCATTTTGAGGTGCGGCTAGATGGTATTCCTGTCAATCCTTTGGATTATTTGCCCTAAGTTGTGGATAACCCCCTTGCTGGGGGTTTTTCGATGTGCTATTATTTAGATAATTAGACAATTATCTAATCATCTATGTCCGGATTTAATAAAACTTTTTATGCTCTGTCTGATGAAACTAGACGAAAGATTCTAGAGATGTTGCGTAAAAAAGATTTAACTCCCACCGAGATAGGGGAGAAGTTTGCTATTACTGCGCCGTCCCTTTCGTATCATCTTAATGCCCTAAAAGAGGCGGATCTAGTTTCGTCGAGAAGGGAAGGACAAAATATTTATTATTCTTTAAACCTGTCGGTTTTTGAAGAGCTGGTCGATTTGTTTTATAAATTTACTAAGAAGAAATAACCATTATGCGTAACCCAATCCAACTTTCGATTAAATCCGAATTACCAATGATTATTTTAATTTTAATTTCGGTGATGGCTAGTTTTTGGTTTTATCAAAATATGCCCGAGATGGTGCCGACTCATTGGGGTTTTAATGGTCAGGCCGATGGTTGGAGCTCGAGTGGTTTTGCCGCTTTCTTTTTCCCAGTGCTGATTTTAGGTATCTATTTATTGATGATTACTTTACCTAGCTTAGATCCGCGGCAGGAGCGTTATGCGGAATTTATTAAACCATTTTGGGTAATTCGATTCTTATTGGTGACTTTTTTAGTTTTGGTTTACTTTGCGGCCTCGTTAGTCGGAGTAGGGTATGATCTATCTATTTCTAAAATCGTTTCGGTTGGTGTCGGTCTATTATTCGTCATTTTAGGTAACTATTTGGGTAAAATTAAGCCTAATTGGTTTGTCGGTATTCGAACGCCGTGGACACTAAGTAATGAAGAAGTTTGGAATAAGATGCACCGTTTGGGCGGAAAATTATTTATTATTTTAGGTTTATTTTTTATCTTTAGCTTTTTGATTCCGATAAGTTGGATTTTCCCGCTAATGATCGGCTTAGTATTACTGGTTAGCCTAGGATCAATGGTTTATAGCTATATTTTGTATCGTAAATTACCTCGTCAATAAAAAATATTTTGATTGTTGGAGCCCAACATTGTATAGTCTGGGATAGTTTTGGTTTGTTGGAAAAAAAAGGAGGGCCATTATGGTCGGTGGACTGATGATCCACTACCAGCAGGTAGGACATTTTGGGCCGTAGGCGATCTACTTACTGCGGTTTTTTTGTTCTGGCTGCTGTTGATAACTAGGTTGTTGATTTTTTGGTTCGAGGTGAGATAATTATAAGTACTTAGCTTAAGCTAAGTTTTCTCTGAAATAGGGAAATAACTAAAAAATAAGTACCAAAGTTATGTATTTTCTCGATGACGACGATTTAACTTCTGATGATGATTTGGGTGAAGAAAACGCTGATGCTGGTGAGGATATGGATGCTGATGAAGAAGCCGAGCCCAGTGAAGAAGAAATCTAAACTTAAGCCCCCATTTGGGGGCTTTTTGTTTTTTATTTGTATTTAAGATATACTAATTAAATATGACTAAAAAGGCTAAGGAGCTAGTTATTTTAGTTAGCATTGTTACTATAATTTTGGTTGTTATTGGTTTTCTGAAATTTGTTTATTTTTCTCCTAATCCAGAAAATAAACTGAGCTGTAAATTTCCCGTGAGAGTTGCCAGCGATTTATTAGAACCGGACGTTAATAAAGGGGCGATAGTGATGGTTGATAAATGCTATAGCAAAACTGACTTGCAGTTTGGTAATGTGGTGGTTTTTAAGGACCAAGATGGGACAATGTTAATGCGTTATTTTTTAAAATTTAATGAGGCGGGTGACAAAATAGATTTAGTCAGAAGGTTAACTGATTCAATGGTCGAGAGAACGATTGGTGAAGATCAAATTAGCGGCGTAATTAGTTTAATTAATAAATAAGATCCATATGAGCAGTAAAAAAATTTTTACCGAAGAGCAAGCTAAAGCAATAGGGGAGAAGCTAGGCATTAAATGGGATAAGTTTGATATCGAGCAATTTCGTCGGGGTATGGATGTGGAGCTCGAACACGGTTTAGTGGACCCAGCGACCAATGTAACTAATGATGATCCGCTAACAACCGGCAAGATTGCCCTAGCCCATCTTAACGAATTTGCTGATTATTACACCCGCTTAGACCAGATGGAAAAAGAGGCTGATGAATTTTGGGGGAGGGAGGAATAATTACTAATTAAAAATTAATAATTACGAATTAATAATTAAAGAGCCGGGTTACCCCCGGTCTTTTTATTTGTTATTTGATTATTTGAAGAAGGAGAGTTGTATTATTAGGGGAGAATATTTAGAGGTTTGGGTTTAGCTCTATGGTAGTGTCGCACAATATATCTTATGCGTCGCTTGAATAGGGCTTTTAAGCTCAAACTGGTCTAGAGATTATAAAAACCCCTGTCCTGGGGCTGATTATAATTTTAATGGATTTAATTACTAATTATTAATTAAAAAAATAATAATTATTTAAAGTATACCCTATTTTCAAATCTTAGATCAATATAATTAATTTTTTTGTCTTTAACTTTTTGTTTGATTACTAAGTCTAAATTAGCCAATTGGCGGTCCAAGTCGTTTTGGAGGTCAAAATAGACATCAAACCCCCGGCTAGTGACCACTCGGACTTCAGTGCCTTGAGGTTCAGGTATTTGATAGGCCCTAGCTTCTAAATTAACACTAGCTATTTTTTCTTTAAGTTGATAAATAAATTGGATAATCGCTGGGCTAACTATTGCTTGGCCAACTTTTACTTTGGTATTTGATAAATCATAAACTATTGGTAGATTAGTATCTAGCACCGATAAATCAGTCATGGCTTCGCCAGTGGTGTCTGGTTGATTGGTGGCCGCGCCTTCAACCAAAGTGATATTAGCAACAATGACTTCTTTGACCGCTAAGCCATTAGAGTCTAAATAATAGTATTGATCCCCGCTAACCCAAGTAATTTGGCTCTCCTTTTCGGTAATAACAATTTTTAAGGTTTTTAGGGGTCTTTTTTTGATTTGGGCATCAGTAACCACATAGCGGTTTTTAATCTCATCTTGGGCCGTTTTTGAGTTAAAAAACCATAGATTAGACTGGCTAAAGAGACCGAAGCGGCGCTGGCTAAGCTGGTCTTGAATAATCTGCTTAACTTGCTCAGCGCTAAGGCTTTTAATCCCCTCAGTTTGAATGTTTTGAATCGTAAAAATGCCTGACCAACAGATTAGGTAAAGTAAGAAAAAGAAGCCCGCAATCCCTAAGGTTAGGTAGATTTTAAAACTGCGGCGTTGCCAGAAAAACTGTCGACGTTTAAACATCCCACCAGCGCCAGCGCCGCGGCGGAAAAGTGATCGACCCGAAGGTCTTTTGTAGCTTCTTTTTCTGGACCAGAACATATTGATTAAAACTAGCTAGGCGTCGTAAAATAGTAGTTAATATTTTTTATTTTGGATTAATTTTTCTAGAAGTTCTCTGGGGAAAATTGGTGGAGTCTCGGCTAGAGCTTGTTGATACAGGACTGTTGAGGGGGTTAAACCTGGCAAGGTGTTGACCTCAATAATTAATAAATCGCCGGTTTGAATATTAACAAAGGCATCGATTCGGGCATAGCCACGCAGGCCAATTTTTTTGGCTACTAGTTGGATCGATTTTTTTATTTTTGATAATACTGCGGGTTTAATAATATCTTTTGGCGGCGGGGTGATATTAATTCCAGTGCCGCCTTGGAATTTTTCTTCCACAGTTAGCACCTCCCCTTCTACCACCGTGATACTGGGGTTAAAAGCTTTAAGCGTGTTGTGATCCTCCACGACGCCAACGGTTATTTCGACCCAGCCGGTACGATGGCCGTGTTTTAATTGATTATTGTGCGCTCGCAGGATGTCAGTATATACAAACTGCTCTAGCAGTAATTCGGTGGGCGGGCTTGGCGGCATTTCGATAATACTTAGCTGGTTTTGAAATGTTTGTTTGGGTATACAGCCATCGCCGGTGGCGATAATTTTTAGATATTTTGCCAAATCGTTGGCGGAATAAAGATGAGCAATCCCCGTGCTGCAGCCATCGCCGCGCGGTTTGATGATTAATGTTTTGGCGGTCAGCTCTTTTTGGGCTTTGGTCCAGAGCTGTTCAATTTGTTTTTGGTTAAATTTTATGGCGGTTTTGGTTTTGATTATTTTTCCAGGAACAGATTTAACCCCGGGTATTTTTAATTGGTTAATAAAATTGGCCGTTGCCCGTTTATCCATACACAGGCGCGAAGCTTGTTCCTCTGGGCCGTTAAACCGTACTCCCCTCTTAGTTAGTATTTTTTGGAGGTTGCCGTTTTCACCATCACCACCGTGCAGAGCAATAAAAATGAAATCAGACTCTTTAATCAGTTGATTAAAGTTTAGTTTCTCCGGCGCAAAAAAATCTTTCTTGTCTTTAATCTCCGTTAAACCAAGGTGTAGCCTGGCTCTTTCCTCGAACGAAGTTAGTCTTTTGGCGGCCGCTTGATAATGGCGGCAATTTTGGGTGATTTCTTCAACTGTGTGATTAAGACAGAGATGATAGGGCAAGCGCCAGATTAAGCCTTGGGGGTCTAATAAATAAGGTTTGGGTTGATATTTAGTTGACCGGCGAAGCTTAAGCCAGACATTAGTGCCGCTCATCAGTGAAACTTGTCTTTCCGAGTCAGCGCCGCCCATCAGAACACTGACCGGCTGACGACGTGTGGTAATGGTTTTTTGAGCAACCGGAAACGGTATATTATAACGGTTACAAGTTCGTTTGATGATATATTGTAAAACGTCACTATGCGTTAGGCCGATCCGACTGGCTTGTTGAAAAAGAAAACTATTTTGCTCCATGCCGCTGATCATATTAAAGTCGCAGAACCAGATTTGGCCGTTGGGTAGTACCCAGCCATCGAACCGGCCAAAATCGCGCATTTTGAATAGTGAAAAAAGTTGTTCACCTTGAGCTTGGATTTTTTCAATTATTTTGTCGTTAAATCTTGGCGGGCAATGCCAGGTTACTTGGTGGGTGGGTAGATATTTTTTGCGAAAATCAAAAATCTGGTGTTCGGTGTAATCGGTTTCGATCTCGGTTGGCGGCAGGGCCACGGGTAACCCCAGGTGATTTTCTAAAATAATCATGGTAAATTCTGTGCCTTTGGCAAACGGTTCAATAACCACCCGGTTGGTAGTCCGCTGGGAAAAAAGTAGTTTAGCTTTAGCTAGAGCCTGGTTCGGAGTGGCCACGGAAAAAACACCAATACTCGAGCCACCAATAGCGGGTTTAACGATCGCTCGTTTAATTTGATAATTTTTGAAGAATTTTTTCACTATTTGACGGTGGTCGGAATGATTAATTCTGAGCACCGCTGACGGTAGGGTAAAAAATCCTTGTTGTTTAATAAACTCGTTAGCGATAAATTTATCAAAAGCCTGGCGGCAAGTCGGAGCGCTTGAGCCGACAAAAGGTAAATGGTGCTTTGCCAAAAAACTCTGGATCTGGCCGTCCTCGCCAAACTGGCCATGCATGGCTGGAAAAGTGATATCTATTTTTTTGAGTAAACTAACTAACCCTTTGGCGGTCAGTGGTTGAGCGGTTTGTTTGAGTTTAAAATCAAAATCAGATGGCGTGTTGCTATATAATTGAGCTTTGGAAATCTGGTAAGGGTTTTTTTGAGTATCAAAATAAATCGGTATAATTTCTATCTGGGCCGATTGTAAGTGATCCATCAGCGACCGGGAAGAATTTAGCGAAATCCCCCGCTCGGCCGAGGGACCGCCGCAGAGAACAGCTACTTTTAGTTTGGCTGTTGTTTTTTTTGAGTTAATATTTGACATAAATTAAATTTTATTATAGAGTATAGAATCTCAGGAGGTGTAATTTTGAGCAAAAGAGCGGAAAAATTGATAATGGCGATGCTTTACGCCATTATCGCGTTCGCGGCCTTTCAAAGTCGCGAATGGTTGTGGTGCGGTCTGTCGGCCACGGCGCTGACTGGAATTATCCTCTGGTTCAACTACGGCCATCCGTGGCTGACCAGGCGGCTGGCTAATCGGCCAAAGAAACCGACGACGCCGCTCTCCCCCTTCCTCTAATCGACAATTGAGTGAAGGGTTTTTTTTATTTAAATTTACTTGACACTAAACTGGTTATAGGATAACTTTAGGGTTATCAATCATTTTTCGTACGGGAGGGTTCTGATAATGCTGAGTCAATTTTTCTGGGTCGTGTTTTTCGCCGTGGTATATGTCTGTGGGGTTTTATACCCCCGACGAATATTATCGCTTAAGCGGTTCGCCGAGCCAGCGTCGGCGCGTCGACCCAGCTTTCGGGATGTGATTGGCGCGTTGATCAGCCTCGTCGGTGTAATGGGTCTTAGCTGGTCACTCAACCGGTTACTTGAACCATTTCACCAGTATCTTCACTAATCTCCTCGTCTCTTGAGGAGTTTTTTTATAAATAATATTAATTATTAGATATTGGATATTGGTGGATTAAACCATTATTCGTGGTAGTACGGGGTTAATCCGGGTGACCACTTCGTAATTAATCGTGCCAATTTTTCCGGCCAAGTCTTCAGCGGTGATTCTAGCTTTACCTTGTTGGCCGATTAGCACCACTTCGTCGTTGATTTTAACGTTCTTGACTTTGGTGGCATCAATTATAATTAAATTCATACAAACGCGGCCGCGGATTGGACATTTTTGTCCGTGGATTAAGACTTCGCCTTTGTTTGATAAATGGCGGTCATAACCATCCCAGTAGCCAACAGGCAGAACCGCAATTTTAGTTGTTTTAGTAGTTTTATAAGTGCAGCCATAGCCAATGCTTTGGCCTGGGTTTAGACATTTTACCGCAATTACGCGGGTTTTCCAAGTTAGGGCTGGCTGGAGATTAAAACTAGGGTAGATTTTACTCGTCAGGCGTTTAGCTAGTTTAGATGGCCACAGACCATAAAGGCTAATACCCAGGCGAATTAGATTATATTGGCTTTCGGGGCGGACGAGCGCCGCGGCGCTGCAAGCAAAATGTTTAAGTGGGATATTAATGCCAAGTTTGTTCAGTTTAGCCACAAAATCATTAAAACGCTGGATTTGCTGATCAGTAAATTTTTGGTTTTCCTCGGAGGCGGCAAAATGCGAAAACAGTCCTTCAAGTCTCAAATTTTTAAGTTTGGTAGTAATTTGGGTGATCAATTTTAAAGCTTCGGTTTCCCCTACCCCGAGCCTTGAAGTGCCGGTGTCTAACTTAAGGTGAACCCTGGCAATTCTATGTAATTTTTTCGCCGCTAAATTAATTTGTTTTATTTGATCTGAATTATAAACCACCAAACTGATATTATTTTTGGCTGCCAGATCAATTTGATCAAAATAAAAAGATAGCACCAAAATGGGCTTGGTAATTTTAGCGCGACGCAGCTCCAGTGCTTCATCAAGGCTAACCACACAAAACCAGTCGGTTTGCTGCTGAATCACTTGGCTAACGCCGATTATCCCATGGCCGTAGGCGTTGCTTTTGACTGTCGCGCCGATTTGCGTCCCCGGCGACAGAATCCGACGGAATTGGTTTAGATTATGTTTTAGGTTTTGGGTATTAATTTCGACCCAGGAATTGATCGTAAGCATGTTTGTTTTATTGTCATCCCTCGTCCGCCGCAAGCGGACGAAGGATTGGCCTGTTTCTATTAATGATCCGATCCTTTGCGGAGTTTACCCTGAGCGCAGCGAAGGGCTCGGGATGACAGTAGTAGGGTTTATTTGCGGTCAAAATCTACTTAATAATCGTGACGCTAGCTGGCAACTTTTCTTGAATAATACCCAAATCGAGTGTGGAATAATTATTGCCGGAGATATTTAATGTCTTCAGATTTTGGAGATTGCCTAATTCATAAGGCAGGCCGGTTAGCTGGTTATTAGATAGATCAAGTATCTGGAGGTTTTTTAGTTGGCCGATTTCCGCCGGCACGCCAGTCATTTGGTTATTACTGGCTTTAAGCACCTTTAGACTTTGCAGCTGTCGGATTTCCGCCTGGATCGCGCCGGTCAGCAAATTATTGGATAGATTAAGTTCGACCAAGTTTTTTTGCTTAAAAACGTATTCAGGCACTTTAGTCAGCTGCTGATTACTTAGATCGAGCTTGTCGCTAGCCGTTGTTATGGGTGTGTTATTTACCGGTAGCGGAGTATTGTTGTTTTGCAACGCCGGGTTGGTATCGGCGGTGTTTAGCGCTGGCTGGCCGGTTAAGGCGCAACCGGTTAATAGCAGGCCAAGGCCGATAGCTATAAAAAATATCTTCTTCATATATTTGGGGTTAGATTAATTAGAGCTTCTCCTTATATTCTACCGCTTTTAAGTCATTTACGCCACTATCTCTTTTTGAGCCAGCCAACAAGAAACAGGGTGCCAATAAAAAAGGTCGGAACGGCGATAATAAAAGAATATGATAACAAATACCACTCGAATTCTGGATTTCTTAAAATTAACCCGAGGTATAAAAATCCGGCTAGAATAAAGATAATTCCACCAACGATTTCGCGCTTCCAGGCTAGCCAAAGAACAATCGCTAGGATAACCGCCGGGATATTGTGAATCAGTAAAGCTACCACAGTCCCCCCAAATCCGTAGTGACCCTCGAACACGTCCAAGGAGAATAAAGTCAAAAAAATAATGAATAGAATAGACATTATTCTGGGAGTCCAATAGATAAATTTATTAACTTTTTTTTCCACAATGTTTTAAGCTATTTGGGCAAACAACACTACGTAGTTTTTGCCATAGGCTTTGGCGCATTTAGGGCAAGTGGTGTAGGAAAAATATAATTTTTTAATTTTTTGATTTTTACTCTCCACGTACTGGTGCATTTCCTCAGCCCACTTGCCGGCATTTTGGTATGGGCCTTCAAAAACTTTGGTCAGAAAAGTGCCAGAAAGCGTGGCCATCTTGACGCCAGGAACAGCTTTAGTCACATCAATATAAATATCCGAACCCCACGGCGATTCATCAAATAACATTAATTGGTGGGCTGATTTAGCTCCAGCTTTTTCAATTAGGGCCATATTTTTAACTATCTTTTTACCCATATTGAGCGGAATATGCAGAAAATTCGTGACATGGTCTTTAACAAAAACTTTGTCTTCCCACATGATTTCTTTATCCTGCCACGGCTCGGGATTAAACGGCTCGCAGCAGCCGGTGGGTTTGATTGGTTGTGTTTGTTCGGTCATATGTTTTTAAGATGTCATCCTGAGTCACGCGTAGCGGGACGAAGGATCAGCCTGTTTCTGCTAACGAGCCGATTCTTCGCTCCGCTCAGAATGACATATTGGGAATGCTTCGCGGAGTTTATCCTGAACGAAGTGAAGGACTTAGGATGACAGAGTAATTAGTTACTCCCACTTTACTGGCTGGTAGGCGTGGGGGTAAAGGTCTTTAAGAATAAATTTTTGCCATTTGGGGAAAATCCAGCCATTGGGTTTTTGAATATACTGCAAACAAATAACTGTCGTCTGGGGCGTGCCAAACTCCCACAGCAAAGCCCGGCAAGTGCCGCAAGGTGTGGAGCTATCCTTTTGGACTTTGGGCACGGGATCAGCCACGACCACGGTTTTGACTTTAGCCTGATACGACTCAGCTAAAACCATATTAGCTATAGCGTGTCGCTCGCCACAAACGCTAGCGTGGCTGATACTATCCACTTCTAAACACCCGCCATCATGGATTTTTCCGCTGTCCGATACCACAAAAGCATACAGTGTATCAATCCCGCTTCTGGCATGGCGAATCTTATTGTATTTAACCACTTGCTTTTTGGCGTGGTTAAGAAGTTTTTGTTCGGATGGGGTAAGGTGGAGCATAAATTCATTTATCGTTTAGATTTTATAATCATTCTAAAGGGTCGCTAAAAATTATTTCATATAACGTCTGCACGTCATGTGAACTTACGGCTCTGAAGGGCGAACCGCCTATACGCTGTTAGGCGATGTTTAAAGTTTTTTTATTTTTTACCGTTTAATTTTACGGACAATTATTACAATTATAAATACTGCAAGGACACTTAGTAAACCATATAAAACCAAGAATCCGTTTGATGTAAAATCCGTCGTTTCTTTAGTGTCGCTAGAAACGAAAGCAGCCCAATCGGCGGTCACTTTTGTCGTGTCAAATGTTTCAACACTGCCGAGCCCAACGCTAGATGCCGAAACCATGCTTCCAGCGACAACACTAATTTTTTTGTTGTCGGATTTTGAGGTAAACGAAACTTCTCCTTCGATCACTTGAAGTATTGATTTTTCTTCTTTCTCTTCTAATATAAGTGTTGTCCCGCTAATCTCCACTACCGCCTGGTCCATATCAATTTCCAGCGACTCATCTTGTATCTTCTTCTCAACAATAATTTTCATGCTCCCGTAAAGAATTTGAGAATGACCCTTTTTTTCGCTGGGCTTATTTATAATTATTTCCGTATTCGGCTTTAGGAAAAAAGTAACCCCGTCGGGGAGAATAATCACTACTGAGCTGTTTGTTTCTGTGCTTATGTGCGTGCCAAAGGGAATGGCCTCGCCCGGCTCAAGACTATGCCACCCTCTTTTATCGATGTCAGGACGGATTTTAACTTGACCTAATAAATCTGAGAAACGTGCGCCGGAATCATTAATAAAGCCTTCCAATACAACTTCCGGAAAATCAATAGTCGTAGTACCTGGCGTAGTTGGAATAACGGAATTATAAACTGTTAATATGCTTTTGCCTTGTAAGTTGGTGATTTTTCCCTTCATTATTCGCCTGGTCCCGTCCGATGGGTCGATTGCAAAAGTAGCGAAACCATCGAACGTTCCATCCCAGGTTAAAGTAATCGGGCTTGCTGGGGTCTCCGCATTACCGGGACAGGTGCCGTCCATTAAAGCGTTCATTGTGCCTTTCATATTTCCTGTTTTTGTATCTCGGTCACCAGCAAGATCAAAACTCATGGTGCCGGTACAACGGGTCTCAAAAAAAGGAAAATCAAAGTCTTCTTTCAGATGAGCAGAAACCTTATTTCTGTTCACTACAAGATCAAAACCGTTCGTAAAAAAACTACTGCTGGCATCTTCAGAGGCTGGAAATTTTTCACTCTTAAGGACGAAATAATCCTCTGAATATTGTTCTTCGGCTAATGTTGTTTGAGAAAAAATAACTGATAAAAGAATAATTGTGAGAATCAAATGGAAGTGTTTTTTCACAGTTTTGCAAAAATAGTTAATAAGTTATTTTTAATGATTATATATCAAAAGTGCTTTAAAAAATACTTTCAATTTCAGCTAACGTTTCGGTATATCCGTAGTCCTAATTATCATATGATATAATCGCGCGGAGCGCTATCATGGGATAGGGAGGATTAGGATGAGCGAGCTAATAAAATTATTTAAGTCCAAATCTCATTAGGCAATCTTCATAGTAGTTGTTAATAAATTCTTGCCTTTTTGTTTCATCAAATTCTACCACTGCCCTAGTGTCTAGGCGGGCTTCTGCCGAGCACTGCCCTTTTATTTTTTCAGGACGATATTCATACCAATAAAAAGCAGATCCAATAATTACAATTACTAAGATGATTAAAATAATTATAGATTTTTTCATATTTAATTTTATTAGTTCGCGAATCGGATATGCCGTGTTAGGCGTAGTATGACTTTTAGTAATAAACAATTGTCAACAACAAATTTTAATTGTCAACTTAATTGTAAACAAACATTATTTCCCCTCAATCCTCTTCACTCCCCCCAGATACTTCCTCAGCGCTTTCGGGATCTCCACTGACCCGTCTTTTTGCTGAAATTGCTCCAGAATCGCTGGCACCAAGCGGCTAGTAGCTAGGCCGGAGGCGTTGAGGGTGTGGAGAAAATCGTTCTTACCTTCTTTAGTTTTGTAGCGGATATTGCCGCGGCGGGCTTGGTAGTCCAGGGCGTTGGAGGCGCTACTAACTTCTTTATAAATATTCATGCTGGGAATCCAGACTTCGATATCCAATGTTTTACTCATGGCCGCACTAGCGTCTTCGGCCGCGAGCAAAACAGTTTGAAAATGCAAACCCAGGCCGTCAACTAGTTTTTCGGCGTTTTTAACTAGTTCATCGAGCGCTCCCCACGACTCCCCTGCTTTAGTAAACTGAAACATTTCAATTTTATTAAATTGGTGGCCGCGGATCATCCCCCGCTCTTCTTTGCGGTACGAGCCAGCTTCGCGGCGAAAACAAGCCGAGTAAGCGTAGTATTTGAGCGGTAAATCTTTTTCAGCCAAAATTTCATCGCGATGATAATTACCTAGCATCATTTCGGACGTAGCGTTAAGACACAGGCCGTCCTCAACCCAGTACAAATCGTCGCGGAATTTGGGCAGATGGCCAGAAGTGTAGGCCGATTCTTTAGTCAAAAGATAAGGCGGCCAGATAAAGGTGTAGCCATTAGCGCGATGAAAATCAACAAAATAGTTTAACAGTGCCCACTCCAGTTCGGCGCCCAAGCCCTTATAAAGCCAAAAACCCGCGCCGGACATTTTGGCCGCGCGTTCGTAGTCAATCACGCCCAGGCTGGTGGCGAGTTCAACGTGGTCTTTGGGCGTAAATTTAAACTCGGGTTTCTGCCCAAAAGTGCGAATCACCTTATTATTTTCTTTACCGCCAGCAACTACGTCGTCAGCCGGTACATTAGGCAGTTCGGCCATTGCTTCGTTGTAAGCGGTTTCCACTACTCGCAATTGTTCATCGAGCGTTTTAATTTCCTCACCCAGAGTTTTCATCTCGGCAATTGTTTCTGGCGTGGGTTTGGTTTTGGACTGTTTATTGCGCTCGGCTTTTAGCCCTTCGGCTTTTTGGAGTAAAGTGCGGCGCTCATCATAGAGTTTGGTAATCTTAACTAGCGCGGTGTCGAGCTTGGCCGGTGCCATTCTTTTGAGCAAGGCGGTTTTTAAATTGTCTTGGTCATTTAAAATGCGATTGATGTCGAGCATAAATTTAGAATAATTACTAATTACGAATTACGAATTGGTTAGATATTTCGCTTCGAGGAGCTCCTTGGCGGCGCGGAAAGCTTTACCACGGTGATTAACTGCCAGTTTGCGTTTTTCATCCAGCTCAGCGTTAGTCAAAGTGTAATCATAATCTCGGCAGAGAAAAATCGGCGCGTAGCCAAAACCGCCAGTGCCCCGCGGTTCGTAGCCGATCCGGCCGTACCAGCGGCCAGAAACAGTGGTTTGCCAGTTAGTCTGGGGGTCATAAATAGCCACCACGCCTTCATAGTAGCAATCGCGTTTTTCTTCTGGCACGCTCTGCATTTCAGCTAAAATTTTTATATTATTGGCTTCATCGCCGTGGCCGGTATAGCGGGCCGAATGAACTCCGGGTCGACCGTCTAGAGCTTCAACGAATAAACCGCTATCATCAGCCAGAGTAATTAGCCCTGAAGCTTGGCCGTTGGTTTTGGCTTTGAGTAAGGCGTTACCTTCTAGGGTGTCGGCGTCTTCGACAATTTCTAAATTTTTGGTTTGGGGTAGGTCTTTTTTGAAAAGCAGTTCAAAACTATAGTCGGTAAATATCTGTTTTATCTCGGCGATTTTACCGGGGTTGTCAGTAGCGATTAGTATTTTAATTGGCATTAGTAGTAGTTATTTAGATAATAGTTAATAGTATAAGAGGCTACGACATACAGAATCATTATTACTACCAAACCTAGTAGACCAATTTTAATAATTTTTTTAGCCTTTTTGGCTTGGTCTGGATTTTTTCTTTTAGTTAGCCAATAAATAGAACTAATTAACGTAATAATTAAAAAAAATATTATCAGCCCCCCAAAAATACGGTTAGCAATAATGGCAATATTAGACCTCATATCTTCGCCGCAAAAATCGCAGCTGGGTACATTTTCCAACCCCAAATCTATATCGGTAGCGCTGGCATCAAAAATTGATATCCAACCAGACAAAATAACTAAGAAGATAATTGATCCGACCCAGTATAATTTTTTCATAGATTTAAATAAAATTAATCTATTTTTCATTTTGTTTAATGATCGAACTTTTGTATTTTTCCGGCTGGAACGGAGCAAGGCGGTAGATCTGGGCGTTAACGTGAAGTTCAATCAGTTTTTGTCTAAGGATTTCAATCTCCATTTTTTGGTCATAGCCCAGGCAGACCACGTCGGGTTTTAGTTCCTTAATAATTTTAAATCGGTTTTGTTTGTAGCCGAGTACAGCCTTATCAACATTTTTAGCTTTTTGAACTATTTTGCGGCGGGCGTTTTCACTAAACGCTGGCGGCGCGCCTTTGTATTTTTTGACATTAATATCGCGAGCCACGACGACAATTAGATAGTCGCCGTACTTTTTAGCCTGAGCAAAAAAATCCAGGTGTCCCGGATGGAGATTGTCGAAAGTGCCAAAGACCATGACTTTACGCATAAGGTTTATCTTGTCATCCTGAGCGGAGCGAAGGATCCCTCTCCTCTCCACGTCCAGGAAAATTACTCAAATAAATCTTTTAGGTTTGTTAGCTAGTAATCTTTAATATGATATTCAACCTTGTGGCATAAAGAGGGATCCTTCGTTCCGCTACGCGGGACTCAGGATGACAAATTGGATGGGCAAAGCGGAGTTTATCCTGAGTCCTTCGCTGCGCTCGCAATGACGATGGAATTAGATTCCTACCTCCGCGGCTATCCCTTTCATCGCGTTTAAACTAATTTCAATAAACTGATCCAAGGGAATGCCAGCGGTTTCACACTCTTTAATCACCTCGCGGTTGACCTTAGCGGCAAAAGATTTATCTTTCATTTTCTTTTTAATCGAGCTAACTTCAACTGCTTCCAGTTTCTTTTCTGGCCGGACCAGAGCCGAGGCATAGATCAGGCCGGTGATGGTTTCGGCCGCGGCCAAAAGATGTTGGCGTTTAGTTTCCCGCTGTTTATCCATTAGGCTGGGCACAAAACCATAAACATGAGCGACAATATCAGTAATAAACTCATCATCATAACCAGCGGCTTTTAAAATCTCTTGGCATTTGAGGCCGTGAGTAACTTCACCATATTCCCAATCAACATCATGCAATAAACCTAAATTGCCCCAATATTCTTCATTTTCACCCAGGTGTTTAGCTAGGGCTTGCATAATCACTTCGCTCTCCCGGCTGTGATTGAGATTAGCTGGGTCCTTTAGATGTTGGGCTAATAGATTGTAGGCCTGCTCGCGGGTAGGCATATATTAGTTAATTACGAATTATGAATTACAAATTACGAATTAAATATGGTGGGTTACTTCTTTCTCCAATTGTTTAATAAAATTGGTCATTAATTTGGCCAGCGGTCGGGCAATTTTTTTAGCCGTTGGTGTAGCTACATTATCCAGACAGCTAGCTTGAAAATTTAATTCATCGACTAAGTATTGACCAACACCTTGACCCTTAGCAAAACGTTTGTTAAAACCCAGGCTATCTAACTTCCAAGTTGGGCCTTTGATATTGTGGGGATCGTATTTTAGCCAAGTTGTGCAAGTGTCACAGGCGCGAATAATCCCAATTGTGCCTAATAAATCTAGAATATCAGCATCTTTTAAAATCGCAGTCAGTCCTTGGCCTTTACCGCCGGTATTGTGCTCGGCAATTGCTTGTTCAACTTTTTTGGTTTTATCCTCGGATAATATTTTTAATCTTCTTAGATATTGACCAGCAATTTTGGCGCCTGCCCGCCCGTGTTCTCGCTGATTAGTAACGAACGGTCGGCCGATATCGTGCATCAAAGCGGCGATTTCCACCATTTTTAGATCTGGATATTTTTCTTTTTTGGCAATTAAGACGGCCCATTGGCGCACGCGATCAACATGATCATAGTCGTGAGTCGTTTGGCTTTTGCTTATTTTTTGAACGTACTGCTCAATTTTTTTGATTTGATTTTTCATTTTGTCGCTTCAGCTAAACGCTTTGCCACCAAGTCATAATCAAGTGAAGCCAAAAGCCAGCCGGCTTGGGGGCCAGAATCTTTACCTAAGAAAATCTGGTAAATGGCACTAAAAAATTCTTTGGGGTCAGCGGCTTGATTGGTTTTAATTTGGTGCAAAGCGCTATGTAAATTTTCGCCAGTCCATTTTTTTTGGGTTTGAAAAGTTTTTAATAGTTCGGCTAATAATTCCTTTTGTTTGATCGCTAAATTTAGAGTTGGCAGTTTTTCCAAGACGTTAAATTTATAATTATCCGGGGCATAAGTACTAAGCCATTTTTTGGCATAGTCAGCGCGGGTTTGGATTTCAGCCTTTTCTGAAGCGGTTAATTTACTCCCCTTTTCGGTTTGGGCATAATCATAGATATCGGCCCGAGGCATTTGTAATAAATAAGCGATTTTGGAAAAACGCAAACGATAGACCGGCGGCGGTTGGGTGGTTAATTTGGCATATTCATAGGCCTGACCAAAATCCGATTCGGGGTCAGCAAAATAAGCGTCAATACAGCGGTCTAATTCGTCATAGAGCCGGGGTACGGCTTCGCCTTCCAGGGTAAATTCGATGCGCGTTTTAGCTTTAGTCCGCATCATTAGAAAGCGTACTAGTTCGGCCGGTAATAGTTCGACAATGTCGCTAGCGGAAATTCCCACACCTTTGGATGAACTCATTTTTTTGCCGCCATCAATCATTAGCCATTCGTAAATATGGCCAAAAGCGGGCTGAATTTTAAAAACTTTTTGAGCAATTTCTCGTGCCACATAAAAACTGCCGCCCTTAGTATAGTGGTCAAGGCCAGCTAGCTCTACTTTAGTTCTGCGAAAAAGCCAACGGGCAACAATAGCTAGCTTGTAAGGTAGTTTGGCATTGCCATCAAAAGGTGAAATTTGGCCCTGATAGCCACAGCCAGCGGCCCACTCCACCATTTTTGGTTCGCAAGTAAAAGTAACAAGTTTACCGTCCCAAGCCGTGACTTTGGTGGTTAGTTTGCCGCACTTAGGACAGACAACGTTCAAAGCGTGCCAATTAGCGTCTTTGACTGAGCCCGAGATTTCTTTATAAATTTTTCTGATTTCGGCGGCATTATCTAAAGTTATTTTGATCGCGTCATTGTATTCGCCTTTTTTATAGCTTTCGGAATCCCAGACAATTTTGGGTTGGGCACCTAGCTGGTTAAAAACTCTCAAAAAGTCTTGAGCATAATAATCAGCGTAACTTTTATAGCCTGGCTCGGGCGAGGGAATATTACAAAGTGGCAGACCCATATATTGGCGATAGACTTTTTCGTCTAAGTAAGCCGGTAGGCCGTCCATCGGATCAAAATCGTCAAAACCATAAAGATATTCGGTTTTGGCTTTAGCCTTTTTTAAACCGAGGTAAATGGCATCATGAATCAAAACCCCGCGGAGCGAGCCAACATGGACTTTACCTGATGGAGTTTTATAATCGGTGACCAAATAGCTTTTGGCTTCTTGCTCGAGGATTTTTTGTACTTCTTCGTTAACCCAAAACATATTTTAAGTTAGGTTAGACTGGTATTTATTTTAGCTTAAAATGGCCGAATAATCAAATGGAGATTGCACGTCATTGCGAGGAGCGAAGCGACGAAGCAATCCCCTGAATAATCCGGGAGATTGCTTCGCTTCGCTCGCAATGACAGGGATAACAAAAGCGGCCTGGAGGCCGCTTATAGAATGGAGATAGCTTTATTTTACTTCCAAAATTTTATATTCAATCGGGCCGCGAGGGGTATTAACTTCAACTTTATCCCCGGCTGTAGCACCGAGAAGAGCTTGGCCAATTGGCGATTCGTTAGAGATCAGGCCCTTGAGTGGTTCGGCTTCATTAAAACTAACAATTGTAAATTCTTTATTAGCTTGTCCAGCGGTTTGGACCTTGACCTTAGAACCCAGGGTGATCGTGCTGCCACCAGTACTCTTAGCTGTTACCACCGAATCTTTGATCGCTTGTTCAAGCTCCATAATTTTGCCTTCGTTAAAAGCTTGGTCTTCTTTAGCTTCTTGGTATTCAAAATTTTCGGACAAGTCGCCTAGCGTTTTGGCCCGTTCGATTTTGGCCGCAATTTTTTTGCGGGCTTCAATTTTTTCAGCCAGCTCCTTTTTTAGTTTATCTAGGCCGTCTGAAGTTATAATAATTTGGTTCATAACAATTTGGGTGACAAAAAAATCCCGCCTTGGGTTATAGCTTTATCATAACCCTTTGGTAATTTCTGTCAAGAGAGTTTTTAGAAATTTAATTTATTTTGAAAATATTGGCTTAATTCAGAGATTTTTATCCGGTCTTGTTTCATGGTGTCGCGGTCGCGCACGGTTACGGCTTGGTCTTCTAAAGTGGCAAAATCAACAGTAATACAATAGGGTGTGCCAATCTCGTCTTGCCGTCGGTAGCGTTTACCGATCGAACCAGTATCATCATATTGGCACATCCATTTGGCTTTTACTAAATCAAGTACTATCTGGGAAGTTTTTTGTAGCTCAATTTTTTTAGATAAGGGTAAAACGGCGATTTTAATTGGGGCTAAGCGAGGGTGGAGTCGCAGAACAACCTCAGTTTCGTGTTTAGTATCCTCTTCACCGCTACGGGTTTGCACTTCGGTATAGGCGTCGGTCAGAAAGGCCAAAGTGGCTCGATCAGCGCCGTCAGAAGTCTCAATGATGTAGGGATAAAATTTTTCTTTAGTCTCTTCATCCACTACAGACAGTTCTTGACCCGAGAATTTACTATGACGAGATAAATCCCAATCGCCACGATTATGCACGCCCGCTAATTCACTCCATTCCCCTGCTTTAGAAAAAGGAAATTTTAATTCAATATCCCAAGCATCTTTGGCGTAATGAGCCCGTTCATCAGTCTCGTGCTGGCGCCAGTGAATATTTTCTTTTCTTAAACCTAAGTCTAGATACCATTGCATACGTTTTTCTCGCCACTGTTCGAACCATTTAGGTGCCTCTTCGGGCTTACAAAACCATTGCATTTCCATCTGCTCAAACTCGCGCATCCGGAAAGTAAAATTACCCGGGGTGATTTCATTACGGAAAGCTTTGCCAATCTGAGCAATACCAAAAGGCAGTTTGCGACGTTGGCTATCTATGATATTTAAAAAGTTAACATAAATACCCTGACAGGTTTCGCCGCGCAGGTAGGCTAGAGCCGAACTATCTTCGAGCGGTCCGATATAAGTTTTCATTAACAAATTGAAAGTTCGAGGCTCGGTTAGATCACCGCCACAGTCGGGGCATTTAATATTTTTGAGATCAATAGGCACATCGCGGCGGCCATCAAGATCGGGCTTAATCCCTCGGCTAGTTTCTAAGAGATGATCAGCGCGGAAGCGTTTTTTACATTTTTTGCAGTCGACCAATGGGTCGGTAAAATTTTCCACGTGGCCCGAGGCCTCCCAGATTTTGGGGTGCATCAGGATACTAGAATCCAAGCCAAAAATATCTTGGTTAGCTTGCACCATAGCTTGCCACCAAGCTTTCTTGACATTGTTTTTTAATTCCACTCCTAAGGGACCGTAATCATAGCAACTAGAAAAACCGCCGTAGATTTCGGACGACGGGAAAATAAACCCGCGGCGTTTACAGAGGGAGACGATTTTCTCCATGGTGTTAGTAGCAGTTGACATATTAAATAAGCTTATACTTTTTTTTCTTTTTTGTAAAACCATTCATAAATCCCCAGACCCCAATTAAAAGTGTAAATTATGGAGAGTAGCAGTATCCCCCACTGTTTATGAATAATGGTAGTCATAAACCAGAATGGTTGGGAACAGAGTCCGAGAACAAACCCCCATTTATTTTTTTTAGCCACCAAAAAGATGGCGCTAGCGCCAAAGACAGCAATACCAATTTGAGTGATGAGATCAAGCATATTAGATAGTACACAGTACTTAATGCATAGCGCACGGAGAAGTAATAATTTCTGTCGCGGAATATAAATTACTATGTACTAGGTACTATTTTAGACAGTCATGATTTCTTTTTCTTTTTCTTCGCTTAAGGTTTTAATCTGATCGTTAAACTGGGTGGTTAGTTCGTCGAGTTTTTTCTGGAGGTTGTATCGGTCATCCTCGGTAATTTCTTTATTTTTTTCTTGTTTTAAAATTTCGTCGCGAGCCCTATCGCGTAAGCTGCGAATATTAATCCGAGCGGCTTCGGTTTTTTCTTTAGCCACCTTAATTAGTTTGAGGCGGCTTTCTTCGGTTAGTGGTGCTAACACCAAGCGGATCAATTTGCCTTCATTAATCACGCTAAAGCCAAGATTAGCCATGCCTAGGCCTTTTTCGACTTCTTTGATAATACTTTTATCCCACGGATCAACAGTTAAGGTTTTGGCATCAGTGCCGGCAATACTAGCGACTTGTTTGAGCGGCATTTTGGCGCCATAGGATTCGACTAAAACATTTTCGATCATCGCTGGATTAGCGCGGCCAGTCCGTAGGCTCTTAAGATCTTCGGTATAATGATGGATCGCTTTGGTAAACTCGGGCTTTTGGTCATCAACGATTGACATATTTATATCTGTTATTTGTTATCGGCAGACTTAGTTATTTTTGTTTTACTCCCATATAGACGATTTTAGGATTTTTAGGGTCGATAATTAGCCCAGAGCAAGCGCGACTAGTTGGTAAATTTTGGCTGATCCAGCTGGTACCGCCGTCTAGGCTGCGAACAAAAATAGTGTCGGTACAATAGTAAAGGCCGTCACTATTCTCTGGATCGATGGCCACGGCCAAAATTTTGTCTTTACCAGTGGAGGAGAGGAGCTCGATATTTTGCCAGGTTTGACCGCCGTCAGTGGTTCTCAGTAAGCCCCAATTAGAAACCAGGATGAATGAATTTCTTTTGGTAGTATCTTGAACCAGATCTTTAAAATCCATTGCGCCGGGTAAATCTTTAAGCGCGCCTTGATCATTAATCTCAACCCAACTGTTTCCAGCATCAGTGGTTTTGTATAGCCCCGCGTTTTTGGTCGCAAAATAAACCCGTCGCGTGTCTTGGCTGTCAATCAAGATTCTGATTACTTCTTGACCCCAATCTCGGCTGACTCGTTTGATTGTCTGCCAGCTAATGCCGGCGTCGGTACTTTTCATAATGTCACCGACCTGGGTGCCGGCGTAGACTATATTGGGATTGTAAAAATCAACCGCCACTGAATAGACATTATTTTCGGCTCGATCGGTAATATAGATTTGTTTCCAGGTGCGACCACAATTAGTGCTTTTAAAAATACGGTTAGTGGCGGCGACATAGAGATGGCAGCTGTCTTTGGCATCGATTGCCACATCATTGATCACGCTCATCTCGTTTAATCTCTCGCGAGGTCGTAGCCAACTGTCGGCGCCGTCATAGGAGAAAAAAAGATTTTGGCCGTTACTGGCTAGATAGATTGTTGAAGAATCTTGGGGGTCGAGTAGCAATTTGTTAACGTTGACGGTGTTAATCGCTGCCGGCGTGCCGGTGGTGGTCGGAACCAACACTTTACTAACCAAGGTTTCGCCTTTATCAGTGGATTTATAAACTCCCCCGTCGTTAGCGATTGGTTGCTCTGAGCCAGGTAGGCCAATAACAGTACAGCCGCTAATAACTAAGGCTAAAATTACTAGTAAAAAACCCACTAAAAATTTTCGTCGCATAAGTTTAAAAATTTAGAATTAATGCCTCGAGGGCTAATTGAGGGTTGATGTTATTTTTTAGTAATACTTTAGTTTCGGCGATGGCCTCTAGCCAACTGGCGATTACCTGGTTTTCTTGTTTGATAATAGCATTTTTTTTGATTTTGTCTAAGAGCCAAAAGTTGGTTAAGCCGGTTGGTATCCCCTCCTGGTGATAGTTCTTGACCAGTAAAATGTCTCGCAGCGCGGTGGACCAAATGTTGAGTATTTGGTTTAGCTGTTGGCTTCTGGCAGTTGAATCTTTATTTTTTTCGGTTAGTTTTTGAACAATTTTTAATTTGGTCGTTAAATTATTATTTAATAGTTCGAAAAATTGTTCCAACGTTTTTTGATAATCAGCATAAAGATCAGGCTGTTGGTAAAATTTGATTGCTTGGCCGGGTCGGCCGGCGGCTAGGTATGATAGCTCATCGGCTAGCTGACGGTTGCTACCTAGCTCAAGCAGATAAGAATAAATATCATTGCGGCTGACTAATTCAAATTTGATTTTTTGACAGCGGGAGGCAATAGTTTGTGGCAATGATTCTAATTTTTCCGCCAAGAGGATAATGATTACTTTGTCAGCCGGTTCTTCCAAAATTTTTAGTAAAGCGTTAGCGGCTTCGATATTTAGCAAATCGGCTGGATCAACAATCCCAATTTTGTAGGAATCTAGGAATGAACCTTTTTGCAGCCGGCTGCGAAGCTCGCGGATCTGGTCAACACTAATATTTTTTTTGAGCTTTTTGGTTTTGGTGTCTCGCTCTTGGCAAAGCCAGATAACGTCAGGGTGGATATTTTTGGTTAGCTGTTGGCAGTTGAGACAGTTATTACAGGGTTGACCCGATTCAGGATTTTGACAGAACAAAGCCGCGATAAAGTTTTGAACAATTTTTCCCTTACCAATGTTGGTTGGGCCATAGAATAAATAAGCGTGAGAAGTAGTTTGTGATTTTAGGCTTTTTTTCAAAAAATCAACCACGTTTTGATGGCCGACAATTCCCCAGTTTTGGCTAAAATTTGGCTTACTCATAACCCAATTTTAGCAGGAAAATTTAGCTTTAACAAGCAAATATTGACAAATATCTGATTCTAGTATATCCTTATGTTCATCTTTGGCATTTTCAGGAGGGCTCGTGGCTAAAGTCAAACATTTCGTTAGTGGTCATTTGTCACGGTTGGATCGGCATCACCGGATGCTGCGCGATTTGCACATGGTAAGTTGCAGCCGAGGGGAGAGCACTCCCCTAACTGATCTCGCCGTGATGCACGGTCTGCGCTTCGCACTCTCCGCCCTCGGGCGAGTCTAGTCCGTTTTCCCAGCGGACTTTTTTTATTGCTATTTTTATTAAATTTGAGGTAAGATATTGACATTTTTGTTAAAAAATGCTATTTTTTTAAATTACATTTTGACAACCTACAAGCAGGAGGAGTAAGTGTCTCGCGATGATAAGAGTCGCCGACCTGGCATTATCGCCGCGATACTCACGCTGGATGCTAGGCGATCACTCCTTGATTCAGTCTCGCCGCGGTACCCAGTGGTGTACGCACACCACCTCACTTTGGCTTTTCGGCCGGCTGAAGCAACGTACGAAAAATACGCTGCGTTTCTAGGTAAGCCCTGCCTCATTCGGGTGATGGAAGAGGTTTGGGATGGCCAAGGCCAAGCCGTCAGAGTGAGTATTGAGACAGCGGGGGCAGAGAGTAATTGTCCCCACATCACAGTGAGTTGTGTCGATAGCGTAGCGCCTAAATATAGCCAGAAGCTCCTGGCAAATGCTGCAGCTTCGTCGCGGCCACTGAGTCTCCAGTTAGGGGCGGTAATTTGTTTTATGACGTTTAGAGAGTGGGATAAGAGATTCTCGCCTCAACCGTCAAAGACGTCGCCACCATCGCCACCTAAAACTTGAAAGCAAGGTAGGTGGTTTTTTTATTTATTTAAAATTTGAGATAAAATTTCCCAGGTTTTTTGAGCCGTCTGCTGCCAGCTAAAATAAGTGACGTGTTCTAATCCCCTTTTAGCTAATGAATCTTCGAATTCGGGATCTTTAGCTAGTTTAAGAATTTGGCGACCGATTTCTTCGGGTTTTTCTGGATCAACTAAAACCGCCGCGGCGTTAGCCACTTCCGGCATTGCTGAGCGGTTACTGGTAATCACCGGGCAGCCACAGGCCATAGCTTCGATGATTGGGATGCCAAAACCTTCATAGAATGACGGGAAGAGAAAACATTCAGCCGCGTTAAAGATATAAGGCAGGTCGGCTTGGGCTACCCAGCCCGGGCGGATGATTTTGTTTTGGTATGGCGAAGCGGTAATCTCTTTCTCAATTTTGGGATAGCCATGGCCCTCGGGGCCGATTAATAACAGTTGATATTTGATATTTGGTATCTGGGAATTTAAATAATTAAAAGCTTGAATAATACCAATAGTGTTCTTTTTAAGTTCTAGTCGGCCAACTGAAAGTAAAAATGGTTTTTTAATTTGATATTTAGCCAGGATTTGGTTTATTTGTTCCGAGTCGTTGATTATCCGGTACTCTTGATTATCATAACCCAAGGGTATAGCAGTAATTTTGTCAGCGGGAAACTGGTAAAATTTTTGTAGATCATCTTTAGTGGCTGATGAAGGCACAAATACTTTTTTGGCGTGTTTTTTAGCTAGGTTAACAGCAAAATTTTGGTACCAGCTTTCAGTGCCGCTATAAGCACCTGGAAAATGTTTATAGGCGATATCGGGCAGAGTGGTGGCAACTTTTTGGCCGTGGATTAAGGGGATGACATGTGCTGGGATAAAGAGCAGGTCAACTGGGTGAAGTAGGATTTCCCAGGACAATCGCAAATGTGTCCATAAAATCTGCGGTGGCCAATTAAGAACTTTTGATCGCCAATTGGGTGGTAAATCAGCTAGTTTCCCGGTTAGCTTTTCTTGGGAATATAAAACTACCTCCACTTCGGGAGGAATAATTTTTTTAAATTTTTGAATAATATGATAAGCGTACCACTCGACGCCGGTTTTTTGGTCGCGATTAGCTCGCGAAGCATCGATACCCAATTTCATAAATAGTTGCCAGTGGCAAGTAGCAAGCGTACTTTCAAACTCGCTACTCGTAACTTGTTACTGTTATTTAGTGGCTAAGATACTGCGTTTGTAGCTTTCTAGATTATCTAAAGCAATACCGGTACCACGGACAACGCAAAGTAGTGGATCGTCGGCAACATAGGCCGCCACGCCAGTGGCTCGGGAAACCAGCTGGTCGATATTGCGGAGCAGGCTCGAGCCGCCGCTCATAATAATACCTTTATCAATAACATCAGCCGAGAGTTCTGGTGGGGTTTTGTGTAGCACTTCTTTGACAGCGGCGATAATACCTTCTAGCTCACCCTGGATAGCATCGGTTACATCGTCAGAAGTAACGGTAATCGTTTTGGGCAAACCACTAACGATATCTCGGCCGCGGATTTCCATCGAGAGGCGGTCTTCCATATAGAGCGCCGAGCCGATTTCGATTTTTATTTCTTCAGCTGTTCGCTCGCCAATCGCTAGGCCATATTTTTTTCTAATATACTCAGTAATTGCTAAATCAAACTTATTACCGCCGATCCGAACCGAGGTTGAAGCAACAATACCGCCCAAAGAGATGACCGCCATTTCGGCAGTACCACCGCCGATATCAATAACCATATGACCAGAGGCTGAGCCAATTGGGATATTAGCACCAATCGCTGCCACGATTGGTTCTTTAATAATATAAGCAGCGCGAGCGCCAGCGGCAATCGTGGCGTCGATCACAGCGCGTTTTTCAGTTGAAGTGATACCGGCTGGTACGGCAACCATTACTTCAGGGCGAAATAGATGAACACCGCCGAGAGCTTTATTAATAAAATAGCGAAGCATGGCTTCGGTAGTTTTATAATCAGCGATTACGCCGTCTTTGAGCGGACGTTTAGCAACAATAGTATCGGGGGTACGGCCGATCATTTCTTTCGCTTCTTTACCAACAGCGAGGATTTTTTTGTCGATTGTTGAGACAGCAACCACTGATGGTTCGTTAATAATCACTCCCCGTTTCGGGATATGAACTAAGACATTAGTGGTGCCCAGATCGATACCGATTTTCTTAATAAACATAAACTATTTTTTGGCTAAATTTAGGGATAAATTTCGATTTGGCGATCAATTAATAAGTCAGTTTGGTAAGCTTTTTCTGAGTTATCCAATTTTACTCTAATATTTAGTTTGTGTCCAATTGTGCCTGCCTGCTTTTGGACTAAAAGACTATATATTCCTTGGTTAGCTAAATCCACTAATTTTGTTGGCAATAAATACTCTAAATTAACTGTTTTAGTCTTACCTGGTTCGACAGTAATCAAGCCACCAAAGACTGTTTTATCTAGCTCATCGTAGTGGTCTAGATCTTGGAGGTCAGAGCTGAGTAGTTGGCTGCCGAGTGGTGTGTAGATGCGGGTATAAGTTTTTAGTTGGGAAGTGCGGTAATCCCGAGTGCCATGGTGGGTATAAGTTATCGTCAGTTTGGTTTTTAATTGGTCATTTATTTTTTCAACTTGGTAATCAATCGCTCGATCCACCACACGGTCAGTTTTTAAGCTTGCCATATTAGAGTCGATAATCATCAAATAATCCTCAGTGGTGACCTTGGCTATTTCCCCGCCCCAGCCGTTGACCAGATAAAAGTTTTCAATAAATTTATTAGTGTCATAGAGGAGAATATGTTTTTCTTGTAAGTTGGAATCAATGGTTTCCAAAATAAGCGGCCATTGTCTAGCGGGCAATTCTTTAACTTTACTGATTAGCTGGTTGGCTAGTTCGCTGACTATTCCTTTGCGGGCAAAAACCGGCGTTGTTTTTTGGGCATAGCCAATTTCTACTTCGTATTGTAATTGATCAAGTAGATTATCTGGCGTAAAAGTCAGACCTTGAACGTTTAAATCGCCGATGTTACTCAAGATATCCGAAATAAACTGGGGGTCAATAGCAATGACGCCATCGATTGATTCTTGGCCGCCTTCTTGCTGATAAAACCAGATAATTTTTTCAGCGGTTATTGGAAAATCCGGTGACCAGTTAGCGTCGCGGAGATACCAGTTCTTATTTAAATATTTTTTAATTGGCATCGGCGGTTCTACCCTAAGATATCCTTCAGTCGGGCCATCAAGAGCATAAATATCGTCGGTCCAAAATTCTTTAATTTCGCCGTTTTTGATTTTGAGAATGCCGTAAGTCCCAATAAAACCGCCGGTTGGTCTTAGCTCGGTATTATTTTGGAGAATAAATAGATAAGTCTTTTCCTGGGCGTAACCAGCTAAATAAGGGAAAATTTGGCTTAATGGTATGCCTTGATCGGTAATTTTATTGAGCAGTGGCAAGTATACTTTAATCAGTTCGGTTGCCTCTTGGAGCGGTCCGATCAAACCGGTTGGTGGTATTTTTTCTAGAGAAAGGGTGGCTAGATCAATCTCGGCCTGGGCGCCCTGTAAAAGCGGCGGGGCTTCAAAAAAACGTTTGAGGAAATATTCTTTTTGTTCTGGTGTTAGATCATTAATTGATGCGCCTTGATCTTGTAATGGCCGCCAAACATCTGCGGCGAAATTGGTAATTTCTTCTAGCGAGGTTGAGAGATTGCCGCCAATCGACAATAGATAGTCAGCTGCCTCAATCTGCTGGCCAATCTTAGGTAGCCATTTAATCTCTAATAGCTGGTTGGTAAATTGTTTAGCCAGGCTAAAATTATTTTTAGCGGCATTTAAATTAGCCGCGGTTTGAGTCAAATCTCCGGCCCGAAAGTTGTTTTGCGCCAATTCTAAATTTTGCTTTGCTTCCAGGGTCAGTTGATAGACATTATAGCCAGCCACAGCATATTTTATTCCCCAGATTAGACCGAGAAAAAATAAAAAGATTATTAGGTAGATACCAATCTTGAGCCAGCTAATTTTTTGATGTTCGGTTTTGTTAAACATGCAGTATTTATTAACGTGGTAGTTTGGCACCTAGGTATTTGGCAAAATATTTTAGCCAGCTTTTAATATGTTCGCGACTAGTTTTATTAATAAAACCCCAAATCCAGGATGTTTCGGCGGATGATCGTTGGTGGTAGTGGACTACTTCAGCATCGGCGAAATAGACCACCCGGTAGTCGTTTTCCCAAAAACGGCGGCAGTAGTCAACATCCTCGAAATACATAAAAAATCTTTCGTCAAAGAGACCAATTTTGTCCATCGCTGCTTTGCGAATAAACAAACAACCACCCAGGAGCCAATCCACTTCCCTATTTTCTTTATGGTCCCAGTCCATCATCAAATATTTATAAACTAGATTGCGAGCGAACGGCAGTTTACCTAAGAAAGTGCGACGATAAAAGGGCATCATAAAAGTTGGGAAACGATAGCAGGAATATTGCATCGTGCCGTCAGGATTAATCAGTTTTGGTCCAACAATCCCCACTTCGGGCCGGCCATCCATGTAAACAATTATTTTATCTATTTCATTAGTTAAAATAGCAATATCTGGGTTGAGTGTTAGAATATAGCGGCCGGTAGCTTTTTTTAATGCTAAATTATTGCCACCGGCGTAGCCTAGGTTTTTTGGTGATTGAATAAATTTAATTTCTGGAAAGTCCTTTTTTATCATTTCGCCGCAACTGTCGCTAGGGTTATTATCAGTAACGATGACTTCGTAGTCTAATTTTAGATTCAAAAGTCGGATGCCCTTGAGGCACTGGCGGAGTAAACCCTTACTTTTATAATTTAAGATGACGATTGAGAGGTCCATAATAATAGTTGAAAGTTGTCGACTTTACGAATTTTATAACTTTATAACTTGTTACTTACTTAAACCATTGTCTTATTGCTTGGTTATTAATTTGACGCATTTTTTTGACTTGTTTTCGTTTAACTAGAGTTTGAGGTATAAATTTTAGACCCTTGATTAACATTTTTAGAGTGGCGGTTTCTAATATTAACACATAACCAATTTTTTTCAATTCATAGCCTAATATCCAAGGTAAATTGATAAAAAAATTACTCAATGATTCGTTTTTTAATAAAGTTAACCAATGGTTGCGATATGATAGTCGGTTAACAAATTTAGATTTGCGTCGTCGTTCTTTAATAGTTTTAAAATTATTGGCTCGGGCGCTGCCAAAACCACTACGGTAGTGGTAGGCTTCAGCCGTCGGGACATATAATGCCGGATAGCCGGCTAACTGCAATCGCCAGGCTAAATCAACGTCATCCTTATACATAAAGAAATTTTCATCCAGATATTCATAATATTCCGCATCTTGACTCAGTTGAGATGATTTTTGGGGCCGCGCGATTTTGATTTTAGTTGCGGCTAGGGCCGTTCGACGATAAAGAACTAGATTACCCGAAATGCCAAAAACCGATTCGGTCTTAGAGTATTGACCCTTATCTTGTTCGCCTGCTCCTCGATCATAGAAACGGCGTGATTTAGTAGCAGCGATTCCTGCCGAGTCAATAATCTCTGGCTTGAGCGAGATATTATGGTCTTCTTGGAGACTAATTTTAAAGGTTTTACCGCCAAAACTGCCAGCTTGGGGGTTTTGGTCGGCGATTTTAACTAGATTTTCCAAAAATGGCGTCGCTAGGACAACATCTTGGTTACAAAGCAAAATATATTCACTGTCCCAAAATTTGATTGCTTGATTATTAGATTTACAAAAACCTAAGTTTTTAAAATTTTGTAGGATGGTCACTTCCGGATAATTGGCTTTGATAAATTCTGTCGTTCCATCGTCTGAGGCATTATCCACGATTAGAACTTTAAAATCTTTAAAGGTTTGACTAAAGATTGATTTTAAACAGTCCTCAATATAACGACGGCCGTTCCAAGTGATGATGTTGATGGATACTTTCATAGGGAGGATAGAAAATTATTGATTGCAGTTTTGACAGGTAGACATATTTAGATAGTATGCGGGGCGCGGTATGCAGTATGCAGGAATTAAATGCCACAACTAATGGGAATTAAACCCTGCATACTACATACTATGACCTGCATACTTAATAAATCTCCTTCTGGTAACACTCCTCGCAGTAGACTTTCTCCTCGCGGTCCGGAGCATAGGTGGTTTCGAATTTATTCTTGCAGCCAGGGTTCATGCAGGTGCGGTTATAAAGCCTACGTGGGTTGCGGAGCTTCATCCTCGCCAGACGTCGACATTCAAAACATTTTTTTGGCAAAGGATAATTGTTCTTCTTATAAAAATCTAGCTCTTGCGCGATGATTTTATAATTTTTGTGGCAATTCTCGCAGGCTAAAATTTCTTGGGTAATATCTGCCAAAATTTCTTTAATGTCGTCTGATAGTTGCTCCAGTCTGATTGTCTCTTTACCGTAAGTCCCTGGCAAATTATCTTGCCACGACCAACCTTTAGCTAAGGTTTGTTCTTTAGTTAATGGGAACCATAGTTGCGCTATGGTTTCATTATAACCAAAGGGACTATGATTAATGGGGAAAAATTCACCATATTCGCCAGTGCTTTTCATTTTATCAATTATTTTGTCTCTTAATTGTTTATATTCCTGTTCTTTATATTTTTTATTCAAAATACAGAATTCTCTTTTCCGCAAACCAACGGAACCAAAACTGTCCTTAGTACTATAGCATTCAATACAATAATTTAGATTAGCAACTTTTCTGATACAATTGTAACTAAATAATACTCTATTAGTATCCTCACCGATCATTGCTCCTTCGTAGACCAATTCTGCATTCAAACCAAACTGGTAAACGTCGAAACAATCTTTAGATTTGTATGACAATTGGCTGCAATATCCGGAGCTCTCTATTTCGCTACAATCAAAACATGACTGGACGTTAAAACTATTATATAAATAATTGCCTGAAGAATTTTGGACTTTATTGCTTTGAGCATAACGCCAGATATGGTTTTTTTGTAATTTTAAATATTTATCCCAAATTTCTTTAATCTGCCGGTGTGAACCAATATTAGTCTCTTTCAATTTTTCTTGGTAATCTTTCTCGCTTAATTGTTTATTTAGAAAACAATAATTCTTCTGTCGCAAGCCAACACATAGAAAGCAGTCGTTGCAACCGGCGCAATCTCGTAAAAAGTAACTATTGGCACACTTAATACAGTCTTGACTCCAAGCTAAATGATAACAGTCATGAATATCAACACATTCATAACAAAGTTCAGAGTCAAAACAATTATAAATATCCATCGAGTCTTTTGATTTTTTTACTCCATAACCATAATAGCAATCTTCGTTATAATCGGCGTGAAAAAGCATATAACAGTTTTTATCCAAACCGGCGTGGTGAGTGTAATCACTATTGATGCTTCTACTATCACCACTGACACATTGGTGCGGCACGATTAGATCCAATTCGTGAATTTGCCCTAGAATGGAGCGAGAAAAATCTATTTCTTTACCGTAATTCAATGGTTCCCAACTATCCTCCCACCAACATTGCAAGCAATAAACCTTACGGGGGTTATTCGAAGAAAATTCACTAATAATACTCTTGCTGCATAAATCACATTTACGGGGATACAAAATACCTTCATTGCACCAAGCCATGCGGCGCATTTCGCGGCACGGCGGACACCAAGTTGGCTCGGGCACATCTATCCGTTGATAAAATTCCTTATCCTGTGGATAGATGGTAAACTCTTTTTGGCAGTTTTTACAATTAGGCATAATAATCAATTACGAATTACGAATTAATAACTAGATGAGCTAAATTCGTAATTATTCTTTGCTCCCCTCTTTTGGCGTGACCCAAAATCCGAGCCTAAATTTGCCGCCCAGCATTAGCCGGGTTTGGGCTTCGGTTGCTGGTATTGAGCCAAATACAACCAGGGTTACTGGCAGCAGGATCCATTGGAGTAGCATGACCAAAATTTTGTGTTTAGCAATTTTATGAGGGCGGGCTGGCAATAAAGCCAGGCTCAGAATAGCCGAAACTAAGATACCAAACATGGCGATCATCATTAAAATCTCCAGAACAAAAGGGGCATTTTGAGTGATCACCGTTGCTTTATCCGAACCTTTAGCCAGCCAAAGTGGCAATCGACCGAGAATAAAAATTAATATTGGTACGGTTGCCCAAGAGTACATTCCTTCGCCCAAATTCCAAATATAGTGAACCCGTTTTCTAAAAGGAATTAGTTTCCTTTTTTGGCGAAAATGCCACATCATATAGGGCATGTGTTCAACGCCCCAGGCCCAGCGGCGCTGTTGTTTATAAAGACTCTTAACGCCTTGCCACCAACTGTGGCCGCCAACAGTATTCATTGAGACCGGGACAAATATAGGTGTCACTGAGTATTTACCATTATAGTGGATAAAACCCTGTAGAAAGATTCTTGAGTCTTCGGTCACAATGTCTTTTTCCCAAAAACCAACATCCACCAGCATCTGCCAGCTCATCGAATGAGAAGAAAAGGTAAAAAGTCGTTCGGGTCGCATCAGATCAGTCATCAGCCAAAAAGTGGTGCCAAAGGCCGCCACCCGGATTACTGGGTCAGACTCCCACATGTTGTTATTATATAGGGCAATTGGTTGGTAGCTGGTTTTGGTCGGCTCGGGATGAGTGAGATATTTATAAGCCACGCAGGCAAAATATTGCGGATGGACACAGGTATCAATATCAAAAGAAGAAACAATAATATTTTCGTAGGGTATCTTTAGCTCCTCGTCGATTATTTTTTTAATCTGCCAACCAGCATAATTAATATTGGCGCCTTTGCCTGGAATTTCGTCGGGCAAGTTTTGAGGGTGGGTAGTGACCAGTAGTTTTAGAAAACGGTGGCCATATTTTTCTTGAATCACGGCGGCTTTTTGTAAAAAGTCTTCTTTACCAGCACGCTCTTCGCCGGCTAATACCACGATAAATTTATCCAGCGGGTAGATATTTTGCGTTAAACCATCAAAGGTATTTTCCATTACTACTAATGATTCTTTAACCATCGGCAAAAAAACAACATGATAGATTTTTCCCCAATCAGGTAGGGTTTTAACTTGTTGAAGCCAGTCGATCTTGATATCCTGACGGAACTGTCGCCACGATAAAGCAATATAAAAGATAAAATAAGAAACACGAAAAACCCAGTATAAATCAAAAACGATGATAAAATAGATAACCCAAAGTGGCCGAACAAAAGAAAAAATGATTGCCAAAACAAAAGTCGCCCAAGTTAGGGTGGCCGGAACAGTCTCTAAAAAACGATAATATTTCCCCTTTTTGTCGGTTAGCTGCATGATAGTTATAGTACTAAAATCTTATTTCAAAATTATTAAATTCGCCAGTACCCTCTTCCCAGTCACTCTGGACACTATCGATTGTGGCCAAGCGCGGGCCAATCTGGCAGTATGCCAATAGTTGGTTTAATTTTTCCTTCGGTCCCTCAGCTAATATTCTAACTGTGCCGTCGTCTTCGTTTTTAGCCCAGCCTACTAGCCCTAGTCTAATCGCTTCTGTTTTAGCATTATAGCGGAAGGAAACTCTTTGAACTTGGCCAAAAATTGTTAGTTTGAGGCGTTTATTCATACTGGCTATTATACTCTAAATGAAGCAAAAATCAATTAGTTAACGTTCTATTTTTTTGATTGCTATGTTAAAGTGTAGGTGTATGAAAGAAGCCGCATTTTATTCTTCAAAAGATAGTAGCAAGATCCAGTGCCAACTCTGCAATCATTATTGTTTAATTGGGCCAGATAAAACCGGAATTTGTAGGACTAGACAGAACAAGAGTGGTGTTTTATATTCTTTGATTTATGATAAAGTTTTTCACGGTCAGGTTGATCCGATTGAGAAAAAGCCGTTGTTTCATTTTCTACCCGGTAGCTATACCTATGGCGTTTCAACCGTTGGTTGTAATTTTCGTTGTCAGCAGTGTTTGAATTGGTCTTTGTCCCAAGCTGATGGTCGGTCGGTAGCTATTTTGCCTGATGTTAGGCCAGAGGTTATTGTTCGTCAAGCTCAATTGGCAAATTGTCAGTCCATCTCTTTTACCTATAACGAACCGACTTTAAATACTGAATATAATTATGAGGTGATGCAATTAGCTCATCAGCAGGGATTAAAAAATGTTTGGGTTAGCAATGGTTATATGACGGCTGAAGTTTTAAAATATTTAGCGCCAGCTTTGGATGCTGTTAATATTGATCTCAAGGCTTTTACTCAAAAATATTATAAGACCGTCTGTCAGGCTAGGTTGCAGCCAATATTAGAGAATTTAAAATTGATTAAAAAACTAAATATTTGGCTAGAGGTTACTACCCTGATAATTCCCACTCTTAATGATTCTGTTGCCGAGTTGAAAGCAATCGCCAAGTTTATCTTTAAAGAACTGGGTACCGATACGCCCTGGCACGTTTCCAAATTTTCACCTAAAATCTCTTGGCGTCTTCAACATTTATCACCAACATCAGAAGCTAAGATAAAAGAAGCCTACCAGATTGGTAAGCAGGCGGGTTTAAAATATGTTTATGGTGGTAATGTCCAGAACACTCAATTGGAAAATACCTATTGCTCAGTTTGCAATCAATTGACGATTAAGCGGGGTTTTTATAATCTAGAGCGGCAAGATATTAATGGTTGTTGCCCTAAATGTGGTAGCGGTTTAGACTTGATATTAGGCTAGAAATACCTAAAGATTTTTGCTATAATACAAGAAAGGAAATAAGTATATTTATGTTGAATAAAAAACAAAAAATAAAAAGCGCCATTTTTGCCTTATTTAGCCTATTGTTAGTGGCGGCGCCAGTTGTGGCGGCTGATTTTAACCCCAATTACCTCATTTCCGACGAAGAATTGCGAGACAAAGACGCTATGACCGACATAACGATCCAAAAATTTTTAGACGGCCAATCGGGCACCTTAGACACTTATACCTGTCTAGCTCAAGGCAAAGATCAAAATGATAATCCAATCACCGAACGGCAGGTTACTGCCGCTCAGGCTTTTTACGAGATTGCTCAAAGGTGGAATATTTCTCCTCGGTTTTTGTTAGTTTTAGTACAAAAAGAACAAAGCTTGATCACTGATAATACGCCAAAGCAGTCTCAATACGATTGGGCAACCGGCTATGCTGTTTGTGATGGTTGTTCAACTAGTGATCCGGCTATTCAGCGTTGGCGGGGTTTTTATAAACAAGTTAATAGCGCCGCAGCTCAGTTTGATTACTATCTACAGAATCCCAGTGGTTTCCGTTTTAAAAAGGGTTTAACCTATACTATTGATGGTAAAAGCGTTACGCCAGCTAATGATACTACCGCTGCGATGTATAATTATACGCCTCATTTACACGGCAATCAGAATTTTAATGAGATTTGGACGAATTGGTTTACCAAGCGTTACCCCGACGGTTCTCTACTCCAGGTAAAGGGCGAGGCTGATGTTTGGTATATCCAGTATGACACTCGACGAATTATTAAGTCCAAAGCTGTGCTTTTGAGTCGATTTAATATAGAACAAATTATCCAAGTTAGTAAATCTGATTTAGAGGCTTACCCGACAGGTTGGCCAATCAGTTTAGCCAACTATTCTTTAGTTCGCTCACCTCATGGTTCTATCTACTTGATTGTTGATGATGAAAGACGATTAATCACTTCTGACGCAGTTTTTAAAAAGATTGGTTGGAATCCTGAGGAGGTAATGGATGTGGCTGACGTTGATCTAAATAATTATTTTGAAGGCTTGCCAATTACCGAAAATAGCGTTTATCCGCAAGGGGCTTTGTTAAAGAATAAAGCAACTGATAATATTTATTTTGTCAAAGATGGTGTTCGCTATCCGATTTTAGCCCAGGAAGTTATCGCCATTAATTATCCCGGTCGTAAGGTAGTCACTATTAGCCCAGAAGAGCTAGAAGATTATCAGCTAGGACCGCAGATAAAGATTAAAGATGGGGTGTTATTAAAAACAGAAACCATGTCCCAAGTTTACGTCGTCTCTGGTGGTAAAATTCGTTGGATCGCCGATGAAAAAACTTTTAATGATCTTGGTTATAGATGGTCAAATATTATTACCATTCCAGACACCGTTTTTGTTCTATTAGAGCAAGGTGAGATGCTAATGTTTGCTGATTAATAAATTATTTTGTTATATGTCTTTAGTTTTTGCTGGTATTTGTCCCCACCCGCCTTTACTTATACCCAATATTGGTAAGGACAATCTCGATAAAATTAATAATACTGTTGGAGCCTTAAAACAGCTTGAGCAGATTTTATACGCCAGTAAACCAGAAACACTGATTGTTATTTCGCCACATGGAGTGGTCCTTTATGATTCTTTTTTGATTAATCTCGCCGACTCGTATCAGAGTGATTTTGAGCAGTTTGGTGATTTTGGCACTAAGCTAAAGTTTAAGTGTGATTTTAGTTTTATTGAGAGTCTTCGTTGTGAATCCGATAACCACCAGATTCCTCTCAATATTACCTCCGAACCGAAGTTAGATCATGGTGCGACTGTTCCGCTTTATTATTTAACCCAGCATTTACCAGAAATTAAGATTGTGCCCGTTAGTTATTCTTTATTGGATTATCAAACTCATCTTAAATTCGGTGAAGCTTTAAAAGACCAAATCTTTAATAGCAATAAACGGGTGGCGATTGTAGCTTCGGGTGATCTTTCTCATCGTTTGACTAAAGACGCGCCGGCTGGTTATACGCCAGCGGGTAAAGAATTTGATGAAAAATTAATTAATTCATTAAAAAATCGGGATTTAGATGGTTTATTAAAAATTGATAGCAAATTGATCGAAGCGGCTGGTGAGTGTGGTTTGCGCTCGATTCTGATTTTATTAGGCGTTATTAAAAAAATGAATTATCAAACAGAGGTTTTAAGCTACGAAGGGCCGTTTGGTGTTGGTTATTTGGTTGCTAATTTCAAATTTAAATAATATGAATCCCTATTCTCGGCTAGCACGTCAAGCAGTCGAGGAACATTTTGATACTGGCAAAACTCTAAAACCACCGGCCGATTTGCCGATGGAATTACTGGAGAAAAAAGCCGGAGTATTTGTAACTATTTATAATCAAAAGGAATTACGTGGTTGTATCGGCACATTTTTACCAACGCAGAAAAATATCGCCCAAGAGATTATTGCTAATAGTATTTCCGCTGCCACAGTTGACTATCGTTTTCAGCCGATTAGTCTAGAGGAGTTACCGCAACTTAGTTATGAGATTAGTATTTTAACTGAGCCAGAGTTGGTTCAATCATTAAAAGATCTAGATCCTAAAAAATATGGCGTCATAGTCCGTTCGCGTCATCGTCGTAGTGGTTTATTATTGCCTGATCTTGATGGTGTCGATACAATCGAGCAGCAATTATCAATTGCCGCGAGCAAAGGTGGAATAGATTCAGATTCTGATCCAATTGAGATTTATCGATTTATGACTATTAAATATCGCAATAAAGATAAATAGTATGCTAGCGGATATTATTCCGGCAATCCGTTTACCCCGTAATTTAACCACCTTTACTTATAAAGTTAAACCTGAGCAGGAAAAACAAATCAAAGTTGGACAGATAGTCCAAATTTATTTTCGTCAAAAAAAAGTTCAAGGTTTAGTTATTAAGGTTAGACAAGATGCTAGTCAGCGATTGAGTTTTCCACTTAAGCCGATTGAAGCTATTGTCGATTTTAATCCCCTCTTTACCACTAGCCAATTTGAGTTAAGCCAATGGCTCAGCAACAATTATTTTGTTGCCCCAAGTTTGGTGATTAAATCAATGTTGCCACAAATTCCGCGACATAAAACGGCTGTTAACCGTTTGCCAGCTATTGGTTTAATTAGTTTTACTGCTCAAACCGTTCCCCTACCCAACTTAAATCAGAAGGTATTATTAAAATATTTTACTGATGCCTATAAAAATAATTTTATTTACTCATTGATTGTTCAGACAATTAAAAACAATAAACAGGTGCTGATATTGGTGCCCCAAGTTGATGATTTGATCGGAGTTGGTGGTTATTTAGATAACAATTTAAGAAATCTGGCAGTGTTTTTGACTAATAATTTGAACAAAAACACATATTATCAAGCTTGGCAAAAAATTATTAGTGGTCAGGCTAAGATCATTATTGGCACTCGTTCAGCCGTTTTTTCCCCGTTGGTTAATTTAGGATTAATAGTTTTAGAAAATGAGCATGATTCGAGTTATAAACAGTGGGATCAAAATCCGCGGTACGATGCGCGAGAAGTTAGCTTGGAGTTAGCTAGGTTGGTTAGAGCTAAGATAGTTTTTGCTAGTTACGCGCCACGAGTAGAGACATATTATTTAGCCAAAAATAAAAATGATTTTGGGTATATTGAGGAAAAAAACAATTCGCGCCAAGTTATTCCGATTGACCTAGCAATGGAAATAAAATCTGGCAATTATTCTTTATTATCAGAACAATTAACTCAAAAGATTATTGAGGCTAAAGTAAATAAACAAAAAGTGGTCTTATACCTTAATCGTCGAGGGGTAGCTAGTTTTGTTGTTTGTGGTGATTGCCAATATGTTTTTACTTGTCATAATTGTCAGACTGCCTTGCCCTATCACCGTGATGGTAAATTAGTTTGTCATCACTGTGGGTTTGATAAAAATTTGCCAGCCAGTTGTCCTAATTGCCAGGGTCAAAATTTTAAGTTTCCAGGTAGAGGGACACAAAAGCTAGAAAACCAATTGCAAACAATTTGGCCGGGTTGCCGGATATTAAGATTAGATGGCGATGTTGATTTAAAAAAAATCGATCAACAAAAGATTGATTTAGCTGATATTTATTTAGGAACCGAGATGGTTTTTAAAAAAGTTAATTGGCAATCTGTCGGAGTAGTCGCTATTTTATTTATGGATAATATTTTTTATGTTCCAGAGTTTAGAAGTGCTGAGAAAATTTGGCAGATATTAAATTTGTTATTGACTAAATCTATTTTTAGCTTGACTAGTAAAATTTATTTTCAAACTTTCAAAATAGACCATCCGATTATCCGCAATTTTATTGCTGGCCAAAGTGACTTATTCTATCAGCGGGAAATAGCTGAACGTCAGTTGGGTGGCTATCCGCCGTTTGGTTATTTAGCTAAATTAATTTATCGGCACTCTAGCCGATCAATCGCCGAAAATAGAGCTAACTCTTTATATCAAGAGTTGACTAAAATAGCCGAAAAAGATAAAATGCTACTTCAGATTAGTCCCCCAGCTTTGGCTTATACTCAGAAGATTCGTGGTCGTTTTGAATATAAAATAATTCTTCGATCTAGTGTGGTAATGAATAATATTTTAAAGAATATACCCGATGATTGGCTGATAGACGTTCAACCCGAGAGTTTATTATAATTTTTATTTTAGATATGTTAAAAATTTTAGTTGATCCTAACCCCAAACTGAGAAAAAAGTCTAAGCGGGTGACTAAGAACGAGCTAGGTAGCGCCAGTTTCCAGGATTTTATCCGCCAACTGTCGACAACAATGCAAGAAGCCGACGGTATTGGTATTGCTGCTCCGCAAGTCGGTCAGAATATTAGGTTGATTGTTATTAATACTGATCAGGGTCCCCAGCCGATGATCAATCCGGTAGTATTGTGGAAATCGTTAACTAAAGAGTTAGGTGAAGAAGGGTGTTTATCTGTGCCTGGTATTTTTGGTTTAGTTAAGAGAGCAAAAATTATTCTTTTGACCTATGTAGATTGGGCTGGCAAACGTCATCAGATTAGGGCTAAAGGGTTATTTGCTCGCGTTATACAGCATGAGGTTGATCATTTAGATGGTATTCTTTTTATTGATAAAGCTGAAAAAGTAATTAGTAATAAAGATTTAAAGCCATAATTATGGATTGGCAGAAAGCTAAAATTATTTTTCTAGGAACCCCCAATTTTGGGGTGCCAATTTTATTTAATTTGATAAAGAGCCATTATAATATTATCGCAGTTATTAGTCAGCCAGATCGACCGGTTGGCCGTCAGCAAATAATCGAAGTGACGCCAGTCAAAAAAGTAGCCCTAGAGAATAAAATATTAGTTGAACAATTTGAAAGTTTGCGTACGGCGAACGCTGTTAATTTTATTAAGAAGAATGAGCCTGATTTACTAGTGGTAGTGGCCTATGGCCAGATTATCCCCCAGACGATACTAGATATACCCAAATATGGTTGTTTAAATATCCACCCATCATTATTACCTAAATATCGTGGTGCTTCCCCAGTGGCTGCGGCCATTTTAAACGGTGATCAAGAAACCGGCGTGACTATTATAAAACTAGACGACAAAATTGATCATGGGTCAATTGTCAGCCAAAGTGTGTTTACTATCCTAGAAGATGACAATACTGAGAGTTTGGAAAATAGTTTAGCTTGTGAAGGTGCGGAATTATTAGCTAAAGTTTTACCTGATTATTTAGCCGATAAAATTATTGCTCAACCACAGGATGATTCTTTGGCTACTTATACTAAAATCTTAACCAAAAATGATGGCCAGATTGATTGGCAAAAAACCCCCTTGGAGATTGATTGCCAAATTAGAGCTTTATACCCTTGGCCAGGCACCTGGACAACTCATCACGGGAAGAATATCAAAATAATCCGCGCCCACATTGAGGCCCAGAAATTGAAAATTGATCTAATGCAACCGGCAGGTAAATTGCCGATGAGTTATAAGGAATTTGTTAATGGCTACGGTCAGTTAGAATCGGATAAAGTACTTAACAATAGCAAATAGCCGATGCCCAACGGATGGTTGAGATAGGGCGAGAAAATATTAGTGACTATAATACCAATTAGGCCGACTAACAAACCCACGGCCATTTTTTGTTGACTTAATCTTTTAATAATTTGCCAAATCAGTAGTAAGTAGGTTACTAATCCAGCCAGGCCGATTTTAAGTAGAATATCTAGATAACCCCATTCAAATGCATAAGTGGTATAGCGTCCATCTGGCGCTTTTTCTAATATTCGAGGGTCACGAGAAAAATAAGTTACGGTGGTCCCAAAACCGGAGCCGATGATTGGGTGTTTCATTATGGCTAAACCGAGCGGTTTTAATTGATTAAAACGACTAACGCCAGCTGCTTCAGTTAGATCAGTCAAACGTCTAGATAGCAAATCGCCGGTTCCCTGGCCGGCTAAAACAATAATTAAACCAAATTCACAAATAGTGATCATAGCCAGAATGCCCAGCCAGGTGGCAATTTTGCGCCAGTTGATTTGGTATTTAAATAGTATCCAGACGATTAGTGCTATTAAAGAGATTATTAAACCCAGCCAAAAACTTCTGGAAAGCGAAAGATAAACCGTAAGAAGTGAGATGGTAATTAGTAGCCAGGTAATTTTTTTATTTTTTGATGTTTGGTTATCCCCGAGTACAATATTACTGGCTAAAATTAAAAAACCAATCAGACTATAAATTTGGCTTTGTAAAAAAATTCGCCAAAGATTATTACCACTATAGGTGATTTCACCCCAGCGTAAATCTCTAATAAATTTATAAAGATGACCAGCTAACCAATTAATGTTCTGAGTAAAAATTATGAAAGAGAAAAAAGTTATTAAAAAATTTATGGTTATCCCAGCACCCAGTAGCACTAAAATCTTGGGAGTTTTGTCTTTACCTAAAAAATCATAGAAAGGTAAAATATAAAAAAAGTAGATCCAAGCGTTGCTATCAAAAAATATATTGGCGAAGGTATTTTGGCGGACAAAACCCCAGATTACTCCCCAGAGTATAAATATTCCCAGGATAAGATAATATTTTTTTAAACTTTTTTCTCTAATCCGTAGCAAGGGTTGTAGTTTTTTTGTTCTAATTAAATTAATAATCAATTTAGCCAACCAGACTGACATAATTATCAAAAAAATGCTGATTCTAATCGGAATTTGTAGGCCGTCAAGATTAAAAGCTAGAATTTGGCCAAAAGAGCCAATAAACAATTCACCCAGGACGATATAAAGTCCGTATTCTAAATTATAAATCGCGAGGAGTAATATGGCTAAATTAACGGCTAACCAAACTGGGTTATTTAGGCTGTTTTGCCAGAAAGTAAGAATCGACAACCCAGTAATTATGGTTAATCCTAGTAAACTTTGAAAATAAAATTTTTTATCAAAATTCATTTATAAATCTTTATTCTTTTTTTTAATTTTAAATAATTGGACTAACCAAGCTAGAACTAGACTCAAGCCAGCGCCGGGTAGTAAAATTAAATAAGCGCCAATCCCCTGTTGTTTTTTAAAGTAGTATAATAGACTTTTAACAAACATTTTTTGTTTAGTCAGGGGTAGATATTTGTCAGCCGTGTAACCTTTTAGATGAATTATCTGAGCAATCGGAGTATAAATAATTTGCCAACCAGCATTTTTAGTACGCTGACAATAGTCAACGTCATCAAACCAAAAAAAAGTATTTTGATCTAATCCGCCGATTTGGTTGACCACCGCTCGTCTGATCAACATAAAAGCGCCCATGATTTGGTCGACTTCTGCCTCGTGGTTATAGTCAAAGTCTGAATAAAGATAATGCTTAATTGCATTAGGGAAAAAATTGGGTAATTTAGTCAAAATAACCATTTGATCCCAGAGTCGCGGGTTACGACGAACCGAGGGTTGTAAAGTCTGGTCGATATTTAAGAGTTTACACCCAGCCAGGCCAGCCTGAGGGTGTACGCGCATATAACTAATCATTGTTGGTAGGCAATTAGGCAAAACTTCTGTGTCAGAATTTAGAAGTAGGATAAAATCACCAGTTGATATTTTGATCCCTTGATTATTGGCAAAAGCGTAACCAGTATTAATATTGTTGGTGATTATTTTAACCTGCGAGAATCGGTTTTTAGTCATCTGGATACTATCGTCAGTTGAAGCATTGTCAATCACAATAATCTCAAAATCAAGATTAGCAGTATTATTATAAATCGAAGCTAGACATTTTTTCAATAACTCGCAAGTATTACGGTTAACAATAATGATTGATAAATCCATAGAATTAGCTATATTTTCCCTGTCGGTCGTTTATTCTAACTTTTAAAACTTCAACCAATGTTTTGAAGTAGTCTTTAGCTTTAACTTTAGTGTCAGGATCATTGAGCCAACGGACGCCGACTTCTTTTATTTTATAACCTTTCTTTTCGGCCAAATAAAGAAGCTCAAAGTCAAAACCCCAGCGATCAATAGTCTGTTGATTAAAAATATCCAAAACGTCACGTTTAAATATTTTAAAACCACATTGAGTGTCTTTTATCCCTAGCCCTAAGATCAGTTGAATTAGTTTGTTACCTAAGATACCCAGATTCCGTTTGTACCATGGTTGTTTAATCACAACGTTGGAATCAGGCAAAGCGCGGGAACCAATAACGATATCAAATTCATTGAGATATTTTTTCAATTTATTAAATTCTTCGATTGGTGTAGATAAATCAGCGTCGGTAAATAAAATGATTTCACCGCTAGCGGCTTGGCAACCAATTTTTACCGTATAACCCTTGCCTTTATTGTGGTTATTAGTTAAGAGTTTAATTTCTGCACGATTAATTAAAATTTTTAAAGTTTGGTCAGTGCTACCATCATCAACGACGATAATTTCGTAATCTAAATTTTGATTAGCAAAAAAAGTAGCTATTCTATCTAGAGTTTGGTTGATAACCGTGGATTCGTTGTAGCAAGGGATAACTACTGATATTTGCATAGGCGTGGTGGTTGACTATATTTTAGCTAATTTTAATTAAAAAATAAAGGCCCAGAGTGAGGCCCCTATTTTTCTGCTCCAACCTGGATTACATTTTTTTCTTGTATTTGACTAGAAAAATTAGCGCCGCTACTGAGACTACTAGCAAAATAAGGAAAAAAACAGTTTGCATAGTTTTATCTTAGTTGATCAAATAAATATTTTAACATCAACTCCGCTCGGCTGAACCAACTATCATCGGCGATTACTTCGCGGCGGGTTTGGCGTAGTTGATCATTGTCTTCGCGCAAGGCTAGTTGGATCTTACTATTGAAGTCTTCAGGATTATTAGCTAGATATAAAATGTTGCCAAAAGTGCTAATTCCAGCGACTGAGGTGGTAATAGTTGGTATGCCAACAGCTGAATACTCGTAGAGTTTTAATGGGTTCATTGATTTGGTGAACTCGTTAATTTTGTGTGGGATAATGCCGGCGTTAAACGTATGCAAATAGTGAGGTAATTTTTGATATGAGATAAACGGAATCAGATAAATATTTTTGTAGTTTTGTAGCTTTTTTTTGATAATCTTATTGTAATTTTTCCAAACCTGGGTGCCAATTAGGACTATTGATTTGTCAGGATTTTTTTGGGCAACATATTCTATCAATTCTAAATCCAAACGACCCTGGACCACCCCATGGTAGCCAATGATTGGTCGAGGTATATTCTTGAGTTCAGCTGGTTCTTGATAGTCTTTTTTAGGTAGCATAAAATGTTCAGGATTAATACCGTTGGGTATCCAATAACAATTTTTACGTTCTTCAAATAATTGATGTTTTAAATAGTCAGAAACAGTGAATATTATGTCGGCGTCCTGGCGGATGATTTGGTAGCCAATCCTTAGCTCATCTTTGTATTTTTGAAAAGCTGGGTGCTCTGACCAATTGTCAACGGCATCAAAAACAAAAGCTCGGCGTTCTATATTTTTTTTGCAAACATCTTCTAAAATGCAAGTAAATAGTGGGTTATATGACCAGAAAACAATATTATCCAGATTTAAAATCTTAATGATTTTTTTTAGTTCTTTAGTGACGGTTTGGTGAGAATAAATTGAATCAATAGTTGAATAAATATAGAGTTTACTATTAACTCGATGGCAGGAGCTAGTTAAGTCGCCATAAACGATCTCAATATCATCCATCTCTCCCCACATTATATTTTCCCAATAAATTTTGGCAACTTTTCTCCAGTTGAACGGTAAAAAATCGATCGAGATAATTTTGTCTATCCGTTCATCTTTTTGTAGCTCGTTTAAAATATGATAATTACGATTAACTTGCCCCTTTTGCCAGTCCGTGTAGTGGGACATGGAAAACATAATAATATTGATTTTTTCCATAGTTATTCGCTTAGTAGTTTTTCTAATTTTTTAGCCTCTATCTCCCAACTAAAATTTTTTGCCCACCGTCTGCCCTGCTCACCTATTTTTTCAGTTAGATCATTATTAGTTAGTAGACTAACGACTTGTTCGCTGATTTTTGTAATATCGGTTGGATTAATTTGAAAGCCAGTTTGACCATTAACAACTGCTTCAGCTTCTCCACCCTGATCGCCACTAATTGTCGGCTTGCCAAAGCTATTAGCTTCTAAATAAACCAGACCGAATCCCTCAACGTCATAGTTATTAATATTACGCGAGGGCATAATGAATAGATCGGCAATTTGATAATACGCGGGTAATTCTTGGTCGGTTATAAAGCCAGTAAAGAGCACATTTTCTTCTAAATCAAGCTGTTTTGTTAATTCTAGCAAATTTTCTTTGTTCTGGCCATCACCAACAATTAAGTAAGCCGTCTCTGGTACGGTGGCTAAGATTTTGGGCAGGGCTCGGATTACTTGATCATGGCCTTTTCGTTTGACCAGCCGGCCAACTGTTAAAATTATTTTTTTGTTTTCTAGATTGTATTTTTGTTTGATCTTTTGGCAGTCGTGTTGTGATGGTAGTTGGTGAAAGGCTGGACAAGGATAGATTTTAGTTATTTTGTTTTCGGGGACGCCTAATTCTAGGATCAGATTTTTAGTAAAATTACTGTTGACGGTAACTTGGTTAGCATTATTAAGAATTCTTTTACCTAATAATTTTTTGCGAGTATTTGAGTATAAAATAAGAGCTACATCCATGCCGTGGCTGTTAACGATATAAGGTAATTTTAATAGTCGGCTGACTAGATAGACTGCGGTGCCAACCGGCAAGGGTTGGGCGACCCAGATAATTTCAATTTTTTCTGTTTTAATAATTTTGTAGATATGCCAGAGCATTGGTAACCATTTAGGCCAAAACGCCCAAAATAAACTTCGTCGATAGATTTTACAACTAGATATATCGTCGTGGTAATTTTTTATTTTTGGCGCCAAAACTACTAAACTCTCCCTTGGTAAATTAGCGGCTAAATTAGCTAAATAGCGTGCCACACCGCCACTTTGGGGTAAAAAATCAATTGTTACTAGTAGGGTTTTTTTCATTGTTCTTTATTAACAAAGGAGTAATAAAGTTTTTTGACTTCTTCTTGATCGAAACCTTTTAATATATATAAGATTATAAAGTAAATAATTCCGCCAATAGGAACTAATAAAATAAAATTAATTGCTGGTAACAGTAGCCAGATAGATATCGACATTACTGCTGTTGCTAGTATTATTTTTATTAGATCTCGAAGTAACCCCTTTTTATTATAACTAATGACTTGGTTGGTATAATAAAAACCCAAAATGATCATTATTAAAGCTGAAACAATAGCCGCAATAGAAGCGCCAATGTAGGCGCGTTGGCCGAATAAAGGGATTAAAGTTAAATTTAGGGCAATATTTACTGCCATAGTTATACCCATATTGATAGTGTTGGTGATTTGACGGTTGCAAGCATTAAGCAGTGAACTGAGTGGCGTGCCAACAAAATTAAAGATCAATCCAAAAATTAAAATCTGCAGCGCCACGGCGGTGGGTGCGAATTCAACGCCGTACATCTTAATAATAATTGGTTGGGCTAAGATAACTACGCCAAAAGTTATTGGTAAAGCAATAAGTGTTAGATAATAAATTGATCGCTCAAAAGTTTTGGCTAATAATTCTTTATTAGTTACAAAGTAGTTAGACATGGCCGGAAAGATCGCCGCCGCGAAGGCCATAGGGATAAATTGTAGAGCAAAAGTAATTTTAAAACCAGCTGAATACCAACCAACCGCTTTATCACCAGCTAAAGTAGATAGCAAAACGGTATCAATATAGCCATAAACGCGAGAAAAGATTCCGGCGATGGCAAAAGGCGCGGCAATTTTAAATAAAAAAGATAGTGTTTGTTTATCAAAAGTTAGGCTAATTTTGATTTGGAATTTAGCCCTTAAGATGAAGTAAGAATAAAATAGATTAAAGACACTCCCGGCCAAGATTGCTAAGATTAGATAATAAATCGGTAGTTTTAGAAATAATATTAATAGACCGCTACAAAAGATGATCGCTTGGCCGATCATCATGCCGATTGATTCATATTTAAGATTTTGTTTTGCCCGGATTAAGGCATAAAAGCTTAAATAAAATGAATCAAAAACCATAATCAACCCGGCCAAATAAACCATCTGTCTAACTATTAGCTCTTTATTAATTAAATTAATGCCGATAACGACGGCTAAATAAGTTAGTAGCGAAAGAATAACTTTGGTCGAGATAATGTTATTTAGATATTTAGTTGCCTTACTTTGATCTTTGGCAATTTCACGGGTCAAAACCGAAGAAAGCCCTAGATCAATAAAGATACCAAAAATAGTAGTGAATGATAGGGCAAAAATATATTTACCGATATTCTCAACCCCGATTAATCTAGCCAACAAAATAAAGTACAGAAAAGACATAATTTTCTGTACAACATAAGCGACAATAAGATAAGTGGTATTTTGGGCGATCCGAACCGGTTGGTGATTCATAATACGCTTATTATAGCGTAGAATAAAGTAAAAAAAAAGCTATTTATTCAGCTGCCCGCGGTTGAAGAATCTCTTCCAGACCGGCCTCGGCCTCAGCTAAAATTTTTATGACTCGTTGATAGTCATCAAAGGCCTCGGTTGATAATTGTTGTTGGTGGTCGTTGATTTTATCGGTTAACGATTCTATCGCTCCGCTTTTTTTCTCACCCTCTAGTTTGTTATGGTTAAGACCGCTGCGGCGACGAAGGGCTTGGTACTGATCAACCATAGCTAAAACTCGGCTGGCTTTTAAAATATTAGCAGTCCTTTCATCTAATTTAGAATCATTATCCGACGGTAGATGGGCTGGATTCTTGTTTTCTAAAAGATGATGGCTAGCAGCAATCTGAGTGATTGTCTGGTCAAGCGGTCCAGCTGGATAATTATTTCTTGTTTTTTCTAAAATGTCATAAGTCCAATCGTCGTGTAACCGCCAGAAGTTTAAAACAGTGCCATCTTGAAGATCATGATTCTGAGTAGCTGAATCGGGGTTAAGTTTTAATCCCATTTTTTTGAGCGAATCTAGGGACTGCCCCCTTTGTTTTTGTTCGGGGAATACTTTATTGACCAGTGATTCTAGCGGCTGGTCAGAAGCATTAGGAACATTTTTGGGCCCAAATAATTTGATCACCAGTTGACGTTGTTCTGGTGTTGTTGCTTGGATAGGTCCAGTTTTACCAATATCATGGAGTATCGCTGCCCATTTCATCTGCTCTAAACTAACACCAGCCAATCCAAACTCCTCCCATAGTAGGTTAATAATTTTGACAATTTCCAAGGAGTCCTTAAAATGGGACCTCGGACCATTATCTAGTTCGGTCAGTCGTTCAATTAGCTGGGGATAGCTTTCGAGTTCAGCTAGGTTAATCCCCACTCCCCTAACTTGGTCTTTAGTTTGCTGTTTTCTGGCTTCTCTTTCGGCTATGTCAGCCAGTTGTTCAGTTTTCCCTTCTTGGTCCATAGTAATAAATTTTTATCACAAAAAGAGTTAAAAATCAAGTGGGGATATTCCTAACCAAAAACCGCCCTGAAAACGTTTAGACCAGTTGGCGCTAAACCTTAGGCGGTCCCTGGAGAAGTTCATCTAAATTTAGCTATTTCTTGCCTAAAATGCGGTACATACCAGTGCCACAAACCGGGCAGGAGCCTTTCATGGCTAGACGGACGACTCCGCCTTTGCCTTTCATCTCGACTTGCTCAGGGTTGTTCATTTCTTGTTTCGCTTTGCATTTGACACAGTAGCCGATAACTTTTTCTTCTGGCATAAGAGTTATTTAATAATTATTATTTAAATCCCTCTAATTATAGCAGATTTTACCTATATTAAGCAAGAGGCTATTGCCTTCTGCCTTCTGGTCTAATCTCGGTCTCTCTTTCTCTAAAATAGGCATCAGCCCCTCTAAACCCTTCAAGGTTACCAATATCAAATCTTTTACCTTTGATTGGCAGGGCTCTAATCTCGGGATTGATTGAACAAAGGTATTCATTAAACTGACCAGGGGCATCAAGTTTTGTCAGTTGTCCTTTATTCTCAGCTAGATATTTAGGTAAATCATGTTTGATAGTTTGTTCTGAATATAAATAGATTGCCGGGGAGGCCCAATAAGTGCTTTCTGGATCTAAATCCCGGCGTTTTTCTTCAAATCGGTTGATCTGACCATTAGAATCAAACTCGACATGGGCCCGTCGGTGCATTATAGCGCCAGCCTCTTGATAAACCGGCAAAATATTATTATCAGCGCCGGTTTGACGGGCAGCAATTAGATCTTTAAGTTTAAACTCATCAAAAAGCGTATCAGAGCTTAAAACTAATGTTTCGGCCTCGATACCACCTTCGGCGACTGCCAAACCTAAGTCGGCAACCGCTCCTTGGCGCTGGCTAGGCGACTCAACACCATTATTGATGATATTATTTTGGTTTAGACCAATATCTTGCCTAATTGCCCACTGACAGAAGGTTTCATGGTATTTGCTATTAACCACCAGATAAACATCACTTTTTATGTCTAGATCGGGTATTTCTTTAAGTTGATCAACTAAGCGGCTAGCTATTTCTCGGCCGTTGATTTCTAAAAGGGCCTTAGGTTTAATCTCGCCGTTTGGTAAAAAAAGTTTTTCTTTCTCCCCTGGTTCAAGAGCGTTATCATTTCTAGCATCGTTAGTTAGTCGTTCACCAAAACCAGCGGCGAGGATTACTACTTTGAGCTTCTTTTTAGTATTGGTCATAGTTAATTATTATACTAACTCTTTCGTTTTTGGCAAGGGTTATTTATAGGTTGTTACTGGCGTGCCAATATCAACCCAGTCATAAATCCATTTGGCATCTGGAGTATACATATTAACACAGCCGTGACTCATTGGATGGCCAAAATTATGGTGCCAATAAGTGCCATGGATGGTGTAGGGGCCTTTAAAGGAAGCAACCCAGGGTACGTTTGGTAGGTTATAGTTAGCGGTATTATTAGGTCCATAATACATCCCCATATTGACTAAGGGACGTTTACGATAAACTGAGAATTGGCCAAGTGGCGTTGGGCTACCAGATAAGCCAGAAGAAATTTTAAAATCACGAATCAAAAAGCCATCATCATAGGCATATAAAGTTTGAGTTTTACCAGCATCAACTTTGATATATTTACCACTTTCTTTTTCTTGAGCAATTTTGGCTGGCGCAGTGATGATTTCCAAAGCCGGATCTTTGTCGAGTTGGCCAACGGCAATTTTTACGCCGCCATTAAAATCACTATCATAGGCAAAAAATTCTTTGATTAGTTTTCCATAACCATCCAAGATTTTGACATGCGCGCCACCGGTAAAACCGGCGCCGGCCACGATTTCATCCCGGCCGTCATTATTTAAATCTGCTGAGGCTAAATTAACTCCGCCGTGGAAGTTTTGATCAAAAACGTTGGAGCTGCCTATTAGTGAGCCATCTTGGCGATAAAGATACACTTCCGGGGATAAATTATAACCGCCATTAATAAGCAATTCCGCTTGGCCATCGCCGCCTAGATCAGCTGTAGTTATATTAAGATTTAGACTGCCATTAAATTTATCTAAATAAAAATCTTTCTTTAGATCTTCACCCGCTGAGTCAAAAATTTTGATTTGGGCTTTAGGTAGATCATAAACACGGCTAACAATAATTTCATTTTTATTGTCTTTATTAATATCACCAATGGCAATCTTAATACCAGCGGTATAATCATCATCAAAAGCCATCCAGCCGTTATTGCCTTTTGGTTGGCCATAGGCATCAAAAATTCGGATATGCGGTCCACCAGTGCGACCAGCCGCGGTAATAATTTCATTTTTTTTATCATTATCTAGATCAGCACCAAATATTTCAATACCGCCGGTAAAGTTTTGGTCATAAGCGAAGAATTCATTTATCAATGAGCCGTTAGCACGAAAAATTTTGACTAGTGGTTTAGTGCCATAACCAGCGCCAACTAAAATCTCATCGATACCGTCGCCACCCAAATCAGCAACGCTTAAGCTAAAATCAGCTGGCTGGTTTTGGATAAAAGGTAAAAATTCACCTTCTAGCTTTAAAGTATCACTATCATAAATTCGAATTCCCGGATTATCGCTAGCTTCGGCATAAACTAAAAAATTTGGTTTTAAGATAAAACCGCAGATAATCATGGTGAATAGTAGAATTTTTTTCATTAAGAAGCTAATGCTCTTCAGCTGAAGAAGCAATGGTCATATAAACTAACGTCAGAACCGCAAAAATTAAAGCTTGGATAATCCCGACAATCAATTCTAAGAACATAAAGGGAATAGGCAAAAGAAAGGCAAATAGAGCAGCCATTGAAGCCAACAAGACTTCACCGGCAAAAATATTGCCAAAAAGTCGGAAAGACAACGAAGCGATCTTAGCAATTTCACCGATAATCTCGACCAAACCAACAAAAGCCTTGATTGGATTAACCAGTATAATACTAGGTTCTTTGATTATTTTTTTGGGAATCTGCAAAAAAGCTTTAAGATTAATAAATTTATTGAAATGTTTCCAAACGCCGATTGTAATAACACCCATAATATGAGAAGCAGTAACAGCGAACAAAGCCAAAGCTAAGGTGGTGTTTAGGTCGGCTGTACCGCCGCGAAAAAAAGGAACAAAAACTTTATGACCATCGACTATTTCGTTATAACCGATCGAGCCGATACCTGGTAAAAGTCCCAACCAATTGTTAAGCAAAATAAAAATAAAAAAAGCAAAGGCGATGGGAAAAAATTTCATTGATTTGGCTCGATTACCAGTGATTGAGTCGCAAAGATTAAGGGCTCCTTCAACAACCATTTCAAAAATATTTTGAATGCCCCGTGGCACTTCCTTAAGTTTTTTTCTTAGAACAACTGAAATAATAACAACAATCAAAACGACTATCCAGGTATTGATTAAAGAATTGGTCACCGTAAAACCACCAAAGTGCAAAATAGGCTCAGCTGATAAAGAATGGCTTTCTTGGCTAGTTTCCATCTGGATCTCAACTAACCGAGATTCGTTGTTCTCGACGGCTAATGTAGTGGCGGTGGTTGAATTAGTATTCATATGAATTATTTTTGTTTATCTTTATCTTGCTCCTCCATAAATTTAATCGCCTGAGTAGCATCTTTTATAATGCCAACCGTCGTGATAATAAAGGCAATACCAACTGAGCCTAAATAAAGCCACGGCGCGGTATTATATTTATCATCTAGCCATCTACCCAAAAAGATCGCACCAATGATTGGTATGGCTATCCAGCCGCTTAACCGAATAAATAAAACTATAGCTGGTTGCCACCAGGGAGCGCTATCCCCTATTTTTTCAACGTTTTTAGGCATTATTTTGGCTAAAACACCACTATTATAGGGTGAACCACCTAATAAGTCAATAAACCTCAAATTTTGAACAAATTTCGAGCATTTTGGCTAGTTCGGTCGGCAACGGTTTCTAAGGGTATTTGTTTAATTTCAGCGACTTTTTGGGCGACATATTGAACATAAGCTGGTTCATTGCGTTTGCCGCGATGAACTTGTGGCGCTAAATAAGGCGAATCGGTTTCGATTAAAATTTTAGCTAGTGGTATATTTTTAACTACTTTTAGTAAAGCTTCCCCAGCATTTTTGAACGTGATAATTCCAGTAAATCCCAGGAAAAAACCTAAATCAGTTAGTTCAGTAGCTTCGGCTAGATTGCCACCGAAACAGTGGATGACTCCTCCATTATTGATTTTATTTTTATTTTTTTTAACTTCGTTAATTAAATCTGAATAAGCCTCTCGACAGTGTAAAATTAATGGCAGCGACAATTGATTAGCTAAGTCGATTTGTTCGGCTAAGGTTATTTTTTGTTTGGCAATTATTTTTTCGCGATTATCTTGATCAAGATGATAGTAATCAAGACCAATCTCACCAATGGCAACAACCCGGGGGCTACTTTTAGCTAAATCAAAATATTTTTGGTGGTCAAAATTTTCGGCGTGGCTCAAAAATTCGATCTCCTCTTCTCCATCATTAGAAATTTCTTGAACATTTTGGGCGACCAAATGAATCGGATGGATACCAATAGCCGCATAGACACCCACTGGATATTTTTGGGCATATTCAACTGCACGTAATGAAGTTGAATACTGAGAGCCGACATTAATTAGCCAAATGTTTTGATCTAAAGAACGCCGGATCACTTGATCGGCGTCAGCTTTAAAAGCAGAAAAATTAACGTGGGCGTGAGTATCAATTAATTGCATAGCTAGTTAGATAACACTTTGAAGTTGACGAAGTAATTCTGGTAGTAGCGGAATTAAGAATTTAGCCATACCGATGAGCCAAGGCGCCACCCGAGACGTTTCTAGGCCAGTTGTCAGCCATTCGTTAATTGGGAATCTAGCCAAGAAGAAAAGAACTAAACCCAGAGTAAAAGCACCTTCCAAAAAGCCCAAGGCGCCACCAACTAGACGATTAATGCTTTTAAGAAAAGGAATAATTGAGAAAAATTCAAAAATTCGATCAATAATATAAAAGATTAAACCAACCAGACGGTTGATCAAGATTAGAATTAACAAAAAAGCAATTACTTTTCCCCAATCGCCGGGTCCCCAGATAAATATACCCCAACTAGCCACTGAATCGTAATAATGACCAGCAACCCAGGCCCCCAGAACTATACCAATTAAAGAGCCAAGAGTATGAATAAAGCCGAACCAAATACCAAATAGAATAAAGCCAAAAAGTAGTAACAACAGTATTAAATCAAATAGCCCCATAAGATTGATTAAATTTATAAAATATTTAATTAAATTCTAGGAAATAAAATTGCTGGTTTTTTGATCTTAGTATGATCAGTCAAACGTCCCCATTTTTTGATCTGATCAAATCCTTCTTTTTCTTCATCAGCTAAGACGCCGAGGGAGTCTAAAATTGTTTCACTAATAGTTGGCATAATTGGATAAAGTAACCAGCCTAAATGGCGGATTGTTTCGGTTAGATCAGCTAAAATTGTAACTAATTTTTCTGGTTGTGTCTTGGCTAATTCCCAAGGTTTAGTTTCTTGAATATAGTTATCCATCCAGGCTAAGAGTCGCCAAATTTCACCAATTGCCCGATCAAATTGCAGGTCAATCATTGCTTGTTGATATTTTTGCCAAACTTCTTCAACGATTTTCTGAGGTGTCGAATCTAATGTCTGGTTTTTAGCTGGATGGCTTTCCACTAAAGTTAAAACTCGAGCAACAACATTACCCAAGCCATTAGCCAAAAAGGTATTGTAGCGGCTTTTAAATTTTTCTACCGAGACGTCGCCATCTTGGCCAAAAGAAAATTCAGAGAGTAAAAAATAACGAACCGCATCAACGCCATAACGTTCAGCGATTTCCACCGGGTCGATTACATTGCCTAGTGTTTTGGACATTTTTTGACCGTCAATGGTAAAAAATCCATGAGCAAAAATAACTTTAGGTAGAGCGACTCCAACCGATAATAGCATTGCTGGCCAAATAACAGCGTGGAATTTAAGTATATCCTTAGCCATTAAATGATAATCTGCCGGCCAAAACTTTTTAAATTTATCACCTTGGGGATAATCCAAGGCTGAGAGATAGTTAATTAGGGCTTCAATCCAGACGTAGATTGTCTGTTTTTTATCCCAAGGGATTGGGATTCCCCAATCAACCGTTTGGCGCGAGATGGCGACATCTTGCAAACCAGTTTGGATTAAGCCGAGGACTTCATTTTTTCTTGATTCCGGTAAAATGTTATAGCTACCGTCGGTAATTTTATTTTTGAGCTCTTGTCCAAAGTCGGATAATTTAAAAAACCAATTTTTTTCTTTTAAAATCTTGGGCTCCAAATTATGATCAGGACATTTACCATCGACCAGGTCGTTCTCGGTTTTGTAACTCTCACAGCCAACACAGTAAAGACCTTCATACTCCCCTTCGTACACCGCATCATTGCCGAGCGGAGTTTTAGCATTTTTGAGTTTGTTCAAAAATTTAGTTACTCCTTGTTCGTGGCGTTTCTCTGTCGTCCGGATAAAATCGTCATTAGAAATATTCAAGCTATCCCAGGCTAGTTGAAATTTAGCTGATTGCTCGTCGGCAAATTGAGCTGGCTCTAGACCATTTTTTTGTGCTGCCTGAGCGACTTTGATCCCATGTTCGTCGGTACCAGTCAAATAAAAAACTTCATCTCCGAGTAAACGATGAAACCTAGCTAAGACATCGGCCGCAATAGTGGTATAAGCGTGTCCAATATGTGGCCTGTCGTTAACGTAATAGATTGGAGTGGTAATATAAAACTTAGCCATAATTTAATCTTATTTTAGCATTAAATAATAAAAAATCCAAATTGTGGATTTGGTTAGATTTGGCGTTTTTTACTTTAGCTGGTAGTCAGGATAACAATAGCCGCAATAATAACCACTAAACCAAAGATGGTCCAGTATAAGAGTGGTTTTTCCTTCTTGTTTTTGCGATATTCCTCGGTTTGATAGCGAGCGGCTAAATTGGGTTCAGTCATATTGATTGGCCAATAATTACGGTAAACTCTCCTTTTATTTTATCATTTTCTAACGCGTTGGCAACCTGGTTAATATTACCACGATAAATAGTTTCAAATTTTTTGGTTAGTTCGCGACCGATTACTATTCTTCTTCTGTCTAAGTCAGTTGAATTAAAAACAGTGGCTAATTCTCTAAGGAGCTTGATTATTCGATAGGTCGATTCATAAAGAATAACTGTTTTGGTGGATTGGTTAATTGTCTTAATAATTGTTTGTCGGCCCTTCTTGTGAGGTAGAAATCCAAAAAAAATAAATTCATCACAGGGTAATCCAGCAACCGAAGCTAAGGTAGTTACTGCCGTTGGACCAGGAATTGGGATAATTTTAGCATCATTACCCAATAGCTCAGTTATCTGTTCGATCAGTTTATTTCCCGGGTCGCTAATTCCCGGCGTCCCGGCATCAGACACCAGAGCAATATTATCCCCGTTTTTTAGTTTGTTGAGGATTAGATCGGTTTTTTCTAAACGGCTATGGTGATGGTAACTAATTATTGGTGTATTAATTTGATAATGATTTAATAACTTGCTGGTTTGTCGTGTATCTTCGGCTAAAATTAAATCCACTTCTTTTAGCGTTCTAAGAGCTCTAAAAGTAATATCTTCTAGATTGCCAATGGGTGTGGCAACAATATAAAGTGGCATAATTTAGAAATTGAGACCGCGCGGCTGATACCAATTTTGCGGTCGACCGCAAGCCGGGCAAACTTTTGGTGCTTGGGCGCCTTTATGAACGTAGCCACAATTAAGACATTTCCATTCAATTTCTTCTTCACGAATAAAAACCTTACCTTCAATCGTTTGTTTAAGTAATTTTTGGTACCGTTCTTCATGTTTTTCTTCTACTTCGCCAATTTCTTTAAAGACGCTAGCTATTCTTTCTTCTCCTTCTGTTCTCGCCTCTTGCTCAAACTGGGGGTACATTTTAGTCCATTCATAATTTTCACCGTTGGCAGCATATTGTAGATTATTTGTTGTGGTACTAATGGGCCCGTCAATTACGAATGTATCAATAACTTGTGTCTTATCTTTAACAAATTCTAACAATCGTTCAGCGTGAGCTCGTTCATTATCAGCAGTTTCTTCAAAAATTTGAGCAATACCTTCATAGCCTTCTTCGCGGGCTTTTTTGGCGAAAAAGATATACTTATTTCGAGCCATCGATTCGCCAATAAAGGCCTTGAGTAAATTTTCTTGAGTTTTAGACATATTTTTTTGATTAGGAATCTAGCAATTCCATTTCTTGGCCACAGCAGACTAATGTCCCGCCGCCAACTTTAGTAACGGTAACTTCATTACCGCAAATGCTGCAATGATATTTTTCACCTTCTTTTTGGACGGCCATAATTTAACTTTTATTTTTTAAGATATAGTAAGCTAATTATATCATAATTAAACCCCGTTTTAAAGCGGGGTTTAATAGAGTTAAATATGGGATTAACGCTTGGCCCATTGTGGGGCGCGGCGAGCTTTTTTGAGACCTGGTTTTTTACGTTCTTTTTCACGTGGATCTCGAGTCAAGTAACCTAATGGTTTTAAAGCTGTTCGCAGTTCTGGATCTAATTTAATTAAAGTCCGAGCAATACCATGACTGATAGCATCAGCTTGGCCACGAATACCCCCACCCTTTACTATTACTGTAACCGAGGCATCCATATAACCCGTTGCCTGCAAAGGTTGCTCAACGGTTTTAACCAGTTCAAAGGTTGGCAAAAATTTTTGGTACTCTTTATTGTTGATTGTTATTTTTTTCTTTTTATTATCATAAAATCGTACTCTAGCTACTGCTCGTTTGCGCCGGCCGATAGCTTCGATGTATTTACCCCCAAGTTTAGTATTTTCTTCTTTATTGGTAGTTTGTTGTATTTTTTTACTTTCCATAGCCGAATAAAAATTATTTGACTTTTAAGCGTTTAATAAAAATTGGTCTCAATTTGTTCTTGGGTAACATTTTATAAACGGTTTGCCGGATGACTTCGGCTGGATTTTGGGCAAAAACTTCTTTCATTTTTTTACGACGTAGACCAGCGGGATAGCCAGTGTGGCGAATATATTCTTTCTGATCTAGTTTTTTGCCGGTAAATTTAAGCAACTTGCTATTAATTACTTCAACTTGGTCACCACAATCAATGTGTGGTGAATAGTCCGGTCTATTTTTACCCATTAATAAACCGGCGATCGTCGAAGCTAACCGCCCGACTGCTTGATTAGTAGCATCAAGCTGATGGGTGGCTCTTTTGACGTTGTATTGGAACTTGGTTGTTTTTTGATTCTGCATAGATTAAATTAAACCAATTCTAGCTGGACCATTTGGGCACCGTCACCTTTGCGAGGTCCTAGTTTAGTTATTCTTAAATAGCCACCTTGACGATCTTTATAACGGGGACCGATCTTTTCAATCATTTTTTTCACCGCACCGCGAGTATATAGATATTTAGCTAGTTGACGTCTGGCGGCTAAATCGCCCTTTTTGGCGGTGGTAATATGTTTTTCGATGATCGGTTTGATAGTTTTGGCTTTAGCGTCGGTAGTTTTAATCTTTTCATACAAAACAAGACTGGTAGCCAAGCCACGCAATAAAGCCTGACGACTAGCGCGATCACGATCTAAGGTTTTAACTGTTTTGCCGTGTCTCATAATCAAAAATTATTTTTTCTCTTCTTTTTTTTCTTCCTTTTTAGTTTTGGGAGTAGTCTCCGGGTCATCAGCTAGTTCTTCTTTTTTCTCTGTTTTTTCTTCTACTACTCCAACACCCTGTAAAATATTAACATGATCAATTAAAATTTTTACTGACTGATCAAAAGCTTCTTCCGGGGTGATACTACCGTCAGTTTCAATATGTAGGGTTAATTTATCATAATTGGTAATTTGACCAACACGAGTATTCTCAACGCGAAAACCGGCACTAACCACCGGGCTAAACAAAGCATCAACAGCAATTTCGCCAACGTTTAATTTACTCTTATCTTGAGCCTCAGTTGGAATATAACCACGTCCCTTAGCTACAGTCACTTCCATCTCTAATTCAGCTTTTTTGTCAGTTAAATTAGCGATGATCATACTTGGGTTAACAATCTCCACTTCGCTATTTTTATCAAAATCAGCCCCAGTAACCTCTTTTTCTCCTTTAGCTTTCAAAGTTATTTTAACTGGATCATCAGAGTGTAAATTTATTCTTAATCTTTTGAGGTTGAGAATAATTTCGACTACATCTTCTAAAACGCCAGGTAAAGTAGAAAATTCATGCTCAGCACCTTTTATTTTAACTGCTGTTACCGCCGCGCCAGGTAAAGAGGATAGCAAAACTCGTCTTAGAGCATTACCCAAGGTGGTGCCATAACCAAAATAACATGGCTCGATGACCACTGATTTTTGATTCTTGTTCTCACCTTTTTGCCATTCAATTTTTGAAGGTAAAAGTAATTTTTCCATATTTGGCGACGTTTATAGAATAAATTATATGAATTATTAACGTGAGTAGAACTCAATAATTGCTTTAATATCAAAGTTAGTTTCAGCTATTTCACCCTTTTTGGGTGTGGTTAAAATTTTAGCGGTCAGGCTATCAATATCAATTGATAACCAATTCGGCACTTGACCCTTACTTTTATTTAAAGTATCCGCTAAATTAGCAAAAAGCTTTAACTTTTTACTTTTATCACGCAGAGTGATGATATCCCCGACCTTGATTTGGTAAGAAATAATATTAGCTTTTTTATTATTGACCAAAAATAAATTGTGCGAGACCATCTGTTTAGCTTGATTGCGAGACTGGGCAAAGCCTAAACGATAAATAATATTATCTAATCTCATTTCTAAAAGTTGAGTTAAGTTTTCGCTGGCATCACCTTTACGACGAATCGCCTCTTTATAATATAGCGCAAATTGTTTTTCCAAAATACCGTAGGTCTTTTTGGCCTTTTGTTTCTCGCGTAGCTGTTCGCCATAAGCAGTCGGCTTACTCCGGCCCTTAATTCCATGTTGTCCTGGTGGATAGCCACGTTTAATCATGGCACACTTAGGTAGCATACAACGATCACCTTTAAGCATTAGCTTAATTCCTTCCCGGCGGCACTGTTTACATTTGGCTTGCAATTTTCGCATATTTGAAATAATAAAAATTAGACTCTTCGGATTTTCTTGGGTCGACAACCATTATGAGGAATCGGCGTAACATCCTTAATCGATAAAACTTGGATTCCATTAGCGTTAATCGCCCGGATAGCTGATTCACGGCCGGCGCCAACACCTTTAACAAAAACATTAACTTCTTTTAAACCATAAGAAACCACTTTGTCGGAGGCATTTTTAACTATAATTGAAGCCGCGTAAGGGGTTGATTTTTTAGGGCCTTTGAAACCCGACTGACCCGCTGAGCTCCAAGCTAAAACGTTGCCGTTTTGATCGGTATAAGTAACAATTGTGTTATTATAAGACGCTTGGATATAGGCTCGGCCCAAGCTAACTTGTTTTTTAACTTTATTTTTAGTCCCCTTTCTGGGCTTAGCACTTTTTTCGCCGGCCGGCGTTGGTTTGTCAGTTGACTCGGCGGCGGGTGCTGTTTTTTCTTGATCTGTTTTATTCTCGTCACTCATATTTTAAAATTAAGTCTTTTGGGCTGATGGCTTACGACCGCTACCCATAGTTTTGCGGACATTACCGCGGACGGTTCGACAATTGGTTTTAGTTCGTTGACCACGGCAGGGTAAATTTCGGGCATGTCGACTACCGCGATAAGAGCCAATCTCTTTTAGTCTTTTAATATTAGTCAAAATTTCTCTGCGTAAATCGCCTTCAACTCGATGTTCCTTCTCAACAATAGTTCTCAACATATTAATCTGATCTTCAGCTAAATCTTTGACTCGAATATCCGGACTAATTTTGGTCTTAACTAAAATTTTCTGAGTCAGAGCCAAACCTAAACCATAGATTAAAGGTAGGGCGGCTTCGATTCTCTTATTATTTGGTAGGGTAACCCCTGCAATTCTTACTGCCATAGTTTAAATTAGCCTTGTCGTTGTTTATGTTTAGGATTTGAACAAATAACCATTACCCGACCTTTACG
>JBAZLA010000006.1:0-60000 GCA_041650515.1 Patescibacteria group bacterium
AAATTTGTTGGTCGCCTTTTGTAAAAAGCCCTTTAACGGCTGAAACCCCAAAACAATCAAAACCGAAGTAACAACGCTAGTCGCGAATAAAGAATAGCGTCCCAGATAGTGACCAAAGGTTTGTCCAAAAAAACTACCAAGAAAGCATAGGTAGCAGTAATAATAACAACTAATAGAGTGAAGACTGTACTGCGCTTGATGACTAACTTGATGTCCATCAGCCGGTAACGGATGATAGCGTAGGCAATAAATACTACCATAATGATAGTAAAGCTAGGACCTAACCAAATCCACCTAAAGTTGATAAACCATGGTGATGGCAATATAAGATTAAATATTGTACCCAAGACACCGGAAACTAAGATACCAATCAATACATATAAAAACTGGGTTTTAATTATTCCATAGCTATGACGATACCGCCACCATAATATTAACCAAGCACCAAAAAAAGACATTATAAAACAAAAACCAAAAAGCAAATAATGATACGGCAAAAGTAAAACAGCTTTACCATAATAGTGATAGACTAAACTCTTTACCAAAAAATTTCTATTTAACAACAAGAAAGAAACAAATATAGCCGGCAGCATTAACAAAATACTACTCTTATAGGAGGATAATCTACCTCCGGGAAATATTAAAGCAAAATAAATGAACGGAACAGAGATTAAAACGGCGCTGACATAGGATAAGCGCATCGCCAAGAGAGCTATCTGCTCGTTGCTGGTTAATCTAAAAATAAATAATGATAATCCCCAACAAAATATAAAAAAAACAAAAATCGAATATGATATATTGACTAGATTCTTTCTACTCTTTAAAAATAGAAAAAAACCAAGGAATAAATTAATCAGGCTTATACCTAATAATATAAAATTAGACGGATCCATAAATATAAAAAAAGCGTCTTTAAACTATGGTTTCTCCTTATATTTTACCATGAGTTTAAGACGCTGACCAGTTGGATCTCACAGAACGATCAAACTCGCTCCGCCGGTCCAGGCACCATTTCCGGCGCCGATAGCGACGAGAGCAATCAAATCGCCCTGTTTAACCCGGCCATTCTTGCGGCATTCGTCCAACCCGAAGGGCAGACAACCTACTGCAACGTTACCGACTTCCCTCCCACCGAGCCACACACGGTCTTCGGGAATACCCAACGGTGTGGTCAGGTCATTGACTATGGCGTTGGGATTCGCCTGGTGTGGAATCAACAGTTTGACGTCGTTGAGGGAAAACCGGTGGGTTTTCAACAGCCGTTGGTAGGCCTCGGCCATCAACTGCGGGGCGTACTGTGAAACCACGGAACCGTGCATCACATACTGCGTCTGTTCACGAGTAAGGCCCGGCCTGAAGGGGGCTCTGCATCCGCCGAAACGGAATTCCATGGGCGGGTTGCTATACGATTCAACGGAACTGTGAGCGATGAGCCCAATCTCGTCGTTCGTATCCACCACTTGAAAACAAACCGCAGCAGCGCCGTCGCCGAAAACCGACACGTTTAGATTGGACGCGAAGCAGTATTCGGCATCATCCAAAGCCATGAAAGCCGAATAGCAATTTCCCGCCACAACCAGAACGCGCCGATACCCAGCGTACCCCATCAACTTGATGACTTCGAGTTTGTGGGCGAAACCACCACAACCTTCATCAAAGTTGAGAGACATGAAACCCGGAGCGTTGCCCAGACCCAATCCCTTCGCCACCAGGCCCACTTGGTAGGGGAATCTGATGTAATCGGGGGTCGAGGTGAGGACGACCAGCAGGGTAACGCTGTCTGGTGTCCAACCCGCTTCATCCATCGCGATACGAGCGGCTCGGATTTGCATCTCGCTATCCAGCCATTCGTTGGGCATCACCCGTGCGTCGACATCGTAGCCGACGGCATGAGTCTTGAACCCAAGCCTCTCACGAATGAATCTCGCAGCTTTTTCAGTGGATACAATCTCGCCGCTTTCTTTTCTACGAGGATGCAGAGCCAGAAGCACCTCGTGTTCGAGCAATCGGGGATGTACCCTACCAGTACCCACAACCTGAAATCTCTGATGCATAGCTATACCCTCCTTTGTAGGTGCTACGCGTTATTGGCAAAGTTGTTTAGTACGATATTGTACCAAACCTGTTAATATAGCTCCTATTTGAAATAAGTTCAATATACAATATCCAATCAACTTATCCACAGATAAAACAAAAAAGTGCAACCCAGCCAAAAAAATATTAAAAATGCTTGTCTAAAAATAACTGAAATAAAAACCAAATAACTATTACACCCCCAAACAGCTAAAATAAATATAATAAAAATACATAAATTTATCATTTAAATAAAGTCATAAATACATTAAATCAATAAAACCTTAATAAAAAAACCACCTCAGAGAAGATAACTACTGAGGCGGCGATTGGCAGAGCTCAATCAGCACCCCACCGGTACTGCTGGGATGAATGAACGCCACCAATTTATCTCGAGCACCACGCCGTGGCGTCTCGTCGATTAGCCGACATCCGACCCCCTTCAAGCGCTGGAGAAAGCCCCAAATATCATCCACCTGAAGACAGATATGATGAATGCCGGGACCACGCTTCTCCAAAAACTTAGCGATTGGGCCATCTGACGAGGTAGATGAGATCAACTCAATAGCAATCCCACCTACCCTCAAAAAAATTGTCTCAACCTGCTGATCCGGGATCACCTCAGGATCAGAAGAATCAAGACCTAATCCTGTAAACCAGAAGCTAAGCAGATTTTCCAGTCGCGAGGGGATAGCAACCCCGATATGGTCAACCCCTAAAACCTTCACTTTCGCCCTCCTTTTTCTGTAACTATTTGTGAACATTTTAGATTACTTTGAAAATAAATCTTTGTCAAACATATGTTTACCATAATCACAAAAGCCCGCATTTAAACGGGCTTTCATAAATTTGGCTAAAATTAGCTAAAAAAAATCTATATTTTAATCTCAATAGCAATATTATCCGCTAGGGCGGACAAAATACTGCTTAAAAAGAGCTGGGGAAAACTACATCTTGATCTCGACATCAACACCGGCGGGGAGATTGAGACTCATCAAAGAATCCACCGTCTTGGGAGTCGGGTCGATAATGTCGATCAAACGCTTGTGCACCCGCATTTCAAACTGGTCACGAGCGTCCTTGTGGACAAATGAGGAACGGATCACGGTGTACTTGGACTTTTCAGTCGGTAGCGGGATTGGCCCGGCCACTTTGGCGCCAGTGCGCTCGGCCGTTTCCATAATCGTTTTGGTCGACTGATCAATAATCTTGTGATCATAAGCCCGGATCTTAATGCGGATCCGCTGATGAGCTTTTTCTTTTTCCTCACTTACTGGTTTACTTTTTTTGGAATGTTCAGCTGTCATGTATTTTCCAACCTTTAAACGTTTATTTGTTAATTAAGCCTTAGCCCGGCACCGAAAAGTGGTGCTGGGCTATTGGTCTATTTAACAATTTTGGTAATAACACCAGCACCAACGGTATGGCCACCCTCGCGGATAGCAAACCGTTGTTGTTCTTCTAGAGCCACCGGGGCGATCAATTTGACCCCGATTTTTACTGTATCACCAGGCATAACCATCTCCACACCTTCAGGCAGAATGATTTCGCCGGTCACGTCAGTGGTGCCAATATAGAACTGGGGTTTATAACCTTTAAAGAACGGTTTGTGGCGACCACCTTCCTCTTTGGAGAGGATATAGACTTCAGTATCAAACTCTGTGTGAGGAGTAATGGTGCCGGGTTTAGCCAAAACCTGACCGCGCTGAACCTGCTCTTTGCGGATACCGCGAAGTAGGATACCAGCGTTGTCGCCAGCCTGACCTTGATCAAGCGATTTATTAAACATCTCAATACCGGTTACCACAGTCTTTTGAGTTTCTTTAAGACCAACAATCTCAACTTCTTCGTTGGTTTTAACGATACCCCGGTCAATTCTACCGGTAACGACTGTGCCACGACCTTCAATTGAGAAGACATCTTCGATCGGCATTAAGAATGGTTTATCAATCACCCGTTTTGGCTCAGGAATATAGGTATCCAAGGCATTTAATAATTCTTCCATTCCCTTGCCATATTCGCCGTTCGGGTCTTCTAAAGCCTTAAGAGCCGAGCCGCGAATGATGGGGATCTCTTTTCCAGGGAATTCATACTTAGTTAATAGATCGCGGACTTCCTCTTCCACAATGTCAATTAGCTCCTTATCAGTTACTTGGTCAACCTTGTTTAAAAAGACAACCATCGTGGGGACACCAACTTGGTGAGCCAAAAGGATGTGTTCGCGAGTCTGAGGCATCGGGCCATCAGTGGCCGCGACCACCAAAATTGCGCCATCCATCTGAGCCGCGCCGGTAATCATGTTTTTGATGTAATCAGCGTGACCAGGACAATCAACGTGAGCATAGTGACGTTTTTCTGTCTCATACTCAACGTGGGCCGTCGCAATTGTAATACCCCGGGCCTTTTCCTCAGGCGCATTGTCAATTTGGTCCACGGACTTTTTCTGGGCAGTACCACCCTTGGCACCAATATAATTCAAAATTGCCGCCGTTAGAGTAGTCTTACCATGATCAACGTGGCCAATTGTACCCACATTCAAATGTGGTTTACCACGATTAAATTCTGCTGTCATCTTAGTATTCTCCTCCCACAACCCTAGGACCAAACTCCCAGGTTTTAGCCAGTTATGGGGTTTATTAAATTACAAATTAAAATTGTTCGTCAATCGGCTCAAAGTAATATCCTTCTTCATCTTTGGGTTCTACTGAGCTAGGTGTCGGACTCGATGTAGCTGGTACCTCAGCCTGAGCAACCTGATGAAGCTCTTGCTTAGTCCGCCACTTAATCATATCCTGGTTGATTTTAGCCAAAATTTCTTCCCTTGTCAATTCGCCAGCTGGCGAAACCGGCTGTGGCTCGGCCGCCGTTTTTTTGGTTAATTGTTCGTACTCTTCTATGTTTAAAATAACGAAAGCGCTATCCATAGCTGAGTCGTAGAACACCAGCCTTTCCTTAGTCCGCCGAATTAGGTCTAAAACTTTCCCAAACTCACTATTCATAATATTCCTAATCCTCGATTCTTAATTAAATTATTTACCCTTAGTCTTGCCACTAACAATTTCCTGAGCAACGTGTTCCGGCACTGGCGCATAGTGTTTAAACTCCATACTGTAACTAGCGCGCCCCTGAGTCATCGAACGCAGGGTTGTTGAATAGCCAAACATTGAAGATAACGGCACTAAAGCATCAATTACTTTCATCCCCACCCGATCGCGCATCTCCGCAATCTGACCGCGTTTAGAATTTAAGTCACCAACCACTTCGCCCATAAATTCTTCCGGCGTAACAGTCTCCACCGACATAATCGGCTCAAGCAAAACTGCGCCACCTCGACGAACGGCCTCGCGTAAAGCCATTGAACCAGCGATTTTAAAGGCGGCTTCTGAAGAGTCAACTTCGTGGAATGATCCGTCATATACCGTCACTTCCATGTCCACCATTGGATAGCCAGCCAGAACACCACGGCTCAACGCTTCCACCACGCCCTTACCAATTGCCGGAATATATTCTTTAGGAATAACACCACCCTTAACCTCGTCTAAAAATTCAAAACCAGCGCCTCGTTCTTTAGGGGCAACCCGTAACCAACAATGGCCATACTGACCACGACCACCAGATTGACGAATATATTTACCCTCGGCTTCAGCCGGTTTTTTAATCGTTTCTTTATAAGCTACCTGCGGCGCGCCAACGTTAGCCTCAACTTTAAACTCGCGCTTCATCCGATCAACAATAATTTCCAAATGTAACTCACCCATACCAGAAATGATAGTCTGCAATGTTTCTTCATCAGTATGAACCTTAAAAGTCGGATCTTCTTCAGCTAACTTTTGTAAAGCCATACCTAATTTTTCTTGGTCAGCCTTAGTCTTGGGTTCAACGGCGACCGAAATAACTGGCTCAGGGAAAGTAATTGATTCTAAAATAATCGGCTGGTCGGGATCACATAAAGTATGTCCGGTAAAAGTCGCCTTTAGACCAACGGCGGCGGCGATTTCGCCAGCATAAACATCGGTTACATCTTCTCGAGAATTAGCATGCATCCGTAAAATTCGTCCGATGCGTTCCCGCTCCCCAGTTACTGTGTTTAAAACGTAGGAACCAGCTTTTAAGGTGCCGGAATAGACGCGGAAAAAACATAATTTACCAACAAAAGGATCGGCGGCAATTTTAAAAGCTAAAGCAGCAAATGGTTTATTATCATCTGGCTCGCAAGCTATTTTTTGTTCTTCATTGCCAACGGCATGACCCTCGATCGCCGGCACATCCAAGGGCGAAGGCAAATATTCCACCACGGCGTCAAGCATCGACTGGACACCCTTATTCTTAAGCGCTGAACCACACAAAACCGGCACAATTTTATTAGTAATTACAGCGCTTCGTAGCACGCGTTTGAGGTCCGCTACGGCAACTTCTTCGCCACCCAAATATTTGTGCATCAAATTTTCATCATTCTCAACGATGGCTTCAATCAACTTGTTCCGAAACTCTTCCACCTTATCTTTCATATCATCAGGTACGTCGCGATCCTCCCATTTGGTGCCCAAATCATCAAGATAAAATCGAGCTTTACGTTCAAATAAATCAATAATACCTAAAAAGTTTGATTCAGCGCCAATCGGCAGTTGTATCGGATGGGCGTTTTTGGTCAACCGATCATGGATAGAATCTAAATCTTTATAAAAATCGGCACCTGTCCGATCCATTTTATTAACAAAAGCTAACCGGGGCACCTGATATTTATCCGCTTGGTGCCAAACAGTCTCACTTTGCGGCTCAACACCAGCCACACCATCAAAAATAACTACGCCGCCATCCAAAACGCGCAAACTGCGTTCGACCTCAGCGGTAAAGTCAACGTGGCCAGGGGTATCAATCAAATTAATCCGGCAGTCTTTCCAAAAACAAGTAGTGGCGGCCGAGGTAATAGTAATGCCGCGTTCGCGCTCTTGTTCCATCCAGTCCATCTCAGCTGCGCCTTCGTGGACTTCGCCAATTTTATGTTTTTTACCGGTATAAAATAAAACTCGCTCCGATACCGTGGTCTTGCCAGCATCAATATGAGCGATGATACCAATATTACGGGTTTTCTCTAGGCTGTATTCTCGGGGCATAAATATAAATAAGCTGTTCGCGGTTCGCGGTTCGCAGATGGCTATGAGGAGCAAACTGCGATCAGCGGACAGCGAACTGCGATTAATAATTATCTCGCAAAATGGGCAAAAGCGCGATTGGCCTCAGCCATCCGGTGGGTATCTTCGCGTTTTTTGACCGCGGCCCCTTCTTTATTATAGGCATCAATTAATTCTGAGGCTAAACGCTTACCCATCGGCATACCCTTGCGACCCTTGGCCGCAGTCAGAATCCAACGAAAAGCCAAAGAATTGCGGCGTTCGCCACGCACTGGATAAGGAATCTGGTAATTAGCTCCGCCAACACGCTTACTGCGTACTTCCAAGAGCGGCCCAACATTCTTGATCGCTGCATCAAAAACCTCCACCGGGTTTTTTTTGGTTTTCTCGCTGATTATATCAAAAGCGCTGTACATCACCTGCCGAGCAGTTGATTTTTTGCCATCGCGCATTAAATAATTGATAAATTTAGTTACCACAACACTATTGTATTTAGAGTCGGCTTTAATTGGTCTTTTGGGTGCTGGTTTACCGCGCATACATTATTATAGAATATTAAAATTATTTTTGTTCCGCTTTAGCGCCGGCACCCTTGCTTCGTTTAGCACCATAAAGTGAACGACCACGCTGTCGTCCGGCGACGCCTTGAGTGTCATAAACACCACGAATAATTTTGTAACGAACACCTGGCAAATCTTTAACCCGACCGGATTTAATCAAAACGATACTGTGTTCCTGCAAATTATGACCTTCACCTGGAATATAGGCAGTTACTTCCATACCATTAGATAACCGAACACGAGCCACTTTTCGTAGCGCTGAGTTTGGTTTTTTTGGCGTCCGAGTAAAAACTTTAAGACAAACACCGCGTTTGGCTGGGCTACCAATCCGAAGAATAGTCCGGCGACGGTGTAAAGTATCAAGAGTAGTTTGTAAGGCTGGAGTTTTGCTCTTTTTGGGTTTGGAATGACGTCCTTTACGGATTAATTGGCTAATTGTAGGCATAAGATCGCTATTCGCTGACCGCAGTTGGCGGTTCGCAAAAGATTAGTAACTAATAAAATGGGTAACAGTAGAATATCACCGGAAGTTTTTTTAGTCAAGAGAAGAATCTATAACTAAAAAAGGGGCTAAAAGCCCTTCTATTGGCCGCTGGCTACTTAAATGGTTTACACTAACTGCTTAGAAGAGGAAATAAACCAAATTCCAAGCCCAACTAAATAATGAACCAAAAAGAGAGAAACCAGGTAAAAAACTGTCTAAAACCACCAAAAAGACTAGAACCATCGGCCCATTATGGGCTAAGCGGTACTTAAATTCGTTAAACCGATCCGGCAAAACCGCGAACAAAATATGCGAACCGTCCAGCGGCGGCACTGGGATAAGATTAAACAAAAGTAAAGCGACATTAACTAAAGCCAAAAACATCAAAAATTGTAGTAACAAATTATCCGGCGGTAAATTAGTATAAAGCCGCAAAAACTTAAAGGCCAAGCCAAAAAAAACCAAGCTCAACAGATTAGACAACGGACCAGCAACCGCCACTAGAGCTGAACCCCATTTTTTATATTTTAGATTATAAGGATTATAAGGCGCTGCATTACCCCAACCAAAACCAACAAAAACCAACATCAACATTCCCAGCCAATCAAGGTGCGCCAACGGATTAAGCGTCAATCGCCCCATATGTTTGCCTGTGTTGTCCCCCATCAGATAAGCAGCTAAAACGTGAGAGAACTCATGTAATGTAATAGCATAGACAACAGCTAGAATCCACAGAAAAAAGAAGATCGGTTCGGAAAAAAGTAGGTTAATTAACATAGACTTGATTTATTTTTTCTTTTCTGGTAGTCTAATTCTACCTCATTAATTTATTTTATTCAATCTAGCCCAATAGTTCCGACCCGCTAACGGCCACCGGCTATCGGCTATCAACTATTATTATATGTCTCGAAGATGTGATCTCTGCGAACGCAAACCAAAAATAGCTATTTCCCGCTCCCATAGTAATCGCGCCACCAAACGTTTACAGTATTTAAATTTACAATCTAGAACGATTGACGGTAAAAAACAGAAAATTTGCACCCGTTGTCTCAAGGGTTTAAACAAAATAAAGCCAACCAAAAAATCAACAACCCAAAAAACTGCTGCCAAAAAATCATAAACCTAAAATCCCCCGCTCGGGGGATTTTTAGTAACTAGATAAAACCCCAAAGAAAAAAGCCGACCCGTACCGGACCGGCTGAAAGGGTTTGTCGTAAGCTACCATCAGTTCTCGGGGTAAGGAATAATCTCTATCCCCAGGAATTTGGCCGCTTTCAAAAACTGCATGAGGGTCGGGAGTAACTCGCCGGCCTCTATCTGACGAACGGTTTCCATGTCCGCCTCGATAGCTATAGCCAGTTCCTCCACCGATTTTTCCTGTTCTTCCCGCCTCCTGCGCAGAAGACAGCCCACCTCAATCGCCACCGCCAATTCAATCCTGTCCATCACACCCTCCTATGGTATAATATCTAAACTAAGATAAGAATAGAAAAAGGATTAAGAAGAGTCAAGCCTACCTTTACCTAATAGTTTTCTCATATCAAATCCCCCGCTCGGGGGATTTTTAGTCGTCCGGACAAAAAATCGTCTTATCATTTTAAACAATAAAAATATCGAACCGGCGGGGGCTTGGGGGCGTTTGCGGCGCCAAAGCGCACCCCCGACTTTTAAGACAATATTGAGGGGGTGCGCTGGGTAGAACGGATCGAAAATAAACAAAACCAGCGCCTCAAACGCCCCCAAAACTTTTTTGGTTACTTTTTTAGTTATAAAAAAGTAACAACTACCCTGCCTTGCTCAAAGTGGGTTTATTTAGTATGTTTGAGAAAAGGGAGCAAGTCCACCCACCCAACACACCCAACATTATCAGATATGAAAAATTTAGCCCCAAACATTACCAGACAAAGATTCCTGATAGAGGGGTTTGTTAATATTAAAATAGATAAAAACGTTATCAAAAATTATTTCAACAAAATAACTAACGCTCTAAATCTAAGGATGTATGGCGAGCCAATTATTTTTTCTCCAAGCGGCGACGGAAAAACAAAAAACCAAGGGTTTGACGCTTTTGTTCCCTTAATAGATTCTGGAATCTCATTATATTATTGGTCTTCCTCTAAATTTTTATCAGTCGTTATCTACACTTGTAAAAGCTTTGATGAAAATAAAGCCCTGGCCACAACAAAAGAATTTTTCAAAATTAATAAAACAGCATCACGATCATTCTGACCACTCAATTTCACAACTTATTCCGCCTCGCTATACATCTAATCACCCCAATTATTCGTCTATGATTTTTTATATCAATTCCAGAAACTAATACGAAAAATTGAAATAAATTTATACCATCAAATAATTAAATATCAATAATATGCTATTCAACCTCCAAAAAGCTCAAAAAATTTCACGGCCAGGCTTCACAGCCTATGTTTATAACGATAAAAAACAATACCCCGCACTAGAAGCCGTCTACGTTGACTGTTTTAAAAACCATGAAAAAGTTTACGTCAAAAAGAGCCATCGGCTTTATTTTGTTATTGCCGGAGAAGGCACTTTCTATGTAGATAAAGAGACGCATACCGTGAAACAAAACGATGTAATCATAATCGAACCGCTGGTGAGATACGCCTACGAAGGAAAAATGAAACTTTTTGAAGTTAATTGCCCCGCCACTGATAATGGAGATGAGGCTGAAGTAAAATAATAAAAAAATAAGATGAAAAACAAAATCATACTTATAATTAAATTACTTTCGGCAGCCGTTCTTTCTTTAATCTGGTTTATTTTGGTACAAGGAGAATATGAAATGATTACCAAACCCGAGCTGCAAAATGATTTCCCGATTATTAAAGGTGCGGCGGCGGTTTATTTTCTGGGCTTTATTCTATTAGCCATCGGTGCAATTGTTGTATTTTTATTGTTTTCAATCAAAAGAAATAATTCCTCAAAAGTTTAACTTTAGCCGGCTATTCAAGATAATAATTTTTAACATGATCAATAGCTACTATACTTTGTCATACTCCAAACTATTAACTAGCGCCGACACTAACCAACTGGGCAGCTATCTTTTACAACACTTTGAACTACTGCTCCATGATACCGGTTATAAAAATGCGATCAACCAAAGCGGCCAACGAACTTATGAATTTGAGCGAGGGATTATTCTCACTCTTAGCCCCCACCAGATTGGAACGAGTACTGACTGGGAAATAAAAATCGAGCTGCCTCAACATTGCCTTTGGGCAAAAAAATTTATTAAGTTACTAAAAAGTTATGGTTTTGTCCAATATGGCTGGATGGAAAAAATAAAAAAGATATTTAGTCTATCACCCACTGCTAATCCCCTGGCGCTCAAAAGTTTGGTTGCTCAAGAAATTGAGAAGGTGATTGCTCATAATGAAAGCAAAAAAGATATTCTGCAAGATTATCTAGCGTGTGAGAGTTTATTAAACTCTTTTTTTAATGCGCTAAATTATTGTCAGCCCAACTGTCTAACTAAAGAGCACAGCCAGCTGGCAGGCTCGGCCGGCTCGGTTGGTTGCTGTAATAAAAATGGCTACACGATAACCAATTTTTTGCCTAATCCCAAGATACTAATCGCTCACCGGCTCAAAAAATATGGCCTGCCAATAAACCTAGAATGCCCGACAGCTTGTAATTATCACTCGCCGACCGGCTGTCGACTGGCAGAATTCAAAAATCCGGTTTGCCTAGCTTTTATTTGCCCGCCGTTTATCAAATATCTACAACAAAAATACGACATTAATTATAATGTTGAGATAATCAATCGATTCTTGGAAGAGCTAATCAGTGGTAAAACATCACCAGACGAGTTGGATAAATTTAAAAACCAATTAAATTCCTGGGTAAAGATAATAAAGAATACAAAATAAATTCTTATTCTTAAAACAACAAATACGTAAACCCGACGGGGGCTTGGGGGCGTTTGCGGCGCGTAAGCGCACCCCCGCCCTTTAAGACAATATTGAGGGGGTGCGCTGGGTAGGATTAACCGAAAATGAACAAAACCCACACCTCAAACGCCCCCATCCGCCAAAGGCGGACTGCTACTCTTTTAGTTATAAAAGAGTAGATTAAATTAGTGGCAAAACAACCAGATTCCTCGCTCCGCTCGGAATGACAGCTAGGAAAGTCTTCGCGGAGTTTACCCTGAGTCCTTCGCTGCGCTCAGGATAAACTTCGGCGAAGGGGTCGGGATAACAATGGTTAATAGGTTTCTACCTCAAACTCGCTAACCCACAATTAATATTTCTTACCCGCCCAGTGGCTAAAAGATGCCGGGTGGTTTTGTGCGGTAAGATCACCCCATTGCTAGCGGTTTTAATCACCAGATCTTTTAATAGTTCCATTGGCAAATGATTATGACGCAAATAAACTTTAATGTACTGGCTGCGGTAATCCACCATAATCGCCGGCACTAAAGAACAACCCAAGAGCCGGAGCGCCGCCACGCGATGATGACCGTCCAAAATTGTTTTAGAATTTTTTTCAACGATTATCGGCGTGGTAAATAAACCACGGCCGTTGATATATTTGATTAGTTGCTGCACCCGCCGAGTAGAAATCCGCTCGTGGGGTTTGAGTTTTTTAATTGGCAGATAAATAACTTTAGGTTTCATATTATTTTAGTTTACCAGCCAGATAATCGCTATAACCTTGCAAATCCATCAAACCATGACCAGAAAGATTAAAAACAATCACTTCGGCCTTGCCTTCTTGCTTACAACGCAAAGCTTCATCAATCGTGGCTTTAACCGCGTGAGCCGACTCGGGTGCCGGCACAATCCCTTCGGTTCTGGCAAAAGTTATTCCCGCTTGAAATACCGGTAGTTGTCCATAAGCCCGAGCTTCAATAATTTTTTCTTGGTGCAAAAAAGAAACTAACGGCGCCATACCGTGATAGCGCAAACCGCCGGCATGAATCGGACTGGGAATAAAATCACTGCCCAGAGTTTCCATCTTGAGTAGTGGCGTCATCTTGGCCGTATCGCCAAAATCATATTTATACTCACCAGTGGTCATGGTGGCACAAGTTACTGGCTCCACACCAATAAACCGCAGGTTCTTTTTTCGCCCCGAAATTTTATCCACCACGAAAGGAAAAGCTAATCCGGCAAAATTACTACCTCCGCCACAGCAACCAATAATCACGTCGGGATATTCACCGGCCATTTCCAGCTGCTTTTTGGCTTCTTGGCCAATTATCGTTTGGTGTAATAGAACGTGATTCAAAACGCTACCTAAACAATATTTAGTTTTCTTTTTGGGATCAGTCACCGCCGCTTCAATCCCTTCGCTGATAGCAATACCTAGACTGCCAGGACTATTCGGCTCTTTTTCCAGAAATTGTCGACCAAAATTAGTTTCACTTGATGGACTGGCAAAAACATTAGCGCCATAAAGTTGCATAATCGCTTTGCGATAAGGTTTTTGATCATAAGACACTCGCACCATAAAAACTTTAGCCTCCAGACCAAAAAAATTACAAGCAATACTCAGCGCTGAACCCCATTGCCCGGCACCAGTTTCAGTGGTCATTGTCTTAATACCTTCTTGTTTATTAAAATAAACTTGGGCCAAGGCCGTATTAAGTTTATGGCTGCCGGTAGCATTATTACCTTCATATTTATAATAAATATGGGCGGGGGTATCTAGCTCTTTTTCCAGCCGATAAGCCCGAATTAGTGGTGAAGGTCGATATAATTTATAAATCTCGCGCACTTCTTCGGGAATCGGTACAAACTCGTCTAAACAAACCTCTTGCTTGATCAAACCCATCGGAAAAATTGGCGCCAGCGCTTCCGGACCGATTGGTTCTTTAGTTAAGGGATGAATCGGCGGCGGCGGCAATTTATTAAGATATTTTTTAAGATAATACGATAAATTAAGATACTGCGTTGGGATATCTTGTCTTGGAGAGTATACTTAGTTGTTTGGTCTTTCATAAAGATAAAAGTTAATGAATAAAAAAAACGCCCCGGTAAAGTTCCGAGGATTTATTTAAAAAAATTAAAACCGGACTTTACCAACTCAAGTTATAAAGCCCCACCAGTTTAATTTATCAGTCATCAAAAATTTCATATTTTGTTACTTAATTTTGCGCTTTTTAGAGCGCGGCAAAAACCGCCTTTTTTATCCATTAGTTCTCGCGAGCCGCGGGTGACCGTGGCAATGCCCACACCCAGACTTTTGGCAATCTGCCGCTGCGGTATTCCCTGGCTTAGCTTCTTGATTATCTGCCAGCGCTTAGGCAGGTCTAGATATTCGGCTGGTGTCAGTAGATCGGCCAAAAAATCGCTTAATAGCTTTTTATCGGCGCCAATCTGACTTAATAGACCAACCAACTCCCCCGCGTATTGCTCGTTTTTACTCATAAAAAATCTTGTACTATTACACTAGTACAATAACACCTAGATCAAAACTAGTCAACTAGTTCCTGTGGATAAAAAAGATTCCCCCCGGCTAGAGGGAATCTCCATCAAACATTATTTAAACTAATACCGCCTTAATTTGTTGATCCGGTATCACCACTATAGTAGACTACGACTTCGACTAATTTAGAACCAACTTGGTTAAAAGAAATATCAACATCAGCGGTTAGATTTGTCCCAACTTTTTGAGCCTTAAAATTAGCCGAATCACCTTCGGTGGATTGCGAGGTAATTTTCCAGCTCGGCTGAGAAAACAGGTCTTTATAATAAGTTTTTACTTTTTGAGCGTCATCAGTCGTCTTGAGAGTAATATCCTGATCAATATAACTTTCGTCACTGTTATCGCTAGCCGCCACTATCTTGCCATTACTATAAATCAACTCTTTAGGAAAACTGCTTGGCGCGTCCACCGCCTCAGTTCTCTCAAACTCTTGCAGCTCCATGTTAGCGGCAACCTCGGCATAATTTTGAATCATTTTTGCCAGATCCTCAGGACTGCCGGTTTCCCCAGCTTTTTGCGCTTGATCAGCAACTTTAGCCAGATCTTGGATGTTTTGTGCCGTGTCTAAAATTTTGGCTTCCTGAGTCTGTTGCTTGCCACAACCAACCAAGACTAAAGCTAAAGCCACCATCAAAAAACTAATGGCAAAATTTTTCTTCATAATTTTATATTTATTTATTAAGCTCCTATCGGGGTGACAGGATCCTTCGATTCCCCCGCCTATGGCGGGATCTCTCAGGACAGGCTTGCCACCCTACGGGTGGTCCCCCGTTAGGGGGAAGCCTGCGACCTTCCGCCAAAGGCGGACGCGCTAACCCCGCCCAAAGGGCGGTCGGCCTCTGGCCGAAACTGCGCCACACTTTATAGAATCTATAAAAATCTATTTTATTTATCGGGGTGACAGGACTTGAACCTGCGACCTCACGCACCCCATGCGTGCGCGCTAGCCAACTGCGCCACACCCCGATGTATAAATAAAAACAAATAAACCGCCGTGGCGCGCTAACCCCGCCCAAAGGGCGGTCGGCCTCTGGCCGAAACTGCTTGTCCCGTTCTACGGGACGCCACACCCCGACATGACTAACTTATTCTAAACGGCTTTTGGCTTTAAGTCAATAAAAAAAGTGGCTATTGGTTTAGCCACTATTTCCCTCCTTGTCCCGCTCGGATTTCTGCCAGGAGCTGTAGAAATTCGTTAGGGTCGGCCAGGTTACGCCAAGCATAAGACTCGGCGATTGATTGATCAGCCAAGAGCGTCGACAGTGAATTAACCGGCACTTTTTTTTCTACTGTGCCAACTTCAACCACCGCATAGCTGCTGGCAAATCCACGCAACGACGCCGACCGCTGTTTGATCCAAGCAACGGCGTGCCACTCCGCGCCTGGAAACCACGGCTCGTTAAGTTGCCGGAGTAGCCGTGCGGTTTTACCTGAGGAAAAAACATCATCGATGACGACAACGTCCTTTACTCCCAGGATCAGCCGCTCGGGAAAAATCCGGTTGGCAACAACTTGCGGCTCCTCACCCGGCTTCCAGTACCGCTTGGCATGAACGCCAACCCATTGCCAGCGATTTAACCACTTCTCGGGGATGTAACCACGAACGATGCTTGCCCCGTTCCCAGGAAAGACCAGCAGCGCCGTTGCCGGGTCGAGCTTTTGCCAACCAGACCAACTGGCCAGTTCTGCTGTCATTGCTACACCGTCCACAATCTCAACACCAAACTTGATCAGTTGTTCCCACACCAGATGATCAACCAGTACGTCGATAATGATGACTTTCATGGTCCCTCCTTGATGATCTGCGGCACTTGAGTGATCGGTACGCCGTCTTTACCAACGAGAATGGTCTGCCAACCCATGGCCGCTGGTATTGCCAGATCGATCAAAAAATTATCCCCAATCATCCAATATTGATCAGCAGGATAATCTTGTTGAATCCTCTGCCAAACGTACGGATCGGGCTTAGCAGCTGGCAAGTCACACGACCAATAGCACCGCCGGAACAGCGGCGACAGCTCAGGCAGAAGATCGTACACCGCGCTCCGGCCAACAATCGTGATGTTGGTTGCTAACACCAGCGTCCCCAAATCTTTGACCTGACTTAGGGTTTGCTCTGCGCCGGGTAACCAGGCCAACGCTTCGTTTTCTGCCTTCCAGCATCGGATGACTTGTTCGGGATCAACCCCTACCAACTTGTCCTCGTCGCCCAGGTCATGCATGTTGGGGTTTTGATCAAAGCAGGCGCCCAGCCGCGTTCTCAAAAGAATCCGGTACCACTCCTCATCTGGAGTGTCCATCTGATCCCACATTCTCTCGCCATCAATGCTCCAGTTGATGCTGCCAAACTGCATTACCTGACCACGGATAGCGGCGGCCACGTACTCTGAACTAAAACCTCTGGCGTGATGCCCAAGCAGTTCGTAGTATTTGGGGCCGTTATAGGTTGAACCGATCAACGTCCCAAACAGATCAAACCCGATCACAAGCTTCTTCTTCATTGGTTTTCCCTCCGGTTAGATTGTGAAAGAACGAATTTCCTCTCCAGCGCGCCCACCCCGCCCAGGGGGCGGTCGCCCTTTGGGCGAAACTGATGAGCGCAAGCAAAGGAAATTATTTAACCAACATAATTATCGCGCCAAGAGCAACGTTAATCATTTGATCAACCACGGCAGCGGTAACTTCTGAACTCGCTTCGGCGACTACTTTTTGTGTCTGACCAATAAGTCGGCTCTGCAACGGCTCGGGATCAGCATTAACGGCTAAGATCACCCCGGCCTTAACACCGCGCAAACTAGCAATCACCAACAGCGCTGCCGCTTCCATTTCTGAAGACAAAATCGACTCCCCGACCCCAACCCATTTAGCCTTTGAATTAGGTGGCGCATAAAAAGCATCGTGCGTCCGGTTGATGCCGACAAAAAATTTTTGCTGCAGTTCTTGGGCTGTTTTAACCAAAGCAGCAACGACGCAAAAATCCGCTACGGCCGGAAATTCCAGCCCAATATATTCTTTGGTTGTGCCTTCATCGCGGATACAAGCCATGGGAATGACTAAACTGCCAACCGGGATATCGGCTCGCCAAGCGCCGCCGCAAGTGCCAACCCGAATTAGCACCTTAGCGCCAGCGCTAATTAATTCTTCCACGACAATCGCTGTTGACGGACAGCCAATGCCGGTCGAACAAACCGTGATTGATAAACCTTGATAGCTACCAATGCCAATTCGAAACTCGCGGTTCTGATTAACAATCTGAAAACCATCTAATTTCCGGCCAATCAAATCTACCCGAGCCGGATCGCCCGGCAACAAAACATAGGACGTCACTTGAGCTGAATCAATTTTGAGGTGTTGTAAAAACATATATTTTTAAAAAATTAAAAAAGACCTCTCTTCGGAGGGGCCTTAAATTATTCAATTTAAGTTAATAAATTCAGCCTCAATCCAAAGAGTTTAAGGATTGACTCTGATGATGAAGACCAAGTCTTTTTAAGATTAATTTATAGCCACCCATACCGCAATTAAGCCAGCGGGAAATCCGCGCCACGGTAGTAGAACTTAGGCCGGTCGCTTTTTCAATCTTTAAATAAGAAATACCGTTTTCCAGCATCTGCGCGGCTTGCCAGCGGTTGGCAAATTCCAAAATCTCCGGCTCGGTCATTAGATCGCGGCAAAACTTTTTAGCTTCATTAAGGTCTTTCAAAGCCAAAATGGCTTTAAATAGATCTTCGGTTTTTGGGTTGTCCCATTTGTTGATCATATTATGACACTTTACTTAACTAAAGTGTAGCAAAACTGACAAAAACTGTCAAGAGCCCCATCCTCGTCTGTCATCCTGAGCATAGTCTCTTTTTTTCTGTCATCCTGAACGAAGCGAAGCGGAGTGAAGGATCAGGTTGAGACTTATAATAATATTCTTTAATTATAAACAACTATTTGGTTTATTATCCGGCCGATCCCTCCGCTCCGAGTTTACCCTGAGCGAAACGAAGGGCTCAGGATAACAATAAAAAGTCGTGACGACAAAACAAAATCATGATACAATAAAATGACCTAAATCATAACTTATAATCATATGGAAAAAACCTATACCCTGCCCGAACTGCCCTATGGCTATGATGCCCTAGCGCCGCATATGTCTGAAGAGCAGCTTAAGCTCCACCACCAAAAACACCACCAAGCTTATGTTAATGGTGCCAATGCCCTGGTGGAAAAACTAGCCAAGGCTCGAACCGAAAATACTGACCTAGATATGAAAGCCACGCTCAAAGAATTATCCTTTCATATTGCTGGTCATCAGTTGCACTGTCTCTTTTGGGCTAACCTTAGCCCAGCCGCTGGCCAAGTGCCCACTGGTAAACTAGCCGAACTGATTGATCGCGATTTTGGTAGTTTAGAAAGATTTAAAAAAGAATTTACCCAAGCGGCGGCTAGTACCGAAGGTTCAGGCTGGGCAATCCTGACCTACTGCCCGCAGACCGAGCGCCTCCTCATCGGCCAACTAGAAAAACATAACATTAATGTCTATCCCACTTATCCGTTTTTATTAGTTGTTGATGTTTGGGAGCATACCTATTATCTAGATTACAAAAACGATCGAGCTAAATTCTTAGAAAACTTTTGGCCGATTGTTAATTGGGCTGAGGTGGGTAAACGGTTGGAACGGATATTAATATAATTGCGGTTCGCTGTTGGCTGTTCGCTCAGCGGCCCTAATGGGCCGCTTTTTATAACACTCAAGAAATGATAAGCCCGGCGGGGGTTTGGGGGCGTTTGCGGCGCGGAGCCTAGCCGCCGACTTTGATGACCCTAATTGAGGCGGCCAGGCGGGTTAAACCATAGGTAGATAATCAGTGCTCGCGCCTCAAACGCCCCCAAAACTTTTTTGGTTACTTTTTTAGTTATAAAAAAGTAACTCCCCCTAATAAAAAAACCGCCGCAATCGTGTGCGGGGAGGGGAAGGCACACGACGGGCGGGTGAGGTTGTTGGTTTCGTTGGGGCTTACAGGTACGGTTTGATCAACTCCATCAACAAAGCGAGAACCGGCAGCAGGATCGCGCCGACGATCACTTCTCCGGCGATCAGACCAGAAGCCACGGGTGCACCAAAGAGCTCGAGACTGCCCTTTTCCCCGGAGGCGGAGAATTTTCGCCACACTGCCGTAACCACTGCGCCGAGAGCAGTGCCCAGGGTCAGGAACGGCGGCAAAATCAGCGCGAAGCCAAGGGCCGAGGGAATCGGCACCCACCAAAAACGTTGTTTGTCTGTCTTCTCGCCGTTCTCGTCGCGCTTCCGGACCGCCAGCAGAATCTCGAACAGAATACCGATGCCGATCGCGACGATCGAGGCCGTCAGCGCGCCGTACGGCAACGCCGAAAGACCCTTCTCCATCACGATCGCCAACGAGGCAATCTTGAGTCCTGTCGGCGCCGCCAGTTGTCCAGGTTCCAGACCGATCCCATAGACCCTATTCAGCACACCGAACATCAACGGGGTCAAAAGGGCTCCGATCGGGATGACGATGAGTCCAGCGATGATCAGCGTCTTGAATTTGCCGCCCAGGCGCTGAGCGACATAGAATGACGGAATGAGCGTTTCCGATAATGCCTGCGGGTTGGCGCTGACGTAAGCCGCGACCAGGTTGCCGCGGATATGGGCGGGCCAGATCAGACCATAAACAAACTGCGTGGCGTTGGTCATCAAGGACACGGGCCCCTGACCAGTAATACCCAGAACGCGCAGACCAGCGATAATCAGCAGGGGCTGAATCGCCACGGCCACTAGAACGGTCGTCCAAGGCACATCAAACATGCTCGAGGTAATCCAGATCAGCACCGCGGCTGAAACAAGGGTACCAGCCACGACCCAGAACGTCGAAACCCGCTCATCCGCCATCGAAACCCGCTCATCCGCCGTCGTCTTCTTTTTATCGAAAACGCTTCTCACGACGGAAATGACCACGCTGGTCAGAGACGCGGAGAGCATCATCGCCGTTGCCGCCCACATTGTCCATTGAACCATCAACTTGAATACCGATTTAGGGTCCAGATATTCAAGCGCGGTCGCACCGCAGTGGTCGGTCAGGAAGCTAAGGGCGGCCTTGGCCTTTTCCGGGTCAGCAATGGGCATTTTCCCCAAAGTCGCATAGCACTCCCCGAAATATTCCGGTGACGCACCGATCAACGCGGACAATTTGGCCAAAGTCATGCCAAAAGTGTTGATCACCCACACGCCCAGCAAACCAGACAACCCAACCGAAAGCGGCACCAGCATACCGATGCCGATCGCGGCCAGTTCGAGACCGAAGATCATTTTGAGCGCCGGATTGCCGACCATCGGGGTGATCACCCCGAAGCCATCTTTGAGCATGGTCAGAAACCCCGCCACGCCGGTGGTCGTTTTCAGAACATCACGGCGTTTTTGGGTCGTAACGGTCACCGCCGGGTCGGTCAGTGTCTGTGCTACTCCAAGAACGGCCTTGGCTGTCGGCCAGGGCAACGTTTTGTCGCGCAAGATCATCTTCCGGGGCCAAACCCCAGCGAAGATACCAAGAACGGCCGACACCGTGAGCCAGATGACCTGCTGCCAGTAACTGGGATGAAATCCAATATCGCGTTTGAACACGACTTGGATATAGAAAAAGGCCGACAAGATCACGACCATAAACCCGATACCAGAAACAACACTGATCATGGTCTGGATCAGGTTCAGCTTGACCGCCAGCTCTTTCCGATCGGTGACATGCCGTCCCAGGAAAGCCGCGGTCGCGAACATCCCGCCATATGTCAGATCCAGCGACATCCCGAGTTTGAGGGTTGCATACGGCGTCGCTGCCGATGCGGCGGCGCAAAGCACCACCGATAGGAGCAGAAAACGCCAATTTTCCTTCAAGCTCTGCCAGGCCATTCCGGGCCACTGACGGTAGCGCCGTTCGCTGACCATCACTGACCAGGCGTCCAGGGTTGTCCTGTATAATTGAACCGCTTTGGACGTAAGCGGCTCCAGGAAACTAAACTTTCTCATGGCTCTTACCCTTTCCCAGCTTTTGACTGGAGTTGAAAGATTGGACACCAAATACCTACCAACTAAACGAAACCAAATATATTATAAAAGAGCGTTCCTCCTCTATGGTTGAACCCTCCTTACTCAAATTGATTTTTTAACTTTATCCAGCTTAATTGATTTTGTCAATCAACCCTTAACCTTTAACCCTTAACCTTTAACCCAAAACTAAAAACGGCGAATCAAACCGCCGCCTTCAAAATAAAAAGGTTAAAGGTTGAATGTTTTTAACCAAACACCCGCGCTACCCAGTCACCAACAAAGTGCGTAATCACCACTACAAGTAAAAGAATAAATAAATGTTCACCAATTACTTCCCAGGGCCGTATCCCCTGCGACCGCGCAATCACTAGACTTAATAAAGCAATGGCTAAAAATCCCCAAGCAATACTGGTCCACATCGCTATACCCAAAGGCAGAGAAACCACCGGCACAATAAAAGTTAGAGCAAAAATAAATTTGGCCGCAAAAGTAGCAATAGTTGATTCCCAAATTTCTGTTTTATTATGGCCATCTTTAGCTTCCTCGGCAATATGCATGCCCAGCGCATCCGAAAGCGCATCAGCAATAGCAATCGTAATAATGCCGCCGATAACGGCCAATTTGGAGTTAGTCCCTGAATGCAGACCAACCATCAAGCCTAAAGTGGTAATAATTCCAGAAGTCAGACCAAAGCTGATACCGGTTTTAAAAGATTGTTTGAGTGAAAACATAATTTTTATAATCAATAAACAATAATAAAGTATTAAAACCGGTGGGGTTTGGGGTCGGCACGGGGCGGAGCCGAGCTCCGATTCGTTCTGATTACGCCGAGGAGCGAGGCGGGTTAAACTGTAAGAGGGTGAACGATGCTTTGCCCCTTGCCGACCCCAAAACTTTTTTTGCGTTACTTTTTTTAATTATAAAAAAGTGACATCTAAATAATTACCCTCACAAACTGCCTTTTCCCTCGTTGTAAAATCATTCCTTTTTTAACCTCTATCTCAGTATTAATGTCTTTAACTACCTGATCATTTACTAACAATCCACCCTGATCAACTAATCGTCGCGCCTCCGATTTGCTGCTGACTAATTTAGTTTGAACAAATAAATCAACCACATTAAGTTTCTTCTCCCTAATCTTAATCTCGGACATCTGGTCTGGTTTATCTTTTTTCTGAAACACCTTAATAAATTCTTGCTCGGCTTTTTGCGCCGCCGGTGTACCCAGCAACCCAGTGACAATCTCTTTAGCTAACCGCATTTTGTAGTCCCGCGGATTGCCTTTCTTCATTGCCGCGTCCATCTGATTAATCTCAGTCATCGGCACATTAGTCAAAATTTCAAACCCCGGCACAATCATCCCGTCGGTCCAAGACATCACCTTACCGTACATTTCTTCTGGTTTATCAACTAAGGTAATCATATTACCCTCGGTTTTGCCCATTTTTTTGCCGGTGGGGTCTTCTAATAATTTCATGGCCAAAACAAATTTTTCCTTACCCAAATGACGTTTAACCATATCGCGGCCGGCTAGCATATTAAATGTCTGGTCGTTACCGCCAACTTCCAAATCAACTGCCATCGCCACGCTGTCGTAGCCTTGAATCAATGGATACAAAAATTCGTGCAGATGAATCGGTTTGCCATCGGTTACCCGACGTTCAAACATATCTCGTTCTAGTAGCTGTTGCACGGTAAAATCTGACGCCAGATCCAGCACATCAGCAAAATCCAATTTGCTGTTCCAGGTAGAATTGTATTTTATCAAAACCGGATTATCTTTATCGCTAAAATCTAAAATATGACTAGCTTGTTTTTTATAATCTTGGCAATTGTTCAATACCTCCTGCTTGGCTAATTGCCGCCGCGTAGCGGATTTGTCAGTGGGGTCGCCAATCATGCCGGTAAAATCACCAATCAACATTATGACCTCGTGACCAAGCTCTTGAAACTGGCGCAATTTACGTAGCACCACGGCGTGACCCAAATGCAAACACGGCCCTGACGGATCAATGCCATTATAGAGCCGCAGCCGCTGGCCGCTGCGCATAGCCTTTTCCAACTCGGTTTTATCAGGATAAACGCGTTCTACCCCGCGGCTTAAAACTTCATTAATTAATTTAGGATCTGTATTGACTTTTTTGGTCATATAAGTTATTTTAAATAATCTGATAAACGATGGAGGGTCGATGGAAAACATCGAGCAAGCTCTAACAAAAAAAATCTGGAGTGAATTTTTGGCGGTTCTCGGCATTCTACTGCTGGCCATCGGGGTGATTGTCGGGGTCAGTCTCATCTTCAACAGCAATCACTGGCCCAAGTGGCTTCTGATCATCACCGCGCTGGTCAGCAGCATCGGTGGTCTAGTCCTGTCCTGGAAGGGGCACATGGGCTATTGGGCGGCCAAAGCTGAGTTAACAACGGCCGAAGCTGGCGTTGCTACCGCGACAAATGACCAAAACAGCCAGGTCGCTGATTCTCAACCGCCAACACGCGGCTGCTGGCCCTAAACGGCTCAGCCAGTCGTCTCTCCCGGCTCCTAGTCTACTAGTGAGCTTTTTTTAATAGTATCTAGTACACAGTACTCAGTGCACAGTACGTTAGAAATAACTAATGTCCCAACTCTACTCCATTTTAAAAATTTCTTGAGTAGACTCGGGAAATTAGTTACTATGGACTGGGTACTGTGGACTGTGTACTATCTCAAAACTCCTAACTGCTCTTTTAATTTTTTAATCTTCTCCTCGGTCTCAATTGCTTTATCTTTGGCCTCCTGGACTAACTCGGCCGGTGCTTTGGTTAAAAAATTATTATTCGCTAATTTATTCCTCAAACCAGCTAAGTATTCTTCCAAATTCTGGACTTCGCCAACCAGCCTTATTTTTTCTTTATCTAGATCAATCAGATCGGCTAGCGGTAAATAGATCTCTACACCGTTGACAACGGCTGTAGCGGCAGTTTTAATTTTGCCGGCTTTTTTGACCAGCTCCAACTCTTCAACTCGAGCCAAAAATTTAATCAGATGACTCTGATCTTGGACTAGCTTTTCCGCGCCCCCCGCCACTATTATCAACTTAATCTTCTTGGCTGGCGCTACTTGATTCTCGGCCCGCAGATTACGGATTGTTGTTATTATTTCTCTAATTAAATCAAAATCTTTTTCCGCCGCCTCGCTAAACAATTTTTTGTCCGCCACCGGCCAATTTTCAATCATCAGCAGCCCACCGCTCTTGCCATTAAGTTTGGACCAAATTTCTTCGGTCACAAATGGCATAAACGGATGCCAAAGCTTAAGAATGGTTCTTAAAATTTGAGTCAAAATCTCTCCTTTGCCGTTTTCCACTTTGCTAATTTCTAAATACCAATCCGCCAGATCACCCCAGGTAAACTCACGCAATCGTTCCCCCGCTGCCGAAAAATCATAATTGTCTAAGTCACCAGTTACTTGAACAATGGTTTTGTTCAGCCGACTGAGTATCCACCTGTCCGCCAAGGTTTGCAGCTCGCTTCTGGTTTCTTGCCTCTCGATTGAGTCAGTCCTGAGCAAAGCCGAAGGACTCAAGGCAGGCTTTATGGCTTTATTGCTTTCTAAAATATACCGACTGATATTCCAAAGTTTGTTTACAAAATTACGCGCCCCGACGAATTTTTCGTCATAAAGCTTAAGATCTTGGCCCGGCGTAATGCCAATCAGATAGCTTAGCCGCAAAGCGTCAGTACCATATTTATTAATCACCTCCAACGGATCAATCACATTACCCAACGACTTAGACATCTTGCGGTTTTTTTCGTCACGCACTAAACCGTGCAAGTAAACAGTCTCAAACGGGATATCGCCCAAAGCATAAGTAGTCATCAAAATCATCCGTGCCACCCAAAAAAACAAAATGTCATAGCCGGTCTCCATCACCGTTGTGGGATGATAAAAATCTAAATCCTTGGTTTTTTTGGGCCAACCCAAAGTAGAGAAAGTCCATAGGCCAGACGAAAACCAAGTATCTAGGGTATCTGGATCCTGCTCCCAGCCATCACCTTTGGGGGCCTCCACCCCAACATAAATGTCTTTCGCTGTTCGCGGTTCGCTGTTCGCTGTTCGCTGCCGATACCAGGCCGGGATCGGATGACCAAACCAAATCTGGCGCGAGATACACCAGTCGCGTAGATTATCAATCCAATGAAAATATACCTTATTAAATCGCTCGGGAATGATCTCAATTTGGCCACTTTTGACCGTTTTTTGCATTAGTTCTTTTAGACTAATCAGCTGCCCAGACTTAATGCCCTTCAACTTTGAATTTTGGATTTTAAACTTTTTGTTAACATCAATAAACCACTGTTCACTAGGCAGCGGTTCGATCAACGAACCACAACGATAACAAACAGCTAGGTTATGATCGTAACCATCTTCAATATGATCAATCAACCCTAGATTTTTCATATCGGCCACAATTGCCTCTCGCGCTTCCCGAGTAGTCAAACCAGCATACTTACCACAATTCTCCATCATTCTGCCTTCTTCATTAATAATCTGCTTAAACGGCAGATGATGACGCTGGGCAATTTCGTAATCAATAAAACTATGAGCGGGCGTTACTTTGATAGCGCCGCTACCAAACTTAGGATCAACTGCTTTGTCCGCCACGACGACCACTTCAAACTCGCCCAAAACACCAGGAATTTTATATTTTTTGCCCACCATTGACTTGTAACGTCGATCAGTAGGATAAACAGCAACCGCGGTATCTCCGAGCTTAGTCTCGGGACGAGCTGTTGCTAAAACGAACGGACCATATTTTAGCCAATATAATTTTCCCTGCTCCTCTTGATATTCCACCTCATCATCAGCTAGAGTCGAGTGACAACGTGGACACCAATTAACAATCCGATAACCACGATAAATCAAACCATCATTATACATCTTGGTAAACTGAGTTCTCACCGCCAATGACAACTCGGGATCGAGAGTATATTTTTCGCGCGACCAGTCGCAGCTCGAACCCATCTTACGTACCTGGCTCTTAATAGTTCCACGTGACTGATTAACAAATTCCTCGATTCGTTTGACAAACTCGACGCGACCTAACTCTTGACGCGTCTTATTCTCTTTTTCTAAGACTAACCGCTCAACCTTAGCGTGAGTAGCAATCGCTGCATGATCAGTACCGGGCAACCACAGTGCTTTTTTACCCAACATTCGTTGGTAACGGATTAATAAATCTTGGATCGCTAACATCATGGCGTGGCCGACGTGCAACGTACCCGTGGCATTCGGCGGCGGCATAGAAATAGTAAAAGATTTAGTTCTTTTGCCCGGTAATTTATCTGGATTAAAAAATCCCGACTTCTCCCAAGTCTGATAAATCTGATCTTCAATTTTTTTAGCTTCGTAAGCTTTTTCCATAAAACAATAAATTATTCTCTCTACTTTTTTATGACTAAAAAAGTAGCAAATTCCTATTCTTCTATTTTAGCACGTTTTCGCTTAATTTCAATAAAACCTTGACTTATTACCGCTTATTTTATACAATAATTGACTTTATGCCGTTAACCATCCAAGAACAAACGATCCAAGCTTTAAAAAACAGCCAAAAGCCGTTGATCGTCTTTAAGAAGTATTTTGCTGGCGATAGCCTCGCGGCGGCCCTGGCTTTGTTTCTGATTCTTAAAAAACTGGGCAAAAAAGCCGACATCGTTTGTGATAACCTTGTTCTACCCCGATCCTATCGATTTTTACCCCAAAATGAGATTGTCCAAAGCCAACTCCGCAACCCTCGTAAAATGATTATCAGTATTGATGAAACCAAAACTAAAGTCGAAGACTTTAGCTATGATTTAGCCGACGGTCAACTCAAAATCTATATCACTCCCAAAAATGATAACTTTGGCCCGCAAGACGTCAAAGCCACCCTCTCTAGCTGGCTCTATGACTTAATTATCACTATTGACACCCCTGAACTGGAGTCACTAGGCAAAGTTTATACCAACCATCGCGATTTCTTTTATGAAAAACCAATCATTAATATTGACTACTCCCCCGCTAACGAACAATACGGCCAAATCAATTTGGTGGACCTAACTGCCAGCTCAAGCTGCGGCGTCATTTATAACTTGATCCAAAAATGGGACGAGGGCTTATTCGATGCCGATATTAATACCTGCTTGCTCACGGGAATTATTGATAAAACTAAAGGCTTTAAAACCGGCATGATCTCACCCAAAACTTTGAATATTTCCAGCCAGTTGATCGAAAACAACGCTCGCCGGGCCGAAATCGTTAAAAACCTTTACTATAATCGCGACCTCTCAACCCTTAAACTCTGGGGCAAAATTCTACTCAAGCTTAAACAAGATTTCAACGGCAAACTAGTCTCCGTAACAGTTAATCTGGCTGACTTTGCCCAGACCAGCACCTCCTCACAAAACTTACTGGATATTATGGATGAACTAATCAGCAGTATCCCTAGTGTCGAGGTTATTGTTTTAATCTATCAACGAGATGAACACCAAATCCGCGGTTTAGTAAAATCGTTAGGGCTTTTTGACCCGCTAGAAGCTTTAAAAACCTTTTCGCCGCAAGGCAACAAAAACCTAGTCAAGTTTACTCTAACCGGTAATGACCTGGCGCTAGCTGAGCAAAATGTTTTAGAAGAAATCAAGAAGAATTATCGTCCCCTCTTTTAAAAAATTGAATTTATATAAAAAAAACATCATTTGAATAAAACCGCTTAGATATCAAAAAACAGAGAATCAACCTCTGTTTTTTGGTGGGCGGTACTGGGCTCGAACCAGTGACCTTCACAATGTCAATGTGACGCTCTAACCAGCTGAGCTAACCGCCCAGGTTAGCTAAAAGCTACAAAAACCTCTCAACTTTTAACTTTAGACTTTTTAATGGGCATGGGGGGATTTGAACCACCGACATCCACCTTATAAGGGTGGCGCTCTAACCGCTGAGCTACATGCCCCCCACTAACTTTAACTTTTATCTTCTGCTAATTTTGGCTCGAAATTGAAGTTAGTAGGGGGCAGGCCCAGGATTTAACTTTGGCTATTATAACAAATATTTTCAAAAAATCAACGCCGTGCTACCCTACCCCTACGAATATGCTACAATATGAGAGTATTTTATGGATTATAAAATACTCTCATCCTAAACGAGCCCCGTAGAGACAAAGTGCCTTTACAGAACGAAGCGAAGAATAATTTATGAACTCATTATCATGCTAGCTACCCAGTTGAGATAATAAATACATGAAATTAATCACTAAAAAAATCAACCCTCAGATTCTTAAGCTGGCCCGACGGCTGGTCAAACAACAGCCTCAGAGCCAAGTTTTTTTGGTTGGCGGCCCGGTGCGCGACTTAATTTTGGGTAAAAAATGCAAAGACTACGATCTATTGGTGCGCAATATCAGACCAAAAAAATTAGAAGCTTTGCTTAACTCTTGGGGTAAAGTCAATCTGGTCGGCAAAAATTTTGGCGTATTTAAATTTCAAACATCAGATATTAAATACCAAGTTGATATTGCCCTACCCCGCACTGAGCACTCAATCGACCAAACTGGCGGTTATAAAGACTTTAAAGTTCAAACTAACTACAAATTATCAATTAATGACGACCTGTCTCGTCGTGATTTTACAATTAACGCCCTAGCCTATGATTTGATCAACGACCAATTAATCGATCCGTTCGATGGTCTAAAAGATATTGAGAAAAAAACCATCCGCGCTGTTGGTAAGCCCAACCTAAGATTCGCCGAAGACTACTCCCGTCTGCTCCGGGCTATCCGTTTTGCCAGCCAACTAAACTTCAAAATTGAACCTAAAACTTGGCTAGCTATTAAAAAACTAGCTAAAAATATTAATAACAGAAACTCGGGTGAATTTATCGTTCCGCGCGAAACTATTGCCAAAGAACTATTAAAATCTTTTTATACTAACCCCCTAGAGACTCTCAACCTACTAGACAAATCGGGTTTGCTTAAACAATTGATCCCCGAATTACTAAAAATGAAAGGCTGCCCACAACCAGCTAATTGGCACAGTGAAGGCGACGTTTGGCAACATACTATTTTGTGTCTAAAAAACCTAATTTCGACAAGATACAAAAAAAAATTCCCCAATCAACCGTCGATCAATTTAATTATGAGCGTCATCCTTCATGATATTGCCAAACCAACCACGATAAAAACGCCCCAAAAACATGGCTCTGACCGGATCCGTTTTAACGAACATGACGTTTTGGGTGGCCAGAAAGCCAAAGAAATCTGCCAACGATTAAAGCTCAATTCATATAAAGATGAAAATATTGACTGCAACGACGACGCAGTCGCCTGGCTAGCTAAAAATCACATGCTGGCCGTCCACGGTCCAATTGCTCAAATCAAAAATACCACCCTCGAAAAATATTTTTTCTCGGATAAGCCTGGCGATGACTTACTACAATTGCTCTTTTTGGACGGAATTTCCACTATCCCCCAAAAGGGTGAAGTCTATATTAATCATTTTCAACAGCTCAATAAACGAGTACAACAGTTATCCAAGCTACGTAAAAACAAAAAACAAACCCTACCCAAACCATTATTGAATGGAGACCAGATTATGCAACTAGCCAAACTTCCGCCCAGCCCCAAGGTTGGTAAATTTATCAATCTCCTACGCGAAGAACAACTTAAGAAAAAAATAACCAGCGTCACCCAAGCTAAAAAATTTATAAAAAAATTGAAGTAATGACTAAACAGATTAAAATCACCACCGATCAATCTGGCCAGCGCCTTGATAAATTTTTAACCAAAAAATTGGGTTTATCTCGATCCCAAATCCAAAAACTAATTAAACAAGAATTGGTTTTAGTTAATGATCAAAAAACTAACGTTCATCATTTTCTTAAAGAGAGCGAAAAAATAACTATTACCAAAAACAAACCGCAAACAGCAGACAATAAACTACCAGCCACCAGCCGTGAGCAGCGAGCCGCGGCTAATCACCTGCCAAAATTTGACCTTAAAATCATTGCTCAAACTCCCGACTACCTGATCGTAAATAAGCCCGCCAGTATACCCGTCCACCCAGATAATCGGTATAAAACCGGGACCTTAATCCAAAAAGTTGCTAGCCGCTTCCCCAACATCAAAAAAGTCGGCGAGGATAAAAGCCGACCGGGCGTCGTCCATCGTCTCGACAAAGATGTTTCGGGTTTAGTAGTAGTCGCCAAAAATAAAAAGATGTTTGACCATCTCAAAAATCAATTTAGTAACCGGTTGGTTCAAAAAAAATACATTGCTCTAGCTAACGGCTACTTTACTCCAGAAAGTGGCGAGATTAATTTTCCAATCGCCAGGTCTAAAAACGGCCTAATGGTTGCTCGCAGTACCGGCCAAGACGGTAAACCAGCTATTACCAATTATCAGGTAACTAAATATTACATAAACTATTCTCTAGTTGAAGCGTACCCCAAGACTGGACGTACTCATCAAATCCGTGTCCACTTTAAAGCCCTGGGCCACCCATTAGTTGGTGATACAATATATAAAATCAAAAAACAAAAACCAGAAAAACACCCCCTAGATCGAATTTTCCTCCATGCCCAGACTCTTGGCTTCTATGATCTCCGACAACAATGGCAAGAATTCACCTGCCCCTTACCTATTGAATTAGAAGATTATTTAAAACAACTTAAGCCAACCGTTAATAAGCAATAGTAAACTGCAGATTATAAGTATGCGAAAAACTAATCATCGGGGAATTGTAATCGTTATCGCTGGGCCTACTGGCTCGGGTGAGACTTCAGTTAGCAGAGCAATAACCAAGATTCTGCCCAAAACCCAGATTACTCTGACCACTACTTCTCGGCCACCACGGCCAGGCGAGGTTAATCATCGTGATTACCACTTCGTTTCCACCGCCGAGTTTAAGCGTCAAATCAAACAAAAAAAATTTTTGGAGTATATTCATATTCATAATCGCGATACCTACTACGGTACCAACCGTTACGACATCGCTAACCGGCTCAACCAAGGTATTAATGTAATCGCTAATCTAGAGTGGCGCGGGGCCAAGGTGATGAAAAGAACCTTTCCCGGCACTTTAACTATCTTTTTGAAACCAGATAAAATCTCCCGGATCAAACAGCGCCTCTTGACTCGCGACCCGCTGACCCGCGCCGAATTTAAAAAACGACTAATTAATGCTAAAAATGAGCTAAAAGAAGCCAAATTTTATGATCGGAGAATTATTAACCACGATGGCAAAATGGCTGACACAGTCAAACGGATAATCAAAATTATTAAACACCATCTGTCTTCCCTTGACACTAAATAAATTTTTAGCTAAAATAGGCCCACTAATCAACTTAGCAATTTAATATGTCCGAAGAACAACAAACTACTGATCAACCTAACGTTAGCGCAACTCCAGTCCCTACTGAACCAGCGGCTGAGGCTGCCCCAGAAGTTAAAACTGAAGAAGCAGCCACTCCAGCGACTGAAGCCAAAACTGAAGCGGCCGCCGAGGAACTAATTGCGCCAGTTGAAGCTAAACTAAATCTAAAACCCGGCATGACTATTCAGGTTCACCAAAAGATCCGGGAAACTAACACCAAAGGTGAAGAAAAAGAAAGAATCCAAATCTTTGAGGGTATGATTTTAGCTTACAAGCATGGCAAGCAAGATGGCGCTACGATCACTGTCCGCAAAGTGTCTGGCGGAATCGGCGTCGAAAAAATCTTCCCGCTTAATTCCCCTAATGTGGTTAAAATTGTGCCGATTAAGCAAGCCGAAGTTCGTCGCGCTAAACTCTTCTACCTCCGCGATTGGGGCAAACGGCTCAAAGAAAAATTACTCAAATAATATATTAGCCCCGTCAAGGGGCTTTTATAATATTTATTAATTAGCAACTAAAATGGACAACTCCAATTTAAACAACTACCAAAACCAGCTCGCGCCCAAAAGCCGCTGGCCAAAAATTTTAATCATCATACTGCTACTGCTCATCGTCGCAGCGGCCGCGGCCGCCACTCTCTGGCAATATGGCTATTTGCCAGGCTCTGACTCAAAGGACATCAATACAAACACGATGACCGACCGAATAACTAACCAAACAAATATCAACCAGACGGTTACCGCGACGTCGCCAATAGATTCAGATAACGACGGCCTGGCCGACGCTGAAGAAGCGCAATACGGCACTGACCCACAAAAAGCCGACACCGACGGTGATAGCTATAACGACAAGCAAGAAATCGATAGTGGCCACGATCCTTTAGTTGCTTACCAAGAAACGCCGATAATTAAAGATTGCAGCACCAACATCGATTGTCTAATCGAGGCAGCCAGAATCTGCAATCCGGCCAAATTAAATTATAGTATCTCGTTAGACATGGGGCCATTTGGCGTAATTGATACAACAAAAATCTACTTAGAACTAAAAAAAGAAAATAATAACTGTATTTTATACGAAAAAATATTGGCTAAGGAAGTAAAAATGTCACCAGAAATACGTGAGCAAGCTTTAGCCGCTGGAGTCACCGAAGAGCAAATAGCCGAACAAGAAAAAATTTCCACCGAGTCAACGGCCTTCTTAATCGGCAAAGAGATGAGCTGCCCCTTTACTGACTATAATCAAATTGTTGACTTGCTAGAAAAATTAGAAACCGGCACTTTTTCTAGCACTGACGGTTTTCCGTCTGAAGATTGTACTGGCTCTCTGGTTGATATGACCAAAAACGACGTCATTTTATAATCCACTACCCCTTAAAAAATACCCACCAAAAAATTCTCCACTCGGGGAATTTTTAATTTACTACTCGCTATTTACTACTTGTAGCTATCTAAGCACTTCCTTCAAATACTTTCCGGTATAACTCCGTTTTTCTTTAATAATATCTTCTGGTGTCCCTTGAGCAACAACTTCGCCACCCTTATCCCCGCCCTCTGGCCCCAGGTCAACAACCCAATCAGCGTTTTTGATCACTTCTAAGTTGTGTTCAATTACTAAAACTGTGTTACCCTTATCAACCAATTTTTGTAAAACAGCCAATAAACGCTTAATATCATCAAAATGAAGACCGGTTGTCGGTTCATCCAAAATGTATAACGTTTGACCGGTTGAGCGTCGGCTAAGCTCAGTTGCCAATTTAACCCGCTGCGCTTCACCACCAGATAGCGTGGTGGCCGATTGACCAAGCCTGATATAACCCAAACCAACTTCTGACAAAACATTTAATTTTTCGTAGATAATCGGTTTGTCCGAAAAAAAGGTTTTGGCCTCGGCGACGGTCATGTCCAAAATATCAGAAATATTCTTGTTGCGGTAGTGAATCTCCAGAATTTCCGGAGTATAACGTCGACCGCGGCACTCATCGCAAGCAACATAAACATCAGAGAGAAATTGCATCTCAATTTTAACTAAACCATCACCCGAGCAAGCCTCACAACGGCCACCTTTAACATTAAAACTAAAGTGACCAACATCATAACCGCGAATTTTAGCCTCGGGTATCTGAGCAAATAGATCACGAATATAGGTAAATAGGCCAGTATAAGTCGCCGGGTTACTACGCGGGGTACGGCCAATTGGTGATTGATCAATCGAAATCACTTTATCAATATGTTCCAGACCACGGATTTCTTTGTGTTTACCCGGCAGCTCTTTAGCTCGGTAGAAATGTTGTGCTAAAGCTTTAGCCAAAATCTCAATTACCAAAGTCGATTTACCAGAACCAGAAACACCAGTTAAACAAATAAATTTGCCCAGCGGTAATTTAACATTAATATTTTTTAGATTAAACGCATCTGCTCCAATAATTTCCAAATGTTTTCCAGTATTCTGGCGATATTCGCTCGGTAGATCAATCCGCTTTTTGCCCGATAAATATTGACCAGTTAATGACTTTTTATTATTTAAAATCTCCTTAAGTGTACCTTGAGCAATAATCTGGCCACCATACTCGCCAGCTCCCGGGCCAACATCGATAATCTCGTCCGCTTGACGGATAATTAGTTCGTCGTGTTCAACCACAATTACTGTATTATCCTGATCGCGTAAAGACTTGAGAGTAGCCATCAATTTATCATTATCTTTTTGATGTAAACCAATCGACGGTTCGTCCAAAATATAAATTACGCCCGAGAGCGATGAACTAACCTGAGTGGCCAAACGGATACGCTGGGCCTCACCACCAGATAATGTCGCCGACGTCCGATCGAGGGTTAGATAATCTAAACCAACACCGCGTAGATAATTTAATCTAACTAACACCTCACGAACAATCTGTTGAGCGATTTGTTTCTGCCTTTTATCTAATACCTTATCCAGCCCTTTAAAAAAAATCTCGGCGTCATTAACGTTCTGAGCCACTATTTGAGCAACATTATAACCGCCAACCCTGACCGATAACGCCTCAGTCCGCAGTCGCTGACCCTGACAGCTAGGACAAACCATTGACCGCATATAGCCCTCTATCTCTTGGCGCATAAAATCAGAATCACTCTCTTTATAGCGGCGTTCCAGCTGTGCCACAACACCTTCATAAGTCATGGTTTGACCGCCAACTTCATATTTGGTATCGCCCGTACCATAAAGGATCGCCGATAACTGCTCTTTGGTCAATCGCTCAATCGGTTTATTAATAGTAAAACCGTTTTCTTTAGCGACCATTTCGAGCAGCTTAAACTGGGCAGTCTGACCACCAACCAAACGCACCCAGGGTTTTACTGCGCCCTCAGCAATAGTCAATTTTTTGTTGGTAATCACTAGGTCTTGATCAACTTCCATCTTCACGCCCAGGCCGGCACAGGCTGGACAAGCGCCTTGCGGCGAATTAAAAGAAAAAGTTCGCGGCTCAATCTCGGACAGCGTAATACCACAGCTAGGACAAGTATAGAATTGAGAAAAAATGATTAGGTTGTTATTACCATTATTACCATTAATCTTCTGCAGCTTGATCTCACCGTTGCCCAAATCCAAAGCGATTTTAACTAGCTCGCTGATCCGTTTACCATCGGTCTTTTCGTTAAGGCTTATCTTACTTAAAACAATATCAATATTGTGTTTTTCTTTTTTATCAAAACGCAACATCTCCAGCTCATCGGCCGGATAAAATTTGTCGTCCAACCGAATGCCCAAATAACCAGATTTTTTGATGCCACTCAATGTCTTTTTGTGTTCCCCTTTTTCACCTTGAACGACCGGCGCGATCAAATAGTAATCACCACTGGCCAGCTTAATAACCTTATTGGCAATTTGTTCTAACGTCTGTTTGGTCACCTCACTACCACATTGGTGGCAATAACGTTTACCAATCTTGGAAAATAGCAAACGTAGATAGTCATAAATTTCAGTTACTGTGCCAACGGTTGAACGCGGATTATGCGAAACGCTATGCTGATTAATCGCAATCGCTGGTGATAAGCCTTCGATCGAATCAACATCTGGTTTTTCAATCACACCTAAAAACTGCCGAGCATAAGACGACAGTGAATCAAGATAACGCCTTTGACCCTCAGCAAAAATAGTGTCGAAAGCTAGCGACGATTTACCAGAACCAGAAAGACCGGTAATAATAACTAGCTTATTTTTAGGGATGTCCAAGTCAATATTCTTGAGATTATTGACGCGAGCACCACGAATTTTGATTTTATCAGACATAAAGAGTTTAAAAACGTTAGAGGGTATTATAGAGTATTTATGACTTTAAATCAAGGGTCAACTCGGCTCAACCGTGGATAACCATTCCCTAAATTATACCCATCGTCATTGCGAGCTCCGCCGACTGGCGGAGCGAAGCAATCTAGTGGTTAATCCCGTAGATCGCTTCGCGGAGCCTGCCTTGAGTCCTTCATTTCATTCAGGATAAACTCCGTCGAAGGACTCGCAATGACAGTGCAAAAATGCTATAATTTTTTTATGAAAAAGATACTCGAAGGGTCAAGGGCGATTGCTTTGACTATTAAAATGTGTCGGCCTAAAGTGATCTCGGCCTACCCAATCACTCCCCAAACTCATATTGTCGAAGATTTGGCTAAATTCAAAGCTGACGACGATGCAGATTATGATTTTATTAATACCGAAAGCGAATTTGCCGCCGCTTCTGTTGTCCTGGGTGGGGCAATCGGCGGCGTTCGGGTCTATACCGCTACCTCCTCTCAAGGCTTATTCCTAATGACCGAAGTTATTTTTAATATTGCCGGCCAGCGAATGCCCGTGGTTATGACCTGCGCCAACCGAGCAATTTCGGCGCCAATCAATATTTGGAATGACCAACAAGACGCCGTAACCATTCGCGATAGCGGCTGGATTATGCTCTACGCCGAAAATAATCAAGAAGCAATCGACCTACACATCCAAGCGTACAAAATCGCCGAAGCCACCCACCTACCGGTTATGATCAACGTCGACGGTTTTGTTTTAACTCACACCTACGAAAATATCGACCTACCAGACCAAAAACAAGTTGATGCTTTTTTGCCAGCTTATAAATTAATCAAAGATTTTTATATTGATCCGCAGAACCCGCGGACTTTTGGCTACTTTGCTACCCCAACCACCTATATGGAACAGCGCCAAGAACTACACGACGATTTAATTAAAAGTCAAATAGTAATCAGTCAAACCGCCAAAAAATTTGAACAACAATTCAAACGACCACAGAGTGACGGCTTGGTAGAATATATTGGTAAAGGTAATGAGGACGTCATCTTAGTGGCGATGGGATCAGTGGTGGGGACAATAAAGGAAGTTATAAAGTTAAAAAGCTTGCCCCGAGCGACCTCGAGCAAAGCGAGGGGGAGTCGAGGGGTTGGCATATTGAAGATTAAGACCTTTCGCCCATTTCCAGACTCAGGGGTGATCAAATATTTAAAAAGAGCCAAATACATTGGCGTGGTTGATAAATCAATTTCACTTGGTACAGAAGGAATTTTGGCCACTGATATTAAACGTGCTCTAGTTGGTCAGACTAAAGCTAAAATTCAAAGTTTTATAGTCGGGTTAGGCGGCAAGGATATTACACCAAGTGTAATTGAACAGATAATAAAAGACGTTAAAACTAAAAACACTGACGTTAAGTTTGTCTATCCTTAGATCATAATTATGACTGATAAGCCACATAATAATCTCTTTACCCCTGGTCACACTGCTTGCGCTGGCTGCGGCCAAGCTTTGGCTATCCAACATGTTACTAAAGCGCTAGACAAAGATGTTGTGGTTGTGAATGCGACCGGGTGCTCTGAAGTCTATTCTTCGAAATACGGCGAATCAGCCTGGGGGCTACCTTGGGTCCATAGTCTTTTCGAAAATGCGGCAGCGGTCGCTACCGGCGTTTTGGCGGCGCTACGTGCTCGTGGTGATGCCACCACTAAAGTAGTGGCTCAAGGCGGCGATGGCGCGACATTTGATATTGGGATTGGCCTTTTATCTGGCATGTGGGAACGCGGCGATAATATTTTGTATATTTGCTATGACAATGAAGCCTATATGAATACTGGCGTCCAAGCCAGCGGCGCGACATTAACCAATACCAACACGACCACTACACCTCCAGGCAAAGCTTCGACTGGCAACACTAAGATCAAAAAAGATATGCTCGCTATTGCCTTAGCCCATGGTTTAAAATATGTTGCCACCGCAACTTCGGCCTATCCGCAAGATATTCAAAATAAGGTTAAAAAAGCCCTAGCTACTCCCGGACCAAGTTATTTACAAATCCTAACTCCTTGCGTGCCGGGTTGGGGTTATGAACCAAATTTAACGATTGAGCTAGCTAAATTAGCTGTCCAAACCGGACTGTACCCAATAGTGGAATTTGAAAATGGCGTGCTGACTAACAAAATGAAAGTACCCGCGCCCAGACCAATTGAAGAGTATCTTAAACCTCAAAAAAGATTTAAACATCTTCTTGATAACGAAAAGGAACTAGCCATCATCCGCCAGATCGCGCAAAACAATATAAAGAAGTACGAACTTGGTAAATAAAAAATCTAAAATCCCAATGTCAAATGTCAAATCAATGACAAATGACTTAAAGTTAAAATTATCTTTTCTTCAAGATGGTAGAAAATATCAAAACTAACTCGTGAACTTCTTTCCAAAATTGCCGGCAATTATCTTTCTGATCAATATTGGCACTATTTAACATCCTCAGCCAATGCATTGTTTCCTTAGCTTCTTTTTTACAGATAGATATTTTATAATAAAAATCTTTTTTCGAATTAGCTCCATCTGCCTCCATATAATTAGCGCCGATGCTAGTGGCCGAACGAACTAACTGACTAACCAAACAATTATTAATATGGTTTTGAGGCAACTTTTTAACAAAGCCGATAATTGCCTCACCAAATTTAGCTGTTCTTTCAATCAGATCGTAGATCTTTTTGTCATTCGGATTTTGGATTTGTTTTGACATTTGAATTTTGATATTTTTATTTTGTAATCGTTATTTTATATTTTTATTTTTTAACTTAAAATTATATAAATACACTCCCACTAAAACCATTCCCACCACCACAACTCCCGCCGTTAAATACCAAATCAACCGACTGTTCTGAGTGGCCGGCACCGTAATATCCACCGCTGGCGGGTTAATCAACTTGATATCATCTTGATACCGCGGCAGCAATCGGTACTCATCTTGGTACTGGCTGACAATACCCGTCACCGCTAACTTCTGCCCAGCTGATAAACGTAGAAAACTGATACCAGTTGAAGTTTTAAGATAAACCAACACCTCTTCTTCGCCCGTATCCAACCAAAATTTACTCCCCTTCTGCTCGGTTACTTCACCAGTAACAGTAACTAAATAGCCTTCCTTCTCTTCACTAATCACACTAATCTCTTCGGGGTGGATTTGATTGTCGTGGCTGAGCACCTGAATGTTCTGCCCACTAGCTAATTTAATCCGCCGCTCGCCCGCACTCTCGGCTAATTCGCCGGTCAGCCTAATTTGGTCGCCAGGCTTAATCTCCGGCCAATCTTTTTTATTCAAATAAACTTGAATGCCCGAACCTTTGAGATACATCACTTGTGAACCCAGCACGCCCGGTTCAACCGCCACCAAACCGCTAACTTCTACTTGCTGACCATTGGGATATTGGCGCACCTCAGCTAGGGCCACTTTAATTGTGGTTTTACATTTTTGTTTGGTAATGGCCGGGTCACCGGCGCTAACTTCTTCGTTTGAATAAATCGTTATTTTTTTCTTAACTTCCGCTGACCCGCCTAAGCTATCAACTACGGTTAAAACTACTTCAAACTCACCTTCTTCACTATAGCTATACTCAATCACCGGCTCGCTGGCTGTCTGGCCATTACCCAAGTCCCAACTAAAGCTTAAGCTATCGCCGTCCGGGTCGCTGGAGTCTGAGGCGTCAAAAATGATCGTCTCACCTATTTGGACTTGCCGCGGCTTGGTAATTTGCAAAGTGATTTCTGGCAAATTATTGGGCGTGATTAATTGATTTTCCGCCCCCGGCGTCGATAGCGCCGACCATTGCCACAAATTACCTAAGCCACGGCTATAACCTAGACCTTCTTTGGCACTTTCTGAATATTCCACTTGATCAATCACGGTACCGTCCGGCTGATACAGATAAACCGTCTCACTATCATTATTAAGCGCAATGCCGCTGGCTGATCGCGGTACAGCCAATAAACCGCCAGCAATTACTAAAGTGGAAGTAAAATCAGTAGCGTTTAAAATATATTTTCGACTCAAATCCCCAACCTGGAAATTAACTAAATCAATTGCCCCGTCGCTAATATTTTTTAACTCAATAAACTCAGCGTCATCCGAACCAACCGGATTTGGCAGCAACTCATTAAGCACTACTTTGCCTTGATAATTAATATTGCTTTCTGGCTTTTGTGTTTCATCATTTTCTTGATCTTGCTCTTCGGTGGGCTTAACATCAACTAATGGCACAATCACATTACCCAAACCCTTAGTAATCTGTTGAGTTACTTGCCATTGATTATTCGAGTCACGAGCCACGGAATTGGGGTCACTGGCCGCTGGTGCGTTATCAACCAAATTACCATCGTCCCAATCGCCATAAGTCACTTGATCAATCACTTGGCCAGCACATTTAAGAACAATCAAATCGCCGGAATTATTTAATACACCTTTAGGTTTGCTAACCACATAAAAACCGCTGCCCAAAACCGTACCGCTCAATGTTGTCGCTTTAGCTGTGCCATCTTCCATGGTCCAGTTAGTTAAATCAATCGTCTCGCTGCTATTATTAAAAATTTCAATAAACTCCTCCTCGCCACTAATTGGATCAGCCACAAATTCATTAATAATTAAACTGATGTTTTGGCAAGAATCGCTCGCCACCGTAATTACTTCCTGATCCTGAGGATCATCAACTGTTTCTTGAGTTGGCGTGACTACTTGGCTCTCCACATCTTGGCAAACATCCTCTTCGGTATAATCAGCCGCCATCAACCTAAATGGCAATAATAATATGAACAAAGAACAAAATAAGGCGAACTTTTTCATAAGGTTAGTAATTATGAATTACTCCCCTAGCATAAAATATTCACCTAAAAATAAATCTAAAAAAAGGATTAAAAAAATATAAAAAAGAGGCATAGAAGCCTCTATTCGGTCATTGATCTTGGCCTACTCGGCCTTCAGATCCACGACCTTGACCCGCTGGATGTTCGCAGCGGGAATCACGCCGTTTTCTTCTTCGCCCCAGGTGAGGACCCAAAGAAGCGTTCCGCTTCCATCTGGTACGCGGAAAACCAGCGGCTGGGTCATCGGGCTGGACATGGCGTCCTCTTCGGTGACCGGATACACCGATCCCTGCCATTTGATAACTCGTTTCGGCATTTCGATCCTCCGTGCGAGATCCTACATCAACCGCGAAACTGAACTTCACCAAGAGGAATCTCGCTAAGCCTATCTCGTGGTACCAGGAAAGAAGTAACAAATCTTTCAACCGTCGATTTGGCCTCCTTCAATTCATCAAGGCCGGCCTGGTCGTCTCGCTTAACGGTTACGCAATATGAACCAGCCAGATCTCCGAGTAACACAACCAGTTCCTGGTCGGGCGCTGCCGCCAAGGCTTGTTCAACCTCAGCGTTTTCAATCGCCCGGCCACCAGCTCGTTTTATGCGCTCTCTTAAATCCACGTCCATGGAAAACCTCCTATTTTGAATCCAGGATTAAAAAACTTACCACAAAATCATCCATTCGTCAATATAAATTACTTTAGATGTTTTATGCTTTCTGATTATGTTATACTTATTAATAATGAAAAAAATCGCCAAAAAAATCACCCAAGAATTAAGTTACGCTACCGGCCGTTACCTGACCCCGCCGGAATTTTTGAGTTTGATTGTCACTTGGCGCTGCAACTTCCGCTGCCAAATGTGCTCAATCTGGCAAAAAGACACCGCCGACGAGCTTAACCTCGATAACTGGCTTAAGATTGCTGCCGACCTAAAAAATAATCTGCCTCAAAAAACCTTTGTTGAAATCAACGGCGGTGAACCGCTACTCCGCCGCGATTTAGTTGTTCCTCTGATTAAAGAATTAAAGTATTTTCAAACTGTCGCGCTTAATTCTAACGGCTTATTAATCACGCCGGAAATTATTAGTGAACTGGAAAATGCTAATTTAGATATTTTAAAAATCTCTTTTTATAGTTTAGATAAAGACGTCCATAACGCCCTACGGGGCATGCCCGATGCTTACGATCATGCTTTAAATGCCATTAAACTAATTAGCCAAAGTAAAATTAAACTCGAAGTCGGTCTACTTATTACTAACCAAAATATCGCTAGCGCGCCAGAATTGATTAAATATTTGTCTGGTCTACCAAACACCAAAATTATTCTTCAGCCATTAGATGAGAGCGTTGAATCAACTGAATCCAAAAATCGCCGCCAAAACCAGCTGCCAGCTAAACTCTGGCCAACCCCAGAGCAAGCCACTAAATTTTTTGACTGGGTTTTAAATGATCATCGGTCAATCAAAAACTCACCCGCTAATATTCAAGCAATTAAAGAATATTATTTACAACCAAAAAACGTTCTGAGATACCGCTGTTTTGCCGGCCAGCGCAATGCGGTAATCTATCCCAATGGTGATGTCGCCCTTTGTTTTAAGGGCAGTGTCGTCGGAAATATCACCAAACAAAACTTGAAGGAAATCCTTAAAAAAGCCACAAATGAAAGAAAGTTTATCAAGACTTGCCCTAAATACTGTCGAATCATCGGCTGCAATTTTAGCCGCGGCCTGCGCGAAATTATCACCTCGTCATTGAAAGGAGTGTAATAGCTGGTCTCTCTGTCATCCTGAGCGAAGCGAAGGATCAGCCCGATCAACCCAATATTATTAGAATACCCAACCGATCCTTCGTCCGCCTAGAGCGGACTCAGGATGACAAATTGAGTCCGCCCCGGACGAGCTAGAAGACGCTGGATGAAATATATTGACTTTGGCAAAAATTAGCCATATAATAGCCTAGTTTACTTTACACTTTTGTGGGCTGTTAGCTCATCTGGTCCCCCACAAAATTATGGGCCGATAGCTCAGTTGGTAGAGCATCGCCTTTGCAAGGCGGGGGTCTGGGGTTCGAATCCCCATCGGTCCATAATTTTGTGGGGGATAAATGCCGCGCCGCTGGCGCCTGCCCTGAACGAAGTGAAGGGCAAGGCGGAGGCAGCCGGTTCGAGTCCGGCACAGTCCATAAAGGTGTGGGGTAAATACCGCGGTCCGATGGACATCGGACGGGTGGTCCGACCAGGCGGACACAATCCACTAAATATTCAAAACATATGTCCGAAGCCGCTCGTCATTATGAAGATCAAGCCGTTGATAAAAAAGTTGCTTCCCTCGAGTCAATGCTCAATATTGATTTAGAAAAAATCTTACCAAAAAAAGAAACTGAAGAATTCCGAGACTTAGAAAAACACTTTGCCAATCCCGAATCAACCAAGGTGGTAAATATGGATAAATTTAGAAGATACCAAGAGTTAAGGTTTAAAATCCTCTCTCAACTAAATAAACAAGAAATAAAATAATATGGGCATTGCCGTTGAATTTAACCCGGCGCTTTGTTTGCGCAATATCTCTGAATATAAATCCGGCCAACGGAAAATTGAAGAATGTGTTCCTGAGCCGCTAGTGGTTGGCCAAACCTACCCGTTTTTAAAAAAAGAACAACGTAATTTTTGGCTGTTGGGCGAAGTCCCGCTGACCGAAACGACTGGCGGTAAATTTAGTCGACCAATTGCTAGCATAATTATTCTGGAGGCGACTCACTTCGTAGAAGACAATCAAATTTATACCAAAGGAATATACAAAGTCGCTGAAATTTTCAACGACGACAAAATCCATTTTGAATGCTACGATAAAATAAATTAAAATTCTCCAAAAAACTTATCCACAAAAAATAATATCATTGTCATTGCCAGATAATGATATTATTTTTATAATAGAAATATAGTTCTATTGTAAGAATAATCTGAGAGAATTAATTTTGTACAATTTTTTCTCCCAAAGAGAAAGGGGGTGATTAAGATGGTAAAAAAGAAAAAGAAAGTTATTAGAAGAAAACCAGCACCGAAGAAAAGAAGAGTAGCTAAGAGAAAGATGGCGCCTAAGAAAAAAAAGGTGATCAGAAAAAAAAGAGTCATCCGTCGTAAGAAAAAGATGGCCAAGAAGAGAAGAAGATAAAATCTAACAAACAAAACTCCTGAGGATCAACAGGGGTTTTGTTTATTACTAAAAAATTAGAATAAACTAGTCTGCTGTTTAATACTACGCTCCTCGGGTTTGAATATCTCAACCTTGCCATAAACACCATCGTAGCCTGGCTGAATAATCAGCCGACATTCGCGCATCCGTTTAACCCCTTCGACTATTCTAGATGTAGTGATTTTACCTAGCTCGTCATAACTTAAATTAAGCAAAATATTCAGCTCGTTTTTCCCCTTTTTGATCATTTTGTCATACTCGGCCTGAACAGCCTTAGACCGCCGGCTTTTGATATTAAAACTCTCGGCAATAATTTTATCTAATTCGACTAAACTAATAAAAGGAATCGAGTTTGGCGGGACAAAACCTTCGGGTCGGTCGGCTAGTTCGGCCACTCGGTTGAGAACGCCAACGGTTAGTGGCTTTTTGCAGACCGGACAAATGTTCTGGTGTTTTTTGCTTTCTACTGGAGTAAATACAATGCCGCAATCGCGATGGCCATCATAATGGTACATCCCCTCTTCCGGATAGAACTCAATTGTGTAAAGAAATTTTTTCTTGTCCCGGCTCTTGATCGCTGCACAAATCTCATTATAAGTTAATTGGCCTAAGTTAAAAACATTAGCTTCGCGGCCAATATTAGGCAACGAGTGCGCATCAGAACTAGATATCAGGGTAATCTTATCCAAAAAAGATAACCGCCAATTCATCGCCGGATCGCTGGATAAGCCGGTCTCAATAGCATAAATTCGATCAGTATATTCTTCAAAACATTCACTGAGCGAATCAAAACCAGACTTGGAACCAAAAATCGCGAACCAAGGTGTCCAAGCATGAGCCGGAATTATTAAACATTCCGGGTCAATCTCCCAAACTATTTCCGCCAACTTCTTGGCGGATAAACCTAAAATCGGCCGGCCATCAGCATTCAAGTTGCCAATTTTACTCAAAGCTTGATTAATTTTTTGGGCAATTTCTAGACTCGGAGCAAAAACAACAATATGCAACCGCCGGACCTTGCCGCCCTGCGAATAAATACAGCTGACCTCCGTACTAATTAAAAATCGGGTTGATTCCCTGCTACCTTTAAATTTGTAAATCCCCGGCGTGTCTTCAACTAAATTTTCCTGCATCTGTGCAAACCACACCGGGTGGGTAAAATCAGCCGTACCCACTAGATCAACGCCTTTAATAACACAGTACTTAGCAATATTTTCCAAAGTCAAAAGTGGCGAACAAGCGCGTGAATATTTGGAATGAATATGTAGGTCGGCGATGTACTGCATAAATCATTAAAACATTAAAACGCCAGAACATTAAAATAAATTTTGCTTTGATGCTTTAATGTTCTTGTGTTTTAATGTTCTCGTGTTCTTATGTTTTAATTCCCTAAATTAAAGATTTAACTAATTTGGCTAGTTTAGCCGCGTCATGACGAGCGTAATCTTTGAACTGAACACTGGTGCTTTTTACTAATAATGGCGCAGTAATAATCTGACGGCCTTGCCAATTTTTGGCCAGATCAATTTTAACCATTTTAGCTTTATCTTGACGCCAATATTTTTGTAAAACACTATCTGCCGGCCGCTCGGTATTAGCCACTATAGTATCAACTTTAAAACCAAGATATTTTTCTAGCTCCAATACAAATGAAGAAAGCTTAAAATCCGGCTGTTCGCCAAAGTGAGCCATCACATTAGCCAAATAAACTTTTTTAGCCTTGGTTTTTTTGAGTGCCGAGGTGATACCAGGCACCAATAAGGTTGAGATAATACTCGAGGGTAGACAACCCGGGCCGATAACGACCAAACCAGCCTGCCCAATCGCCCGAAGTACTGATGGTAACGGTCCCAAACTCGATGGCTGTAAGTAGAGTTTTTTAATCGGGGCGGCTAAACAACGTCCTTGATAACAATTAAGCCGATTGTAGATTGCTTCTTCGCCTTTGATTTTTTGACCATTAGCCAAATCCGCTACCAAGTTGGCCCGCGCCAAGGCTACTGGTAAAACCTGCCCAACTGAGGCCAAAATCTCGCTCACGGCGGCGATCGCTTTAAGAAAATCACCAGTTAATTGCCAAAAAGCAACTAATAAAGCGTTAATCGCATTATAATTTTCTAATTCTTTTACGCCCTTAACTCGATGCATCAACCGCTCTTGCAAAACCGGCGAGGATAAAGCCAAAAGACATTTGCCGATATCCCCTGGCGGTAATAATTGGCCACGCTCGCCGACTAAAGGCCGCAGCTTTTTGCCTAAATATTGGCCAGTGTTACCACCGCTGTCAGAAATCGGGCAAATCGCAGTCAATTCTAAATCGGGATATGTCGCCAAACCCGATAATAAAGTATATTGGCCGGTTCCCCCGCCGATGGTGACAATTTTAGCCATATAACAATTTCTAATTTTTAAACGATTAATAATTGCTAACTGAAATAACTCAAACCTGGCGACGATTCGTGCCTAGTTATTTGTTCTTGATAAATCGGATCATAGATCTCAATAATTTTGTATTTACCGGCGGTCGTCCTAGCTTCGGCTGTTTCACCTTGGATGGTTTGTTCTAAAATTAATATTTTGCCCCAATATAACCATTTACCATCAAGATTATGGACTAAAAAACAACGAACCGGCGCCAGCTGAAAAATTCTTGCCCCAGGTTTATTAGTAAATTCAAAAATTTGGTTCTGCACCTGTTCCATCTTAATGGGTTTAGCCCGATGCTTTTGAAGACTCAATAGGTCGGCGGGAAAACCCTGATCGGTGGTTATCTGTAAAGTATCATTTAACTCAATAAAGCTACCCATAAGGTTATTTCTATTTTATCTTTATTAAAAATCAATTCTAAATTCGCTGCCGTGGTTCTTAAAACCTAACCGCTCGTATAGCTCGTGGACTTTAGGCCGCGAGTGGCGGCTGGTGGCGACTAGTTTGTAGCAACCCAGCTCTTTAGCTTTGGCAATTAACTGCTTAACCAACTCCGTACCCATACCTTGACCTCGCAAGCTCTCGTCAACAAAAACATCTTCCATCAGACCAAATGGCTCGGGGTGTAAAGCGTTCTTCATTATGTACAGATGAGCTCGGCCCACCTCTTTGCCATCAGCTTCAATGAAGAATTTAACGCCTTCAGCAGTAATTTTTTGTTGTTGAATCTCCATATTTTTGTCGTTCGTTGAAATGTCATTCCGACCTCTTCGACTTCGCTCAGGGCAGGCTCAAACTGTCATCCTGAGCCCTTCCCTAGTACTCAGGGTAAACTCCGCGAAGGATCGGCCTGGTTAACATAATATTATTTGAACATCGAGCCGATCCTTCGACTGCATTCGTCCCGATAGCCATCGGGACTCACTCCGCTCAGGATGACATATCGGATGTACTAAGTGGAGTTTATCCAAAGCGAGCAGAACGAGCCGAAGGGGTCGGGATGACAATATGAACAAACTACGATTAATAATTATTCCACAGTCACACTTTTAGCTAAATTCCGTGGCTTATCAACGTCACGACCTAGAGCCACTGCAACTTCATAAGCCAACAGCTGCAAAACCACTACCGCCAAAAACGGTGTTAGCATTTCTAGTGTTTTGGGTAAATGAATAACTTCATCAGCTATTTTTTGGATATCCTTATCCCCCGCGGTCGCGAGGGCAATAATCCGGCCCTGGCGCGCTTTGACTTCTTGGAGATTACTCAAATTCTTTTCATAAACACTATCTTGCGGACAAATCGCCACCACGGGAAAATCCGGCGTAATCAGAGCAATCGGCCCGTGTTTCATTTCACCAGCGGCATAGCCCTCAGCGTGGCTGTAAGAAATTTCTTTCAATTTTAATGCACCCTCAAGAGCCACCGGAAAATTGTATTTGCGACCGAGATACAGAAAATCAGTGTACTGTTTATATTTTTTGGCAATTTTTTTAATCGCGGCGGCGTTCTGCAAAATTTGGGCTAGCTGATCCGGAATATTATTTAGCTCAGTCAAAATTTTCTGGCCGGTGACCAAGGACATATTACGCTGCCGACCCAAAAAAACAGTCAGCAAAGCTAACACCGTCAGCTGCGAAGTAAAAGCTTTGGTAGAGGCCACACCAATCTCTGGCCCAGCGTGATTATAAATACCGGCATCGGTTTGGCGGGCAATAGTTGAGCCGACGACATTAACAATACCCAAGGTCAAAACACCTTTTAGTTTAGCTTCGCGAATCGCCGCCAGGGTGTCAGCGGTCTCGCCTGATTGACTAATTGCCAAGACCGCGGTTTTTTTGTCCAAGATTGGTTTGCGATACCTAAATTCGGAAGCGTATTCTACTTCAACCGGCAAGCCAGCATATTCTTCAATCATATATTCACCAACCAAACCAGCATAATACGAAGTACCGCAAGCCACAATAATCAGCCGGTCAATTTCGCGTAATTCAGCAGCCACTGGCTCAATTCCGCCTAATTTAGCCAAACCTTGCGCCAAAATAACCCGACCGCGCATCGCATTACGTACCACCTCGGGCTGCTCAAAAATCTCTTTTTGCATAAAAAAAGCACAGCCGCCTTTTTGCGATTCAGTTAAGTCCCAGTCAACCGCTTCAGCCGAACGATAAATTTTTTGATTGTCCAAAGTAATAATTTTAAAATCTTGCGGCGTTAAAACGGCCAATTCGCCATCATTTAGATAAACCACCTGACGGGTATGATTTAAAATAGCTGATACATCACTGGATACAAAATATTCATTTTGGCCAATACCCAAAAGTAACGGACTACTCTGGCGCGCCACCACAATCTTCTCTGGCTCTTTAGCGCTGACTACAGCCAGACCATAAGTACCGCGGACTAGTTTGAGACTAGCCAAAACCGCTTGTTCTAAATTATCTTGATAATGTTGTTCGATCAGATGGGCCAAAACTTCCGAATCAGTTTCAGATTTAAACTGATGACCTTGTTTTTGCAGCTCTTGTCTTAGCTCTTGATAATTTTCAATAATACCATTGTGAACGATAAAAATTTCACCGTGACAATCACTATGTGGGTGAGCATTAACCTCCGATGGCTGCCCGTGTGTCGCCCAACGAGTGTGAGCAATACCAACGCTGCCGACTAATTGCGCTGACTTGGCAACTTTTTCTTCCAGAGCGACCACCCGGCCAACGGTCTTAATCTCCTGAACACTTTTGGTATTCGGGTTAATAATCACTAAACCAGCCGAGTCATAGCCTCGGTATTCTAGACGTTTTAAGCCATCAAGTAAAATTTCTTTGGCTGATTTTTGGCCAATATAGCCGATGATTCCGCACATAAATAATTACTAACCGCCAGCCATTATCAACTACCCAGCTGCTGGCTGTTAAGTAGTTTAACATATTTACAAAAAGTACACAGTACCTAGTATATAGTACCTAGAAACTCAAAACCCACCGTTGTTGGGTCATAAATCACTATGTGCTGGGTACTGTGTACTAGGTACTAAACAATAAAAAAAGAACGGTTTGGACTCAGGGTGGGTTGCCCAAGTTTACACCGTTCGAATGGCTACTGGAGGTTGCCCAGAATCGTCTGGAGCAAACCCGCGATCTTGTGCAGATCGTGGCGCAGTGCCCCAGCCTCATCGAGGTTGTGCCAGTCGCCGCCGAAGACCGTGCGGTCTTCCCACTGGCCGACGGGGATGTCAACTGCGACCGGTGCGGCACCTTCAGCCGCGTACCGGCTCAACACTTGCGGATCCAGGTCGCCCAACTTAGTGTCCATGACGACAATGTCGGCCTTGCGGTCAACGAATTGTTCAGCCATGGTAACCAACTGAGCGGCACCCCAGCCATCCGTCTCGTCGGTTTTCGTCATTAGATTGGCGAAAACCAGGAGCTGACCGCAGTTCACTCTGGCCGCTCGGGTAAGCCCTGGGACCAGCCAGATGGGGCCAAGTGACGACCAGATGTCGCCAAATGACCAGATGACTAGGTCAGCATCCTTGATCGCCTCGATCACGGCTGGTGATGGCAACGGGGCTTCGGGCCGCAACTGGATCTTTTCGATCGGTACCCCACGGTGACTCGACCGATGATCAATTGCCGCCTCGCCCCAGATCAGTTGGCCATTTTTCAGTAAGGCGTCCACGTGAATGTCGGGATCCCAACTGGCCAAATGCACCCGGCCACGACGAACCCGCAGTTGCCGCTCGAACTCACGGAGCGCGGCTTCGTGCGAACCAGTCATCATCGTCGCGCCAGTGAAGTGGACGTTGAGGTGAGACTGCCCGCGATGTCGTTCGCCACTCCGCCGTTGTTGTTCGGGGAAGATGTCCAAATCAGCACGGCTAGTCAGCCAGCGTCGAATGGCATCCCGATCGGGGTGTTCGGACAAAGCTAGAGCATTCTTGGCCGGATCAGCGAACGGACCGATACCGAAACGACGCCGGATGTCCTTGGTGCCACCGCCGTAATCGCACGGCGAGCAGATCACGTCGACGAAGATCCCGATGCCCAACTTATCAGCCGCCAAAAGCAGCGCTTCGACCAAAATCGGTGCGCCACTACCGCCAGCACTGACAGCTACTTTAACCGTTTTTTGGACCATGCTTTTCCTCTTCTTTCTCCTGAATGACAGCTTCTTTAGCCAGCCGTTGCCGCCCTTCAGAACCAATACCTAAGAATCGGCGACGCCGAGCCGCCAGCTCTTGACCTTGCTGCTGGGTCCAACCGAGCGGGTAAGCAAACCCGCAATCACCCATGCACCCCGGCCCCCAGCACTCCCAGAATGTCTCACCGGTTTCGACCACCCTCACGGGGCGGAGGTCACAGTCGTGACCATAACCGGTTCAACAAACAGGGCAGGGACGACGATCGTTGATGCAAGCAATCACCTCAATGCTCCCAAAAAAGCTGAAGGTTCCGCCTTGCTCAACGGTCGGTTCAAAATCTCTCATCGGAAAACCTCCTAACGGCCCAAGCCGTGTTGTTACATTGTCAAATTACCCACAAGACAAACCGCGATTTTGGTCTAAATTACGGTCTTTCTTGTGACTATTAATTTGATCCTACTCTTGACAAAAACTGGCTTTACTGTATGATAGGGATCCCTTTTAACTCATTTTAGGGATTTTTTATCTTATAAGATTTAAGTCTTTTTGTCAATTTATCACTTTCGATTCCTCAATTCTACCCGGGATATACTTTCGACTTTTGACTTTTGGCTTGTTATAATAAACCCAATGACTAACCTGCAAAATAAAACTTTATTCGTCTTTACCGGTGGCGGTACCTCGCCTGCGCTTAACCCAACTCTTTATGGCGTGATTAAAGCCGCCAAGACTGCCGGCCTGCGCGTTCTGGGCGGCATCGCTGGCTGGGCCTCTCTACTTGATAACGGTAAAGTTATTGATCTGGCTAACCTTAATTTAGAAACCATCAAAAATAACGGCGGCACTTTTCTTCGCTCTTCGCGGACTAATCCTTTTGTTATTCCCGGCGGTATTGATCAGATTAAACTCAAGATCAAAGAACATAAAATTGATTGCATCGTTGCTATTGGCGGTGACGATACTCTAGGCGCCGCGCGCCAGCTTTGGGAAACTGAAAATATCCCGATCGTCGCTATTCCCAAAACAGTTGATAACGATCTGTCTGGTACTTACTGGTGTCCAGGCTACCCAACAGCAGCGAACAACTTCTCTCGGATAGTTGCCGACATTAAAAAAGACGCGGCTTATCCTTTATCGCGGATTTTTGTTATTGAATCAGTTGGTGGCCATGCCGGCTGGATCGCGGCTAGTGGTGCTTATGGCCAAGCCGATCTGATACTGCCAGCTGAAAAAGAAATTAATTTGACTAATTTTTTAAAAGTTCTTAGTCAAAAATACGAAGAAAACGGCAATTTTGCCGTGGTGGCGGTGGCGCAAGAAGCGCGTTTTGACGCTCCGCTTAAAGGCCTTGATGATAACCAAACAGATGGTTATCAGGTCAAAAGACAGTATTTTATCTCCGTTGATTTGCGCCACACTATCCAAAATGCTTTAAATATTAACACTCGGCTAGTTTATCCGGCTAATATCATTCCTAGCGGCTCCCCTATTGATATTGATCGAGAAATCTCAATTAAATTGGGTGAAAAAAGTGTCGAGCTCTTAGCCCAAGAAAAGTTTGGCCAAATGGCTTGCGTTCTCCGACCTGATCCCCAAAATCTGAAGATTGAAATTGGTTCAATCGAACTGGCTAAAGTGGCAGGGAAAGAGAATTACCGCCTGTTGCCTGAAGAATATTTTGATTATGACCGTTTTCAGCCAACCCAAAAATATTTTGATTATATGGCGCCGATTTTGGGTAAATACCAGCCTCAAGAAGATGATTACTATCGGCTGACTAAGGAAATCAACTCACAATTATAGTACTTAGTACACAGTACGTAGTACAATAGCTTACTATCATTTTATTTTTTTTATAAAACAATAAAGCAGTTTGGAAACCTCAATCATTAGGGACTCAACTTTGGCGGTGGTGTCCTCTTTTGTTATTTTAAGTTTTTTGGCTATCAACAATTGGGTTTCTAACTCAAAAAGAGAACCTCGAGCTATCAAAAGGAAACGGCGAAAATCACCGTTAGATCGACGACCATAACCCTCAGCGATATTTGAGGGGATTGATACAGCCGCTCGGCGAAGTTGAGTAGTCAGCCCAAATAATTCTTCTTTGGGAAAACTTTTAGTCAACTCATAGAGAGCTAAAACCAACTCCAAGCCCTTTTGCCAAATAATCAAATCTCGATAACTTTTTGCAGTCATAGTTTTTATTTATTATTTAACGGTTATATCTTAAAACAACGACTGCAAATTTTTTCTAAAAAAATAATTAAACCAAATTAAACTCTGTACTCGGTACTATGTACTACGTACTAATAAAAAAACCGACTTTGTCCGAAGACGCAGCCGGTGAATTAGCATCACACGGGCTACAGCAATCTGTTGTGCCGCAGCCAACTGTTGACGGAGGTATAGCCCTGGTTGATGATATCAACTAAGGCATGACCACCCACGCCTCGGATATTCTCGGCCGCTGCGTGCGCGGCCAACTTGAGGCTTTTTTCAATGCTCCAGCCCCAGGCCAGACCGCCCAAATAGGCAGCCAAGAAGGTGTCGCCCGCTCCAGTTCGGTCAACCACCCGCACTGAGCACGCCTCCTGCTGGAAGAATTGGTCTTTCGCTCCGTGGGCAGCGAAAACCGCGGCAGCGCCCTTGTGGCCAACGGTCTCGATGACCATCAGCTTCGATTGATGGCGGCCATCAGCTCGGATGATCGCCACTACCTCTCGAAGATGGTCGATAGGATCACCGCCATCATCCTCGCTACGAATCAGATGCCGCAGCTCGCGCGAGTTAAAGGCGATAACGTTCGCCAATCGCGCGATGGCCAGCAACTCGGCTCGATGATCCGGGTTGTTGAGCACCCGGATAGCCGGCGTGAAGGCTTTGATCGTTCCCTCCGGCGCCAGCTCGAATGTCCGGCGTACCAGTTCCAGTTCGGAGGGCCGAACTGAGGTGAAGCAAAGTACGTCTGGCTGATCAAACCGGATATACTTGGCCAGAAAGGCCGGATCCTCCACCCTAAAATCTGGCTTGTAACAGAATAGGGTGGTTCCTGCCTTGCACCGTGCCGCCAGAGTAAACGGGGTCTCGGAACCGCGGTTAAGCGGATCGAAGTCTATCCCCATCTCCCGGCAGTAGCGCACTAAGGCCGCTGCATACTGATCTTCGCCGATCGCGCCGATCAGCTTGACCTGATGGCCAAACAGATTCAACGCAGCAGCAACGTTAAGCGATGATCCTTCCATCCGCAGCTTGGCTTTGGCGCCAGCCTCAAAAGCCAGAAGGTCCCCCTTGGGCAATTCGACCATGTAATCACCCAGGTTCCCTTCCATCGGCACGATTGCCGGTACGTCGATCTTCTTGCCTGTCAAATTCTCGAACTCTTTCTCCAGCTCTGCTCCGAAGTGCAGGGCCGGGTTGAGCGACGTTCCGACCAGAAACCGCTTTTTATCGAGCATGTGAACCTCCACAAGACGCACGATAGCGTCAGTTCGTTCGGTGTACGTGATAAAAACTCTAAAAGACCCGTTAGCGGGAAACTGTAGTGATGACCATAAAGTCGTCACTACAATAATATTTTCCCCGCCAACGGGTCTTAATTGACTTTGTAAGGTGCTAATTCGGAATATTATAAATTAACACCTCTATTTTGTTTTGTCAATGGAAAAACTGTTTATTTCGCTGATTCTTAGCTAAATTAAGCAATGCTGGCAGTTTCTCCCCACCTAAAAAATTAAGCATCGCCCCGCCGCCAGTGGAAATATGGGAAAACCGACCATCAAGCCGAAACATTTTTACGATTTTTTCTGTGTCACCGCCACCCAAAATAGACACCGCCGAACTTTTGGCTATAGCTAGCGCGACACCCCGAGTACCCAAAACAAACTGCGATTTTTCAAATAACCCCATCGGACCATTCCAAATAATTATTTTGGCTTTGGCAATCTCTTGACCAAAAGACTTAATCGTCTGTGACCCAATATCATTATACAGCCAGCCAGATTTTATTCTGGCTTGAGCTAGGTTAATTGTCTCCACTTTTTGACTATTATCGCTACGAGCGGCCACCAGATCTAATGGCAGAATAATCTTGGTGCGGTATTTTTTGATTAATTCTTTAGCCACTCTGACCAAATCTTTTTTCTGGCCCTTGGCTTGATCAACATAGACATCTTCCAAAAAACTCTGGGCCATCTCGATCCCTTGAGCTTTCAAAAATACATGGGCGACTGCCCCGCCGATTAAAACCTTATCAACCCGCGGCGCTAAGTTGGTGATCAGGGCTACTTTGTCCGATATTTTAGCCCCGCCAATTATCAAAACCGCCGGACGGACTGGCCGATCAAAAATCCGGCTTAGCTGGGTAATTTCTTTTTCTAATAGTAGTCCAGCCACAGCGGGTAAATAATCTAAAATACCAACGGTCGAAGCATGCACCCGGTGAGCTTGGGCAAAGGCATCAAAAACAATCAAATCCAAGCCTTGGGTTAGCTCTTTGGCAAATCGTGGATTATTACTCTGCTCTTCGGGATGGAACCGCACATTTTCTAACATCACTACCTGCTTAGGTTTAAGATTATTGATTACTTGTTTAACCCGTAGGCCAACACAGTCATCCATTTTTTTAACCGGTTGCTTAATCAGCTGGGCCAAACGCTTAGCCACCGGGTTAAGCTTATATTTACTAACTACTTTACCCTCCGGCCGTCCCAACCAAGTCAAAATCACCACCGAACAGTTATTTCTGAGTAAGTAATTAAGCGTGGGAATAATCTGCCGAATCCGATAATCTTCTTTAACTTGACCGTCCGCCAGCGGGATATCCAAAGCCACCCGAAAAAGGATTTTTTTGTTTTTTAAATTTATATCACGGATAGTTTTAAGACTAAACATAAAAAATCTACTTATTATCTCTTTGTCTAAATCCGTCCACGCCTAATTTACCAAAAATTCAGCATCCGGGGTGGTCCAAGCCGAGACTCCAGTGGCATTACAAGCCATCGCCGCATATTGGATATTTTCGTCATTATAGCCACCGCCACCTTCCGGGTAAGCCCAAATAATCATCTCCATTAGGGTGCCAGCGCCGCTTTTACAACCACCATAATCCGTGTACGGACAGGCATTAGTTGAGAAAACTCTCTCTGCCACGTCGCCCATGCCTTCGCAATTCAATTTGGCATATTCGGCATTTTCCCAATATGCCCCGGTATAATCAACACAACTGCTAGAGGCACCGATGACATTACAAGAGGCCTTAACCGTCTTGCGGCCAGTCGCTGTTTCATCAACCATCAAATCATTAAAAGCCTCAACTGCTTCTGTTGCTTCTTCAGTAGTCATCTCCGGCTGATCATTATCAACCGTAACCGACGACTGCTGGCCACAACCAGCTAATAGCATCAAACCGCCAATTAAGAGAAAAAAAAGAAAAACTTTTTTCATATTATTATCTTAATAATTAATACTCTTATTTTACCTTAAATCAGATGATTTTGGAACATTTTAGCTAATCCAACAACATCCCTTCTTCCACCTTGGAAAAAAAGGAAAAACCAATCGCCGCCACACCCAAAATTAATAAGGCAATAGCTAGCGACCGATCGACCAATAAGCCAATCAAGGGATTAAAAACAACCAAAACCAGCTGACGGATCATCGCCACCGTTGATAAAATAGTCGCCCGTTCGGCCGAAGGCAGATATTTATTAATATAGCTAGTAAAAAGCGGCAAACGGGTCAAGCCAAAGCTAGCGGTTATAACTATGGCGATTATCACCAAAGGCAGATAATTAATGGCTGCTAATATAAAAAATAAACCAGTCACTACCGCACTACCAAAAAGCCAGCGTTTTTTTGACCCCAAAAGTTTTTCAAACCGATCATAAAAATTAAGTATGCCGATCTCACCCAATAGCATTGCCGCGCTAACCAAGCCAAAATATTTAATATCCACTCCCGCGCGCATTAATAGCGGTTGGCCCAGCCAAATCATAAAATAGGCAATACTGGCAATCGCCACCATATCGAGAGTTAATATTTTGACCGCCTTATTATTAGCAAAAAATTTAACCCCGCTTTTAAGAATATCAAAATAACGTTTAGTTTCTAACTCATCCTTCACTTTTGGTTCAACCAAAAATAGAGCGACTAAAGCGCTTAAACTAAAACTGAAGATCATCGCCAACATCGTCGCTCGTAGCCCCCAGTAATGAGCAATCAAGCTACCAATTAGAACGCCAACCACTAATCCCCCAAGTTTAAAACTTTCCAGCCGAGCGAGGACTTTTTTGGACATAGACTCTTGGCCGTTCTCTTTAAGCGAATCATAAACTAGAGAATCATCAGCCCCAGATATTAGCGCCGAGCTCAGCGCCCACAAAAATTCACCCAACAAAAAAACATAAAAGCTGGGGTAGCTAGAATAAACCAAAACACCGACCGCGCCAACAGTTAAACCCAAAAGGATCGAAATCTTTCGGCCCCAAAAATCAGCCACGGTCCCGGTGGGAATTTCTAGAACCAAAATCCAAAACATAAACCACGATTGCAAAATCATGATTTGGCTAAAGGTCAAACCGCCCCAGTTGGTAAAAAACGGCACCAGCACCGCCCCAACAAAATTAAGCGTGGCGATAAACTTGATGCCGTACATTAGTTTGATGTTCCGTCTAGTCACAAATAGCTATAATTATTTTAGAACAACTAAGAAGTAAACCCAGTCGGAGTCTGGGACGGATACAATTCAAAAGTCCTACCTTGGCCTATTTTCTGTTATAAAATAACAAAAAAATATTAACCCCGTGGGGGTTTGGGGGCGTTTGCGGCGCCAAAGCGCACCCCCGACTTTTAAGACAATACTGAGGGGGGTGCGCTGGGTAGAACGGATTGAAGATAAACAAAACCCGCGCCTCAAACGCCCCCAAAACTTTTTTGGTTACTTTTTTAGTTATAAAAAAGTAACAGACAAAAATTAAAAGTGCTTACGATAATATTCCTTAAAAAGTTGCTGAATTACTTTAACCTTAGGAAAGACCGACCCTAGAACCAGCCTATCAATCTGGCGGATCGGCACGACATTGCGCGTGGTGCTGGTGATAAAAAATTCGTCATAGTTTTTGAGTTTTTTAAACGGGATATCCGCTTCTTTAATTTTAAACTGGCCTTTTACCGCCGCCAGAAGAATCTTTTTGGTCACCCCTTCTAAAACCTTGCTCTTTGGCGGCATTATCAGAGTTTGGCCCTTAATTGCAAAAAAATTAGTCTGGGTGCCCTCGCGGATATTACCATCACTATCAATCAATAGTGCTTCGTTAGCGTTCTGTCTTTTAGCCTCGCGATAGGCTAAAAACCCCAAAAGTAAATCTTTGGTTTTAGAATTCGGATAGCGCCGCTGCCCATGGTAAGTGATTACTTTAATCCCCTCGCGATAAACTTTATCCGGGTAAAAAGTTAGGCCGGTAACTGGAAAAATATAGATCTTCGCTTGCGAATCATTATCCGGGTCGCCGATCAGAACTAAACGCAGCAAAACGTCTTTAATCTTATTTTTTTTAACTACCGACTCTAACCAATTTAAAATTTGTTTCTTGTTAAACTGATGACCGAGATCGATCACTCGGGCTGATTCTAATAACCGGCTGATGTGGTAATCAGGAAAAAACATTTTACCCTGGATCACCTTAATCGAGCTATAAACGCTAAAATCAAAAAAATACCCCTTGTCGGCGATAGAAATGGTGGCTTTACCCTTAGGTATTATTTGACCGTTAAAAATTGCGTATTCCATATGGATTAATTATAGATTATTAAGCCATTTTTAGCCAGATTAAATAATAAAAAAACCCGCGATCAAATAGACGACGCGGGCTAGCCTTAGAGCCGAACCAGGTGAAACTCGGCGTCCTCGAGTAATCCTCGAAAGTAGCGAGGTAAATCGCCATCAGCCACTGGGTGATGGGTGACCAATACAAGATTGGGGTGTTGACGAGTTGTGGCGGTAAGCCAAGCCAACAGCTCACGGTAATTTTCATCGCTTCGTGGGAAAATATCAAGATTCAATAGTCTATTGACCTCAATGATTTCCCAATGATCCAAGGCCGCGGCCAGATAAGCCGTAACCTGAGCAGCAGCCGAATGCTCCGCCGCCAGCATTCGATACTGGCGACTGCCTAAAATTGGCACAACTGCTGTTTGCGCTAGTTGATCGATCTCTCGGCGCTCAAAAATTCTACCAATCGGCACCTCGAGTAATATCACTAGCTTGGTCTTAGGACTTTCCATACGCTCTGAGCTCCTTTTGCCTGGAAAGATTATTCTTCGGATGGGCTAGAAGCCGCTATTTTAGCAGACAAAAAGATTTTGGTCAATAAAAAAACCTCGGGATGTTGCATCCCAAGGGCCATAATGGCAAAGTGTCAGGTGTTTCATTCACCCGACCAAAGACCCCCCCGCTTTTGGGGCATGCCCAGCATGTCACCCACGAAAGCCGCGCTCAACGATTTGAGACCGATTCCGACCGATTCACCCAGTCTGGCAAACGACACGTCAGCCTTGTTGATTTGGAGACTGACCACCTCGTCGGTCTGGTCACCGATTTTCAGAACGTCGCCGACTTTCACCTGGCCGGTGGTCACGACGCAAAGCATCACCGTACCGCAGGCTGTCCGATAGCGCTCAATCGCACTGCTGGCGTAAAAAACTTGACGAACATCGAGTGTGAGACCGGAGGTAGAGCTGACCTCGAACATGGCAAACCTCGCTTTTAGATTGTGTAGCCCTAATTTATTTTATTTTTCTCATTTTGGTCAATAAAAAAAACCTCGGGATGTTGTATCCCAAGGCGATTAAGCAACGAAAAAAGCTATTCCTGCCAGCAGCACTCGCGGCGGTGAGGAATGCCCAGTGCTTTGGCAATGACCTTAGCGTGTTTTTCCGCTAAACAAATGCCAACTTTCTGGCCGGCTGCCACCTCCTTCAC
>JBAZLA010000007.1:0-52874 GCA_041650515.1 Patescibacteria group bacterium
TGAACAAATAACCATTACCCGACCTTTACGGCGGATAACTTTACATTTAATGCAACGTTTTTTTACTGATGCTTGAACTTTCATAAATAAAATAAAGCTTCACGAGACAACCGGCCGTTAATAATTTAGAAACGATAAGTGATCCGGCCCTTACTTAAATCGTAAGGTGTCATCTCAATTTTAACTTCATCGCCAGGCAGAAGACGAATTTTATTCATTCGCATCTTACCTGAAAGATGGGCGTGGATCTCGTGGCCGTTTTCCAGTTTAACCCGGAAATTAGCATTAGGTAGCAATTCCTCCACTACCCCTTTAATCTCGATAAAATCTTTGTTGTTTTTTGAACTCATGAAATATTTGTCTTTTCCCTCTTAGAGGGAAGTAAAGGTGACGATATTATATTAGCAGTTTGATTTTATGTCAAGCAGTATAAAAATTTTTGGCAATATCCTAGCTACACGCTCCACTGCCAAGAGCTAAAATTTATCTAATTCTAGCGAATTTTATAAAGCTATTTTATACTGACTAATTTACCCTGTCAAGAGCGGCTATTCTAGAACTGCCTTGATTCGTCGGACACCAGCGGAAGAAGACTCTTCTTTTTGGATTTTAAAATGGCCCAACTCGCTAGTATTTTGGACATGCGGTCCGCCGCAGATTTCTTTGCTGTAATAGTTATTTTTTTCACCAATTAGGTAAACCTTAACCTGATCACCGTATTTATGTTCAAAAATACCAGTGGCACCTAGTTTTTTAGCTTCAGCCACGGGCATCTCTTCAAAATGGATTGGCATTTTTTTAATGATCTGCTCATTAACTAGTTCTTCAACCTGCTTAATTTGTCCAACAGTCATCTTCTCTGGATGCGAAAAATCAAATCGTAAACGTTCGGCAGTGATGTTGCTGCCTTTTTGTTGAATATGACCACCAAGGACGCGGCGCAATGCTTCTAACATCAAATGAGCAACAGTGTGGAGCCGAGTTGTCTCCACCGACGCATCAGCTAGTCCTCCTTTGAACATCCCCGCTGAGGCCGTGCGGGAGAGCTCTTGATGTTCTTTGTACTTTTGCCAAAAGTTTTTTTCATCAATTTCTTTCCCCTGCTCTTTAGCTAATTCTTTAGTTATCTCGATCGGAAAGCCATAAGTAGTAAACAAAATAAACGGATCAGTACCTTTATTAAACTCCTTGAGGCCTTTCTCTAAAGTTTGGCTAAATTTTTCTTCCTCATCAGATATTTCCTTAGTTATCTTTACTTTTTGTTCTAACAAATAATCATAAAAGCCAGAATATTCTTTGATATATTCACTAGCTATTTCACCACAAAAAGCTTGGTTGATGCCAAGATTATGAGCAAACCGAACCGCTCGACGGATTAATCGACGGGTAAAATAGCCTTGCTCTTTATTGGATGGTAAAGCGCCATCGGCAATCAAAAATGTTGCTGCCCTTAGATGATCCATAATTACTCTAAAAGCCTTGGTCTCTTCCAGATTTTGTCCGTAGATTTTACCAGAAAGTTTTTCAATTTTTTCTCTAATCGTGGTGAAAATATCAATAGTAAAAATATCTGATTTGTTTTCTGTCGCTGCAACCAGTCGTTCCAATCCGCCGCCAAAATCGATATTCTTATTTTTTAATTCCTCAAAGCCATCCTTCGTTTTGAGATATTGCATAAAGACACTGTTACCGATTTCCAAGAATCGGCCGCAATCACAATTGACATGACACGGTTGATTTTTGAAAGAAGAATTTTCGTGGATTTTTAATTCTGCGCCAAGATCCCAAAATATTTCTGAATCCGGCCCGCCGGGCTCGCCAATCGGCATGGCACTAGTAACACCGGAGCGCGACCACCAGTTTTTAGTTTCGTCGTAATAAAAAATTCGTCCACCCTGTAGGCCAGTCTGTTCAGCTAGATCAACTGTTTTAGCCTTAAGGTTAAATTTAGCAAATTGTTCTTGCCAAATTTTGGCTGCTTCTTGGTCTTGAGAAATATTTAGATCAGCTTTGCCACGAAAAACAGTCACATAAATTCTCTGGGGATCTAAGCCGACCTCTTTAGTCAAAAACTCGAATATCCAATCAATTTGTTCTTTTTTAAAATAATTACCCAAACTCCAATTGCCTAACATCTCAAAAAAAGTAGTATGACGGTTATCACCTACTTCATCCATATCTTGAGTCCGGAAGCATTTTTGTGAGTCAGCTATTTTATCCCCCAGAGGATGTTTTTCTCCGAGTAAATAAGGAATCATCGGCTGCATGCCAGCACTAGTGAATAGAGTAGTTGGATCATTTTCGGGGATCAAAGAAGCCGACGGGATAATAGCATGACCCTTGGTCTTAAAAAAATCTAAATACTTTTGACGCAATTCGGCTACAATCATAGTAATTCTGAAGTTAAAAATTCAGCTAAACCAGTGACTTTAATTTTAGCCAATCTTTTGCTTAATGGCAATGGTATCGAATCGGTTGTCCAAAATTCTTGGATTGGTGACCGTTTAAGTCGCGGGATAGCAGGCGGTGAAAGTAAAGGATGGGTAATTAGACAATAAATTTTAGCGGCTCCCTTTTTTTTGAGCATTTTAACTAAAGCTACCAAAGTGCCTGCGGTGTCAACCATATCATCAACGATAATCAAACTTTTACCTCGAATATTATCTGGTATTTCCATAATTTGAGCCACATTTGGCTTCGGACGATATTTTTTGACTACAATCAATGGCAAATTGCCCAAAGTTTTAGCCACCAATCCAGCTCTAGTCTGAGCACCTTTGTCTGGAGAGATAACAATAAAATTTTTGGTCGAAAATTTATGACCAAACTTTTTAGCCAAATATTCCAATGCTGATAGCTGTTTTAAACTTTGTCCAAAAAATTTGGCGGCCTTTGACGAATGAAGATCAATAGTAATGATCTGACTAGCGCCAGCTAATTTTAAAAATCTAGCCATTAACCTAGCGCTCAATGGTTCACCTGGTTGGTCCACTCGGTCTTGGCGAGCGTAACCGAAGTAGGGCAAAATTAAAACAATTTTCTTAGTTTGATTATTCACGAGTGCATCTAAAAGCAGAACTAATTCAATCAGGTTTTTTTCCGGCTGAAAGGTCGAACCAATGACAAAAACTTTTTTGCCTTTGGTATTATTCAAAATCTGAACATAGGTTTCACCATCACGGAGAGTTTTAATCCGCGTTTTACCTAACGTGAAGTTACCCAATTGAGTAATTTTTTTCGCTAAAATTGGATTAGAATTAGTCGTAAATATCAGCGACATAGTTTTAGATAATTATTCCCCCGCCCAATAGCTCCTTTTTTAGATAAAAAACTACCGACTGGCCAGGGGTTACTGCTCGTTGAGTTTTTTTAAACTTGACTAAATAATTCTTTCCATGAGCTCTAACCGTTACTGGTAATTCTTTTTGGCGATAACGAACTTTAGCTAAACAGTTAAGTGGCAAGCGAGGGTTTTTACCAGCTACCCAATTAACCTGTTTAGCCAATAGCTGGCTGTAAAATAATCTTTTATCCCTAGAATTAGCGGCAACAATTAATTGATTATTTTTTAAATCAAAACCAGCGACATAATATGGACCGCCACCCAGACCGACTCCCTTGCGTTGGCCAATAGTATAAAGTGGTAAGCCCAAATGATTGCCAATAGTTTGGCCGGTTGTAGTAATAATTTTACCCGGCATTATTTTTAAATGTCTTTTTAAAAAATTATTATGATTTTTTTCCTGAATAAAACAAATTTCTTGGCTTTCTCTACGCTGGGCAGTTGGCAGTTTGAATTTTGTAGCTAATTTTCGTACCTCAGACTTAGTATAGTCACCGACTGGAAATAAAAGATTTTTTAGCTGTTGTTGTTTTAGATTATAAAGAAAATAGCTTTGATCTTTATTTTGATCCTTAGCAGCTGATAGAAGATAGATTGCTTTTTTGCTTTCTTGTTTTTTTGTTTTTTTGATATAGTGTCCGGTAGCTAGATAATCCGCACCCATTCCTTTTATCTTTTTTAGTAGCTCGCCAAACTTAATATACTGGTTACAACGGACACAAGGATTAGGCGTTTTACCACTAGCGTATTGTTTTAAAAAATCATTAACAATTTTCTGTTTAAATAATTGATCAAAATTAAGGACATAGAGTTTAATGCCAAGTTGATGGCAAACCCGTCGAGCGTCAGTTAGACTATCCAGCGAGCAGCAACGGTTGGCTCGTTGAAATTTTTGGCTTGGTTCAGACCAAAAGTGCATAAAAATACCAAAACAATCATAGCCTTGTTTAACTAATAAAGCCGCGGCCACTGACGAATCAACTCCACCGGACATAGCAATGGCTACTTTGATATTTTTTTTAATTATCATCTCTAGCTATTAATTCGTTAGCCCACACCAACACTTTGCCATCACTATGATGTCTAAACTTTTGCAATTGCTTGTGAGTGGTTCTGGCCTCGCCTTGCCACTCTTCAACGCTGTCACTAATCTCTAAAGTGTACAAAACTCGACAGTTAGTATTTTTTAATAGTTCCTTAGTTCTTTCTAAGTTTTTTAGGCAGGATTTAAAATCGAATCCAGGAAATTTTTTGAGCCAAAATTTACCCCAAGCTGTTGGATAGGTCTGAACCACCAAATAGTCTAAACCACCATCTGCCTGACTGAGATAATCGGCGCCATGTTTGAGAGCTTCTTTAGGTTCTCGGCCAAGACAATCATAAGCTAATAGTTTTCCGCCTAGCTGATGAACCTTCCTAGCTATTTGATAATAAAATAGATTCCAATGTTGGGTTGTGTTAATTTTATCCTGATAAACCGTCGGGTCGCTAAAAACCCGATAACCATTTAAACCATCGCCCAAAAACAAACCATCAAAACCAAAATCTTGCTGCAGCTTTTGATATTGCTGACAAATATAATCAGCAAAAGTCATTTTTTCAGTACCCAGAATAGCCAGTGGATTTAAATCTTGGCTAGCTTTATATTCTGGCCAAAGTTCGGGGTGATTTTTTATCCAGGGCGACATTTTTTTCTGGTTATCGGTTACCTGACCCCAAAAACCGAAATAAACTTTAATCTTCTGTTGCTGCAACTCCCCTACCAATTTTTTTAAATCTTGTTGGGTTGATAAATTCTGGCGTGGTCCATGACGATTGAGAGTGGTATCCTTATGTGGTTCATAATGATCATAACCAACAAAAAAATCCGGCCGGCGGTCTTCCATTATGACCACCGCCGATACTTTGTTTAGTAGTTTATTATTACCCAAATGATGAAAGCCGCCCAAATCAACGCAGGCAATTGTTTCTAGACCATCTCGATTAATCTCTGACCAAGAAATCTTCATAATTAGAATAAATAAGTAAAATGTCTTTATTTGTAAAATATTTTTTAGAAGAATAAAATCTATACTTATTGGTATAACTATTTTAGATTAACAATTAATTGATTATCTTCACGCCAAAAAAGATAAAATAAAGTAAACAGACTAGCTAAGACAAAAGCCAAGTAAAGTTTGGCTGTAATCATAAACAAAACAATACAAAGAAACGCTAAAATTACCTTGCTAATTGATAAAACAAATTCTTTATAACAAACATATTCTAAAATTTCGTCCTCTGACTGTGGGCGATTATAGATTAATCCAGTGACTGGAATGCCGAGCGATTTGCGAGATATCTTAAAAATAGTATCGGCAATAAACAACAAGAACCAATTAATAGCTAGGGTGCGGACCAGCCAAGCGGTGACCACTGACCAAGAAGTGACCTTAACCATTTTAGTTTTACTCTCGGCGTCGGTTAATCTACCAACATAAATAAAAACGGCAAAACTAGCCAAAATCGATAGTGTAGTGAGTAGACCGACTAAACCATAGCTATCAACAATACCAAAAATAAATATCGGCCAAATAGCCTGAGCAACAATTTCCTCGCCCGAACCAAAGTGGGGCCAAAAATCCCTTCTCCATTGAGTTGATAGCATCTTACGAAAAAATCTTCTGATTGATAACTGACCAACATAGACTCTTTCGCGTGTTTTGAGCATCGGTATTACAGAAAAAGCAAAAATGATTGAGCTAACTAAAAATAATATTTCCCAACTAAACCAATCCAAAATAAAACCAGCCACTGCCGGAGTCAACATTTCAATTAATGAAGTAATTACAGTAAAAAACCCGATCTCCTCACCCCGAAATTTGTTGCTGCCAAAACGAGCAAAATCAGCATGATAAGCCGGCCAATAAAAACTTTTATATAAGCCAGAGAATAGCGCCGAGAGATAAAACCAAGATGGATAGGCTGGCAACAAATATAAAGCCAAAATAAACAAAATATAGATTGGTACCGAGATGGTCATGGCTAACTCGTAGCCGGTATAATTAATTATTTTAGCCACCAATAAAATAGTCAACGTATAAATCAAATAAACGACTATAAACCACCACAGAATTTGTTGGATAGTATAGTTAAGCTTATAAAAATAAATTGGCGTAAAAATAACCATCATAGTTGTCGCCAACTGACGAATACTCGATGACCAGTATAACTCGCTAATTTCTCGACGCAATAGATGGTGAAAATAGTGTAGTGGGCTATCAATCATAATAGTAAATTGTTAATTATTTTAACCATAATTTTTTAGCTTCTAACCAAAATGAATCGTCCAACTTTTTTTCCTTCATCCAATACCACCACTCCGCGCCCCAAAGATAAATTTGATCAAACCCAGCTTGGCGAGCATATTGAATATTATCTTTAAATTGCTGAGGATTCATTGACCGAAATTGTTCATCCAAAGGCAGATCAACAATTGATTCTTTAGCCCAGGGTTCAGCCTGGAGCTCGCTGACAATCACCTCTTGAATATTATAAAGTTTTTTGATCATTTGGCCCTTATAATAATAATAAGATGGCGGCAACGGCCAATACCAAAAGCCAATGTACGGGCTCCAAACAATGCGATAAAGGGTAGTGCCAAAAATATCCGCCTGGCGAGAGCTGCGCAGCCAGGTGCTTAATTCACCGCTGTCAGTAATAATAACTGGCCGTGAGTCGAGTTTTTTGACCAGCGCAATTTCTTGGTCAAAAAAATTATGATTGGGGCTTGGACAAACGCCAAACCAAAAAACAAACGGCTCATTCTCTACTTGCCAGGCAATAACGTTATTATAGCTCTGATAACGTTTGACAGTAGTCTCAATCATATTAAGAGCAGCTTGATCGAGCTCGGTGCTAGAAAGATAATTAGCCCAATTAGGAGTGTAGCACTCCGGCCAACGGGGTAATTTTTTCCCGACCACGAGCACAATTTTTGCGTCTTTATCGCGAGCTTTATCCATTTGCCAATCAAGGTCAGTAAAATCATAAATTCCTTTGCTAATTTCAATTTTGTCCCAATAGGCAGCTAAACGCAGATGGTCCACCTGCAGGTCATCTAAAATTGCGTTATAGACTTGCGGCCACTGCAGACCTAAACCCTCGGCATAATAAGGGCTAAAACTAACGCCAAATTTGACATTGGGCTTACTATAATCAGTCAACGCTGATTTGATCACTAAAATTAATAATAAAATCAAACCAGCGATAATAATTAATTTAATAATTTTTTTGATCATAGTTATCGAAAATAGGCTAAACAGAATAAACCCAAGCCAATAATAATAATAGCTAGAATTTTAGTGATCAAAACTTGGCCGCTGTTTTTTTCTGTGGTCAGCCTAGGCCGCCGAGCTCCCAGGACTAGAACAATCACTAAAACAAAAGCGTACTGCAAACCAAGCAACGCATTAACCAAAGCAACGCTGGCTAGGGAAATAGCATAATTAACTAAGATGAAACCAGTGGCGCCAATCCCCTGATTAGCCACAAAAAGCAGCTTAAGTTTACCTGTTAGCTCTCCAGTCTTGGCAAAAATAATCTGCCGGTTGGCCCGCGGGATAATTAAAGCCAACGCCAGCAACGCGGCAAACAGACGCAACCAAACAAAACCATTAACAAAACCTAGCTCATTAAAAAGATATTTCGTCACGACGTAATACAAGCCGCTAAGCAGAGCCGCGATAGTGGAGAGCCAAAAAGGATAAAAATTAAGCTTAGTCCCCGGCTCTCGACCAGCCAAAGCAATCAAACCTATACCAATAATTAAAAAAATAAACGAACCAAGCTGACCGGTGGTTAATTTTTCGGCCAAAAATAAATAAGACAAAATCAAGGTAAAAATTGCTGTGGCGGCGCCAAAAAACGGCAAGATAATTGAGGCCTGGCCGTTAGAAAGTGACTTGTAAAAATAAAATAATGAGCTAACAGCCAATGCGCCGCCAAATAGGGCCCAAAGAAAAAACGGCCAGCTAATTAAGCCCCAGCCCCAGGGCGCCATCACAATTACCAATCCGCCCAAAAAACAAACGTAAAAAGTATAGGCCAAATAGCTTTGCTGGGGCAAACTTTTAGCCAGAATCATTTTATCATTAACATTGGTAATCGCTAATAAAAAATAAGCAATAATGGCAATTATTAGCCAGCTCATAAAAATAGTTTAATCTTATAGATGTATTATAGCAAATTTAAGCGGAAAATAAAAAAAGAGGTGTTGCAGGCACCTCAGTCGAGGATGCGAGCCTTGATAATTCGTTTTTTAGAATCGAATTCAATGATTTCAACTTTTCCGACGAGTTCTCTCTCGCTCTTGTTACGAGCTGCCGTGGTAGAGATCAAATTCCCCCCTGACTTAATGCAAGCCTCTGCTAATATAACCATACTAGCCAGGGTTCTGCGTTCTGTCTCATAATATGGATATTTGCCCAGTTTCTCAATCTCTATTTCCCAATAACCACGGTCAACTTCAATGAAAGGATCTATTTTACCCATTAGTTTTCCTCCTATGAAAATATGGGCTCACAAGGGCTCTATCTTATAATAAAAAAATACCACGGTCAATTTATTATTTTTACTGTATTAGAACGGAAAATAAAAAAAGGTGTCTCCAGGGGCAAGACACCGGGTGGTTAACCGCCGTGGTGGCGAGTTAGTCGAGATTGACCCGTGCGGTTACCGTTTTTTGGGCGGCGTTGTACGCCGTAACGGTGACCCACTGGGCCAATTGCTGATCCGTCGGATCGATGGGTGTGTTGGTCTGCGTCAAGGACGCCTGGACCTTCAGCACCACTTGACCCAACTTGCTTTCGCTGAGCAGCTCGGCCACGGCCGGGTGGTCGTCGTTGAGGCCTTCAACCGTTACGGCCCAGGTGCCGTGATCAACCACGGTCAAGGCATTGGCCAGCTCGACTCCCGGTTTAAACTCGACGCAGAGATACCACTGGGCCGGATCGAATGTGATGATCTGCGTGGCCTCTCTCATCGCCTCGTCGCCCTGGATCGTCAGATTCTGGCCGGTGATTTCGATGTAGGCCGTTAAAACGGCAACGCCGAGTTTGGTGTCGCGGTCGAAAGTCAGGGAGGTTTCCTGATTGTTGATCATCACCTTCCAGACCCCAGCCTTGAGCAGTGTGTGAATGCTTTGTCCTTTCATGCGGGATTCCTCCAAAAATGGCCCTGTATGGGCTGTTCAAGACGATTTCTAACGAATGAAGTATAGTATAATAAAAATAAGTTCCTGTCAAGAGGAGTTTATTTTTTATCATCCCGAGCCCTTTTTTTAGTTGTCATTCCGACCGAGTCCCGTGGGCGCGAAGCGCCCTTACGGGGCGAGCGGAGGAATCTAAAACAAATTCCCACTCAAGTCTTCAAATTTAGGATTGAAGAAGTCAATTAATTTTAACTTCTTATTCCGGCGCCAGCGTTTTAACTGTTTTTCCCGATCAATCGCCTGTTTAATATCTTGATAAAATTCGTAATAAACTAAACGACCACAGCCGTATTTTTTGGTAAAACCGTAAAATAAACCCAATTTATGTTCAAATATTCTTCGAACTAAATTATTAGTCACCCCAATATACAGAGTACCGCTATAATTGGTCATTATATAGACGTAATAACTCTTAGACATAATTGGTAGAATATTGTTTTAGATCCCTCGACTCCCCCGATTAGCATCGGGGTCGCTCGGGATGACAATAAGAGAAAACTTTGCGGAGTTTACCCTGAGCGACCCCGAGCGAACACAGTGAGCCGAGGGGAAGCCGAAGGGTTCAGGATGACATATTAATCGGTAATACAATTTTAAACATCGTGCCTTTACCTTTTTTGCTTTTAACTTCAATTTGGCCACCATGGCCCTCAATAATTGCTTTGGTAATTGCCAAACCAAGGCCAGTGCCACGTTTTTCTTTAGTTTCTGGGTGTTTAACGCGGTAAAACCGTTCAAAGATTAAAGAAGTCTGATTAGGTGGAATAAGACTACCGGAATTAGCAAATTCCAGGATTGCTGTTTGTTTATTTTTACCTAATTTAATTTTTATCTGATCACCAGGCTGGCTGTTTTTAAAAGCATTACTAAGAATATTTAAAAAAGCGCCTTTGAGTTTTTCACTATCGCCAATGACCGTGATCTTTTCTAGCGCGCTAAGTTGGTAGCTGATTTTATTCTCTTCGGCAAAAATAGTTGTTTCTTCATAAATATTATGAAGCAATTTTTGTAAATCAATTTTTTCTTCTCTAAATTCTAGTTGACCGAAGTCGGCTTTGGCCAAGAATAATAAATCATTAATTAATTTGGATAGTCGGCTAACCGAGCTTAAGCTGTTATTAATAAATTGTTCCTGGCAGCCATTTTTTTGAACTAAATTTAAATTGCCTTGGATAATAGCGATCGGCGATTGCAGCTCGTGAGAAATATCCACCATAAACTGCGACTGTTTTTCATTAAGCTCGCGCAACTCGGCAGTCTGGATGTCAACTTCTTTTTTTAAATTTTCGGAATAATTTTTTAATTTCTGATAAGACTTAATATTTTCAATAGCAATCGCAGCGGAATTAGCAAAAGTTTCCAAAAGTTGAATATCTTGGGCGCTATAGACTTCCTTTTTTTCTTTTTCCGCCAAAACAAAAAGGGCGATTAATTTATTTTTATAATAGATCGGCAAAGCGACCGCCACGTTTAAACTGCGCAAGAATTCCATCACTCGAACCAATTCTTCTTTTCGCTTGGCATCTTGTTTAACTTCAATAATTTTATATGGCAACTCTTGCAATAAAATTACTTCCCTGCTTTTGGCAAAAAAATTAAAAAGATAATCTTTATACAAATTAACTGCGTCTTTAATTCGTTCGGAAAAACCATAAGTTTTAAACCCAACCATTTTATGCGGTTCGCCATTACTTTCGTATAAGAAAAAAGCCGCTTTTTTAACCTTAAATATATTCTCAAAAACAATAAACGTTTTATGGGTTAATAAGCTAAAATCAATAGTGGAATTAAGGGTTGCGCTTAGGTCTTTGAGTGCGTCAGAATGATCATACTGTGATCGAAAAAATAGTTTATTTTTTTGAAAAAAATTCTCCAATCGAGGGAATATCAGCACTGCTAATACAGTGGCGAATAGACCGGCGATGCCATAGTTTAGGATTGCACTATTGGGGTTAATTATTTTTAAAAATATAAAAATTCCAGAATATAAACCAATAATAATTAAAGCCAAAAGCAGATAAAAAACGCTTTTACGAATAAAAATCTTTGTATCTAAAAAACGATATCTAACAATAGAATACGTCATCATAATGGCAAAAACTGATATTAAAATATTACCAAAAGGAGCGATTTTAATATCATACCACAAAAGATAATTAGTAGACCCCCCAATGAACCCAATTAAACTACCAATAAAGAGATATTTGATTTGAATCTTTTTTAATTCTGGACATTTGGGATATACTTGCAATTGCAATATAACAGTATGGATAATGGCATAGAACCAAAATAACAAAAATATTATAAAAACCGGTCCAGCGGTCGGCCAAAATTTAAAAAACATTTTTGGATAAACACCAATAATAAATTGATTTGTAAATAAATCAAGTAACAAAAATATTAAATAAATTGGATATAAAATATATAATATTTTTTTATATTTGCATTCTAACCCTAAAAATATTAAATTAACATGAAAGTATAATAAAGAAATAAAGATGGCACCAGCCATTAACATTTTTACCCAAAATAAGGCCAAAAAATAATTACCAGAAATTTGCCAAATAAAATAACTAAAGCTATAAAGGGCAGCTGAAAAACAAAATAATCCAAAAATTATATTAATCTTTTCTTTTCTATTCTTAAAATATCCTAAAAATCCAAGCAAACTGATTGTTAAAAAATTGATCAAAGCTGAAATAGGAAAATACCACTCCATATTATTCCCCCACCTTATACCCCTTACCATGAACGGTACGGACTAGCTGGCCAGCGGGGTCGTTTAATTTTTTACGCAGAGCGCGAATATGGACATCAACAGTATTAGTAAATGGATCGGCGTTCATGTCCCAAACATGCTCTAGAATCATTGATCGGCTAATTACTACGCCAAGGTTGCGCATCAAATATTCTAGTAGGGCAAACTCTTTAGTTCGTAGACTAATCTTTTTATTACCATAGACTAAAGAATGCTTTTTGGCATCAAGAACTAAATCTTTATATTTAAAAATTTCGGTTTTAACTTCTTGCGGCCGACGCATGACTGCCCGAATTCGCGCTACTAACTCCTCAAGAGCAAAAGGCTTGGTTAAATAATCATCAGCTCCTAAATTTAACGCTTGGACTTTATCTTGAATTTCGTTTTTAACGGTCAGCATCAGGATGGGAATATTTTTCTTAACCGCTCGCAGTTCTTTGCAGACTTCTAAGCCATCGCCATCTGGCAGCATAATATCTAAAATAGCCAAATCATAATCATTGGTTTTACCCCAGAATAAGCCCTTTTCAGCTGACGGCGTGGTATCAACACAAAAGCCCTCAGCTTTGAGCGCTTTTTTAATAAAGCTAGCGATCCCTTCTTCGTCTTCAATAAGTAAGACCCGCATAGACTTGACAATTAATAATTATTTTAACTGGCTTTAATCATAACTTTACCTCAACACAATTATCCTAAAATAATTATTAACTTTTTATTAACTTTTTTAGCTATATTTTAGCCTAAATTAGCCAAAATAAAACCCGCACTTTTAGTATGCGGGTTCTTAATTTATAAGTCAAGGAAGTCGATCACAATTTTTGTAGTAATAATAGTGTTACTACTATTGACAAAATTCATAATATATGATAATTATTACTTTAAGATTATTTATTCCTTATTTCATGGGAGGGCAGGAATATGAAGCCGGTTTCCAGATGGGTGTACGTTTCCCTTTTTGTGTTATTTGAAGCCGCCTTTGCGCCCGCTGCATATGAGGCGCACGGCTGGTCAGGGGCCATTCTCGAAACCATCGCATTTATCATTGTTATTGGTATTTGCTACGTGATAGGCGTGGCGGTGGCGAGAGCCGAGAATGATCACCAAACTTCTGAGGAGTCACCCACTCCCGAATAATCGAATAATCTCTCTGCGTCAGGCCGAGGCTCACTGCTTTCGGCCTATTTTTTTAACTTAAAATTTTCTAAAAAACAATTATAATATAAAGACCCTCAAAATAGGAGGGTCTTTAGAATTACGAAAACAAATAGACCTACGCTTTATTTTTGCAACCACAGTCGCAATCGGCTGGACAGTCGCAGCAGTGATAACAGTGGTCTGGATGGCAAGTACATTTAGACTCGTCGTCTATTGGCATGCCGCATTTGACACAATTCATATGATTATAGCTTATTAATTAACTAAGGTTATTTTACCATTTTGGCAACCATTATGCCACCCAGCAGGTTAATTACCAGCATTTCGATCGCCCACTCAACAATTAAACCCAAGGGCAGATTAATCAACAAAATTGTCATTAACATGCCAGACAGAGCGCCGATCGCAAAAACAATTGAGCCATAGCGTAGGCCCTTTTGAACTAAAGTACCGCTGCCTAGATTATCTTTGAGTAAAATATAAATATAAGTAAAAATCAGCGCAGTGATTAAACCGAAAAGTAATGAATACAAAGTAAAAGACATTGGCGGCGGCCCAGCTTGGGGCATCATTATTTTAGACCAAACGCTAAAGTACTCAGGCATTTGGTAATAGCCCATTGTTAAAATGGCGCCCAGCGTATGAACAACATAAGCTAGGGCGGTATAAGCTACGGCCGTGCCCAAGAAACGACCCCAGGTAATTTTGTCTTTAAAACACATAGGGTAAAAGCTTATTAATTAAGCTATTTTAAACACTTCAACTCGATCCAAGGCTTTGATGGCTAAATTCAAACGATCTTGCGTTTCGGCATAGAGCGTATAGAGCTTCTGGCCCTTTTTAACTTTGTCGCCAAAATTAACATGTGTATGGATACCGGCACATTTTTCTCGTGGCGCACCCAGATTCATGCAGATTTCATTGATTGCCTTATTATCGATCAAAACCACTTTGCCGTCTTTTTTGGCATGAACTTCATAACGGAATACACCGAGGATTAACGCTTCAGATTTGAGGTCTTTTTTGCCGCCTTGGGCAATAATAATCTCATTCATTTTCTGCCAAGCAGCGCCGCTCTCAAGTTGTTTGCGCGCTATTTTTGCGCCTTGGCCTTTTTTACAAAAACCTTTAAGCTCCAACAGCTCGCCGGCGAGATAAATTGATTTATTTTCCAGGTCTAGCGGCCGCATACTGTGGCGCTGTAAGACACGCAAGACATCACGGGCTTCGAGCGCTGGGCCAATGCCCTGGCCGATTGGTTCAACCGCCTTAGTCATTATAACTTTAACTTTAATACCAAACTTTTTACCCACCCAGATAAACTTCTTTTCAATTTCTTTAGCTTCGGGCAAGAATGGCACTTTGTCCGTTGGCCCGTAAGGCAGGTCAATCACTAAATAATCAACACCCATGGCCACCTTTTTGGCCATAATTGAGACAATCATTTTATCATAAGACTCCATGGCGAGCGGCCGAGAAAGATGGATAATTTTGTCATCAGCCGGGGCTAGGGATAAGCCGCCGCCCCAGACTAAACAGCCGTGGGTTTTTTTGATAATCTGACGAATTTTTTCCATGGAATGAGTTACCGGCGCTAATACCTCCATAGTATCGGCAGTACCCGCTGGCGAGGTAATGGCTCGGGAAGAAGTCTTGGGAATATATAAACCCAGCGAAGCAATAATCGGAATAACCACCATCGTCGTGCGATTACCCGGAATACCGCCAATTGAATGCTTATCAACCACTTTTTCGGGCAGATTGATCATCTCGCCAGTTTCGGCCACTGCTTTAGCCAGATAATACATCTCGTTCAACGTATAATCACGAGCAAAGCCCGAAGCGACAAAATAAGTTGTTTCAATATCGCTTAACCGGCCATCAACAATGTCTTTGATGATGGAATAAATTTCATCATAAGTTAGTTCATGGCCAAGCAATTTTCTTTTAATCGCCTGGATTGAGGCTGGCCGGGAAACAATTTCGACTTCAACCACCTGCTCATCATCAATCCAATTTTTGCCTTTCCAAATTTCTTTGAATAAACCAACATAGCCGGGCTGCACCTTGGAAGTGGTAAATTGAAAATTAACAATCAGTTGATGATGTTTGCTCCACTTGAGTAAAATTTTATCATTAGGCAAGATGCCGTAGTTCTCCGCTTCTTTTTGATTAATCACCGCTACTGGTTCATCGCCGGTGGAGAAATCCAGTTTCTTGGATTTGAGATAAAAAGCCATAAGAATCAATTAAAAATTAAGAATGAATAATTAAGAATTTTGGCAAATTTTCTTTAGGCAAAGCCTGAAGGAAATATTTATTAATTTTAAATTCTTAATTTTTAATTATTAATTATTTTTTAGTCCAGTATTCAATCGCCGTCTTTAGTTCTGGGTTTTTTTTCATTGCGGTTTTGGGATCGATGCCCTTACTAGCGGCTTCCACTGCTGCCCGGGCGGCTTTAGCGCCGACATAAGAACCGTCAGGGTGACCGTGGATGCCACCACCGAAATTAATAATCAAATCTTGCCCCAAAGTGTCAACTAACGGCCAAACTAATGCTGGATGCAGTCCGCCAGAAGCAATTGGCATCACCGGCTTTAAATTCGACCAATCTTCACGCAAATGATCAATAAAACCATCATCTTCATGCAAAAAATAGTCCAAATTAGCCACTTCTTGCGGTCCGCCCTCCATTTTGCCTACCACCGTACCGGTATGCAACTGATCAATACCCGCTAGACGCGATAATTTGGCCACGACTAGCATGGAAATACCCTGATGCGGGTCTTTGGTATAAGTCGAGTGCCCAGCGCGATGGCCATGAATAATCAGCTTTAAGTTTTGGGCGCGCAAATACTGAATCGCCGACCAACCCATAGTCACTATATCAACCATAATGCAATCGCCGCCTTTGGTTTTAACATATTTAGCGCGGTCTAAGGCAATGTGAGCCGGCGCAGTGACATTAAAAACATAAATCTTTTTCTCGCCGGTTTCTTTTTCTACCCGTCGCTTTGCTTTTAAAACTTCATCAACTCGATCCTCAAATTTATTAAATACCAAGCTAGTCAAATTTTCATCATCTTTGATAACATCAACACCACCCTTCCAGGTTTTATATGCCAGTTCACCGTATTCAGCCGGATTAAGACCAACTTTGGGTTTCATAATCGAACCAACTAACGGCCGCTTTTTAATGCCAATGAGCTGACGGATACCCGGGATGCCATAATATGGACCCGGAAAACTATCAATCAGCTCTTTAGGAAATTCGATATCTTCTAGCCGCAACCGTTCAACAATTTTCATTGAAAAAACATTACCGCCAATACTGGATAATATCTGCGGAATACTGCCTTTCTCAAATAAATCCAAGGGATAAGCAATCTTAATAAAACCGCGCTCTTTATCCACCGAAAAAATATGTGGTGAAAGCTTTTGTTTGGTTTGTTCCGACAATGTCTCTAGGTGCGTCCAGGTACCGATTGACGATTCACCGGCAATGGCTTCAGCCACAGTGGCGAAATCTTGACCTTTAGCTGGTTCGAGATAGTAGGTCACTACCACTTCGCTGGAATAATCCGGATCGTGGTTTAAATCAATATAGCCTTTATAAGAAGTTTGGTACATATTTTTATTTTACTATTTTTAAAATATCACTTAATTTTTTAATTTGATAGTCCGGTTTATATCTAACTTTTTGCTCGGGTCGATTGGGATCCTGCGGCCACCAAACAGTCTTAATCCCCAATTTGCCTGCATTTTTTAAATTAGCTAATAGGTCATCAATAAACAGTATCTCTTCTCCCTTAACTTTCATTTTTTGGATTAATTTTTTAAAATCAGTAACGGATTTATCTTTTCTAGTGCCTGTCCAGGCGCTAACGATACTATAATCAAAGGTGAAGCTATAATTAATTTGGAGCAAAGCAATCGCCCAAGATTCTGGCAAATCAGTTACTACGGTAAATTGATATTTAGGATCCAGTCTTTTTATTAGTTTTAAAAAATCTTTATCCAAACTTTTTTTAACTGTTCGCAAAAATTTACCCTCAACAGTTGATTTCTGACCAACTAACCGCCAAAATTTATCTTTAGTTATTTTGCCTAATTTATAATTAGCATAAGCCTGATAAATCCTAGGATAATCAGCCTCTTTGAGTTTTAAAAATGGCATTAAATACTCATGGTTAATATGCCCCTGGCCATAGAGTACCCCCATTAGATCAAAAGCTAAAACTTTTACTTTCGCAGTAGCCATGGATAATTCTGTTTAACCACTTTTTTAACCTCGGCTGGTGTTAAGATACCAAATTCGGTCACTAAACCAGTAATATAGTGCGCCGGCACTAGGTCAAAGGCAAAATTAAGAATTTTAAGTTTTTTAGGCGCGCTCGGCCAGATTTCGCGGTCCGCCCGTTTTTCAATATAGACAATGCCATCATCATCAGTTTTGAGCAGATGAGCGACAATATAAACTGGCACGTTGTTAGCTGCCGCGGCTAGGGCAATATTAAAACTGCCAATTTTGTTAATAGCCGCGCCGTTGGAGATAACCACATCCGCGCCGATCAACACCTTGTCCATCAAAATATCTTTGCCTGATTCTTCGGCGATCAAGAAGCCAGCGGCTGAGTCAGCCACCATCGTGACATCAATCCCCTGCTTTAACAAATTTTTTGCCGTAATCCGGCCTTGGAATAGTGGCCGAGTTTCGGTATTAAATACTTTAATTTTTTTACCGTCTTTTTGGGCGTCAACTAAAATTCTTTCTACGGTTGAAGAATGACAATGGGTAAAAATATAGTCACCATTTTTAATCAATTTTTGACCAGAACGAATAATATTCTCTTGCCCAAGCTTAATTAAATTTAAAATGTCATCAGCTGACTGCCTAAGTAATCTTTGACCACTTTTGACTTCATTAGCCTGCTGCAAAGTGGCTAATAGAAGCCGACTCAGATTTTGTGCCATCGGCTCGGTCGGGCGACTAGTTAACAAAAAAGACGAGGCTTTAAACAAATTCTGCCACCACTCAAAATAATCACCAGCTGTTGGTTTTAAGCCCTCCGCCCGGAGCTCTTTAATCACAGCCACTGCCACGGCAGTAGCGCCCTGGATTTTTAAATTTTTGATTTGTTGATAGGTTTTTCGGAGGCTCATAAACTGGCTACAATTATAACAAAAATTGCCTACTAAGTAAAAACTGGCTTAGCTTTAACCCCTTAACTATTATGTGCTATAATATAATTACTAATCTTTAGCTTATGCCCGACCCTAAAAATACTCGCCTCGAGAATACCGACCCACTTGTCAAAAAAACCCTACTGATCCGCTTCCCTTTTATTCCCATTGCCGATCATATCCAAAAATTTGAGCGTCTGTTTTATGATTTATATTATCTCTTGCTCCAAGAAAAACCTAATAACACCATTGCCCTAGAAATCGTTAATATTCAAGAAACAATCAATTTTTATTTGACTACCTACTCTGGTCTGATGGAACCGATTACTAATATGATTTTCTCGATCTTTCCCGATACTGAAGTAGAGGTACTTGAACAATTTAATAAAATTAAAAGCTTACCAGGCCACGCTCTAGCCTATAACCTAAGACTATTTCAGGAAAAAGCTTATACTATCCGAACCTATCTTCAAACTCAAGGTCAAGATCTTCTGGTGCCATTCTTAAATACTGCCAGTACCATCGGTTCTAAGGATGCTATACTTTTCCAATTAGTTTTGACTCCACGAGACGAAGAAATTGAAGGTGAAGGACGGAGTGGTCTCTTTTATGCTAGTAAAGAAAAAGGTGAAACGCTGGAAAAACCAAAATTTGACGCGACCATGCATGTGCTTTACTTTTTCTCAGCGGGTCGGCAGGACGAAGCGGAAGCCAAGATGAATGAAATCAAACGATCCTTTCACGAATTTGCTTCGGAAAAAAATAAAATTGTTTTTAAAAAAATCGACAACGTTCAAAAAGCCGTGGTTGATTTTTTTGCTCGTAAAGATGAAAATAATACAATTCTCAATACCGAAGAGATCACTACTTTATTCCATATTCCAGACCCGTCATTAAAAATTGAAGCCATTGACTGGGTGCTCTCCAAGCGCGCCCAGCCGCCGTTTAATTTACCGACCGATCAGAATACGCCTGACGCTGATATCTCCCTTTTTGCGACCACCAACTTTCGTGCCTCTAACCGCTTGTTCGGCATTAAACGAGTTGATCGTCGTCGTCATCTTTATATTGTCGGTAAATCTGGTACTGGTAAAAGTAAACTTTTGCTATCTTTAATCTCTGACGACATTCGTGATCGTAAGGGTGTCTGCGTTATAGACCCACATGGCGACTTGGTCCACGACATCTTGCACTTTGTGCCTAAAGATCGGATAAAAGATGTTATTGTTTTTAATGCTTCTGATTTACTGCATCCCACGCCCTTTAATATTTTGGAAAACGTACCGCGCGAGATGAAACAGCAAGTCACGCAAGGTCTAATCGAAGTTTTCAAAAAATTCTTTGGTGGCGATTGGTCACCCAAAATTGAACACGTCTTCCGGTTCACTACTCTAGCGATGCTTGATTATCCCGAAAGTTCAATCGTCGGCATGCAGAAAATGTTAACCAACCGCAAATTCCGTCAAAAAGTTATCCCCCAGATTAAAGATAGCGTAGTCAAACACTTTTGGGCTAATGAATTTTCTTCTTGGTCAGAAAAGTTTGATAATGAAGCAATCCTGCCACTAGTTAATAAACTTGGCCAATTTTTGTCTAATGAACTAATCAGAAACGTTGTTGTCCAGCCTAAAAACACGATCGATTTTAATAATCTGATGAGCGGCGACAAAGTTTTATTAATTGAACTTTCGCGCGGTCTACTGGGCGAAGAAAATGCTAACCTGCTCGGGGCGATGATTATTACCAAAATTTATCAAACTGCCATGTCGCGGGCCCGGATTGCCGAGGAAGAACGTCATGACTTTTACTTCTACATTGATGAATTCCAAAACTTTGCTACCGAAACATTCGAAAATATTTTATCCGAAGCCCGTAAATATCACCTTTGTCTAACTATTTCTCACCAATTTTTAAGCCAAGTACCAGATGATATTAAAGGCGCGGTATTTGGTAATGTCGGCTCCCTTATTGCTTTCCGCGTTGGTGCTGATGATGGCGACTATATCTCTAAAGAATATTATCCGGTTTTTACCGTCCATGATTTTATCAACCTAGGTGTCCGCGAAATTTTAGTCAAAATGTCAATCGACGGCCATACTTCGCCACCGTTTTCAGCTTATACTAAATTCATTCCTCCACCACCCGATGATCATGAGCAAACAGTTGAAGCAATCTTAAATCAGGCTCACACTGTTTATGCTCGACCGTTGAAAGAAATTGAAGATTATGTTTCTAGAATTAACGTTGATGACGAAATATCTGGCGAAGGCACTGGCGAAGATTCTTCGTTTGACCAACCGCTAGTTTAAATCTAAATAATTAAAAAATTCCGTCGACAAGAACGGGATTTTTGTTATTAAGCTAATATATTTCTTTTTGATAACATTCCTGGCAATAAACCTTTTCATTCCGATTCGGCTGATAAGTGGTTTTAAATCTTGTCGAACACTGAGCTTGCTGCTGATGTTCTTCGTGATCCAGAATACAACCACACTGCCGTGGCCAAAGTTTACGTGGATTACGCAAAGCTAGCCGCTGTTTAAAACGACACTCAGAACAAAATTTAGGCACTGGCAAATGATGCTTCTGATAAAAATCCAATTCCTGCTTAATTATTTTGTAATTTCGAGAACAATCAACACATTTTAATACTTGAGTAGTGATATCAGTTAATTCAATATTATCCAAGTAAATATCGTCTTCGACTGTTTCTTTCCCGGTCAGAATATTATTATCTTCCCGCCAACCCCAGCCACGACTTAATACCTCTTCTTTTTTTAAGGGATAATAAATATTAGCCATGGTTTCGTTATAAGCAAAGGGTGAGAGCGGCATCGGATAAAATTCACCCCACTCTTCTGTTTTACCGCCTTGAGTTGGGTAATCAGCTTTTTGCATATGATTAATAACCCGATTAACCAATCTTTTATATTCTTCTTCGGTATATTGTTTGTTTAAAATACAATATTGCTTATGCTTTAAGCCAATACAACCGAAGCAATCGCGGCAAGAGATACAACTGTTACAATAGTTAGTACTTTCACAATTATCCCAATTGGCATAACCATACATATTTTGGTAGCCACCGTTTGAACTAAAGACTTCTAAACACCGTTCTGAATAATCAACAATTGCAAAGCTATCGGCACAATCTTTAATTTTGTCACCATAAATAATATTAAAACAATCCTGTAGCTCGCGTGAATCAAAACTGTTATAGGCCCGCTGGCAAGCATATAATTCATCACCTTCAACCTCGTCGCATTTTACTTGATTAGCAAATTTATGGATCGCTTCGTATTCCATCGTTTTTAAGAACTCATGCCAAGTGGCTAATAAACTTGATCGATCGGACATAATTTTATTAACCTCAGCTTCATAATTCTGCGGCGAAAATTTAACATTCCGGATACAATACTGCTGATGTCGAAGGTTATATGACAAAAAGCAATTTTGACAATCGGCGCAATCGAAACAAAAATTGCAGTCTAGGCAATTTTTTAAATTACGACTAAATTTGACATTATAACATTTCTGACAATCAACCGAAAAATAACAATTTTCTGATTCCTTTAAACTAGTGCAATCAAGACAATCACGGCAATCAACCAAAATCTCAGAATAGTGACAATCCTCGCAGAGCGAAGATGAGTATAATAAATAACAATTTTTCGCTCGATCAGTCCAATTAACATAAAGGCTGTTGACGCAATCAGAGGTACTAGTTAAACACATCCGTGGGATTTTTTGCTGTAATTCCGCTACTTGGCTAAAAAATGGCCGATCAAAATCTATTTCTTGAGCGTGATCGGCGGCGTCCCAACGATCGCCCCACCAACAATTAAAACAATAAACCGGAAAAGGTGCATCAGCCGAGTACATACTGACTATTTGCTGCTGGCAAGAATCACATTGACGGTTATATAATTTGCGTTCATTACGAAAAGCGTATTTACGTTGCATCCGACAATCAAAACAATGGCTTGGTTCTTTTGTACCCAGCTTATGATAAAAATCGCGCTCTTTCTGGCTTAGTTCAAAGACTTTTTGGCAGTTTCTACAGTAGGCCATAGTGTTATTTTATACCATGTTGAAATGCCGATGTCAATACATTTCCTTCTCATAACATTCCTGGCAGTAAACTTTTTCTGGCCGCTCTGGCGCATAAGTAGTTTCAAGGCTAGCCGAACAGATTGCGCCATGGTTATGGCTAGATTTATCACATTGACATTGCCGCGACCACAACCGACGTGGATTACGCGCGGCCATGCGCTCAAGATGACGGCAAAAAGGACATTTATCAGGTATTGGCAAACCAAATTGCTGATAAAAACTTAACTCGGGTTTAATAATTTTAAAATTCTTTTCACACCCCGAGCAGGCCAAAATTTCTTTCAATATACTTTCGGGCACATCTTTAATATTAGTTGGCACTTGATAAGTCTGTTTTTGATATTCCCGATTGTCTTTTGGTTTCCACCGCCAACCTTTTTGAATCGCTTCCTGTTCAGTAATCGGGAAATATTCATTAGCCACGGTCTCGTTATAACAAAATATTGATTTAGCAATCGGGAAAAATTCACCCCATTCACCCGTCTTTTTCATATGCTCGATAATTTTGGGTAACGTTTGATTATATTCTGATTCTGTATACGGTTTATTAAGAATGTAAAATTGTTTTTTGCGCAAAGTGCAACAACCAAATAAATTTTTACTGCTATCACACACATCGGAATAATAGGTATCATTGCACTGATAGCAAACCGAAGAGTAACAGATTTTATAATTTTTCCATGAACTAATATAATCACAGCAGAGCTCATTATTTTCGGTAAAATTATTATCGTAGCAATCTTTAAGATCAATCACCTGCGCCGAGTAACGCGAATCTTCGCAGCGCTTAACGTCAAATACATGATAAGAATTTTTGCTCTCATTAATATAGTTGCCGCTAACATTAAGATTCTTGACGCCCTGATAATAGCGACGCGGTATTGCCAATTTATTCTCTGCTAGTTGTCTTTTTATCTCATTGACGGCAGTGGGGTCACACAGATCCATTTTGGCCTTATATTCCTGATATTCACTATCACTAACTTTTTTATTAAAAATGTAATGATTAACATTACGCAACCCAGCGCAACCAATACACTCAGAGCAGCCCTTACAGTCGTAACAATAAAATAAATTATTACTATCAAAGCAATCCTGACAATAAAGGCAACTATACAAATGTTCACAAGTGATACACTGATAACAGAGCTCGCAATCGCGGATTAAAAAGTTATCAACGCAATCTTTTGAGTAATAAGGATTACCATAGAGACAATTCTCAATAAAAATACTACCAAAACAAAGATAGCAATTTTTAGCGTCGCCTAGATAATTACAGAAGTCACTATTAACAATATTACCGCCGGCAGTTAAAATGGCAACGCGCGGCACTTTAGCTTGTAATTCGGCAAATTGATCAAAAAACGGCCGGGACCAATCAAAGTCTTGAGCGTATTTTTCCGCGCCCCACTGGTCGCTATTCCAGCACTCGCGGCAATATACCGGAAAAGGCTGACCAACAGCATAAATTGATAAACTATTTTTACCACACATCTCGCACTGCCGTGGATAAAAATTGCGCTCATTGCGCGTAGTCATCCGTCGCTGGCAACGACAATCTGGACAATGTGTCGGCTCAGGTAAGCCCAACTTTTGATAATAAGCTCTGTCCTCAGACAAAACATTAAATTGTTGCTGGCAGTTTTTACATTGTGGCATATTAGTATATTTCTTTATTATAACAATCTTCACAGTAGACTAATTCTGGCCGATTTGGCGCATAAGTAGTAGCAAACTGACTAGTACATCGCCCTTTATGACCGTGATTAGTATTCTGACACATACATTGTCGCTGCCATAATTTGTGTGGATTACGTTGTTTAAGACGCCTTAAATGCCGGCAGTCAAAACACTCTTGCGGAATAGGCAATCCCATATCTTTATAAAATTTCAGTTCCTGAACAATAATTTTGTAATTTCGACCGCAGACCGTACAGGCTAAAATCTCATTAACAAAACTATCATCAATCTGGCTAATATCCCGAGGGATATTTTTAGCGGTTTCTTTACCAATAGTACTCGGTAAATTATCCTGCCATTGCCAGTTATTTTTTATAACTTCATCTCTGCTGAGCGGATAATATTCTTGGGCAATACTTTCGTTATAAGTAAAGGGTGAAAACTCAATTGGAAAAAATTGGCCGTATTTATCTTGAGAAATCAACTCCATCTTAATTTTGGAAACTAATTTTTTATATTCTCCTTCAGAATATTTTTTGTTTAAAATTTTATATCCGCCGTGTTTTTGGCCAGCACAACCAAAAAGGTTATTACTATAAAAACACTGAAAACAGTAAGTTAAAAAAGCGCAGTCCCAGCAGGTGCATGTTGAAACTAAGTATTTGCTACGGATAATACTAACATTATTAAAACTCATTTCATTGGTTGCGGCGTAAGCAGCGTCATGCATAGCGCTTGCGCCCTGGGGGATATTCCAAAGATAAGCGCATTCTTCTAGCTCCTCACCTTCAAAACAATGATGGCTATCAGTACAATTATATAAATATTCGCCAGTTGATTTTTCACAATGCCTTAACCGAGCAAAAATTCGCGGGAATTTTAAACTAAATTGATAAAACTCTTGATAAAATTTAAACGGATCAGTTTTAGCTTCGGCCAGGGCTTGAGCAAATTTTTGTGGACTAACTGGCTGATTAAAAATTTGATACTGCTTGTGTCTTAAACCAACGCAACCCAAACAATTATGACAACTGAAACAATCCAAACAAAAAGCAATATCCGAGCAACCTTCGCAATCAAAACAAAAAATACCATTAAATAAATTACGACAATGAACACACTCATAGCATTTCTGTAATTCAAAAGATAAAGCGCAGTCAGCTGATTCTGATGAATTAATAACCCAATAACAATAATACAGCTCCTCGCCCTTAATGCCGGAAATACAACGATAACAATCTTTATAGTCAGCCGAGTGGGCACAATAATCACTATTTAAACCATGCGTCGAGATCATGGCTAAATGTGGTGTTTTCAATAACAATTCATTATATTGTTTTAAAAACGGTACGCTCGGATCATAATCTAAAACTGGCGCTGCCCATTTATCGCCCCACCAGCAATCTGGACAATATTGTAAATATGGCTTATCGGGCGAATAAAAAGAAATAATATTTTTTTGGCAAGAATCACATTGACGCGGGTATAAAATTCTTTCGTTACGCCAGGCTAAGCGCGATTGGCAACGACAATCCGGACAAAAAGTTGGTTCTGGAACATTAATTTTATTATAAAAAATTTTATCTTCGGGGTAGATGGTAAATTGTTGCTGGCAGTTTTTGCAGGTAGGCATATTTAGTATATTTCCTTCTGATAACACTCGGCGCAATAGATCTTCTCTGGCCGATCCGGCGCATAAGTAGTCTGAACCGCTTTATTACATTTAACACATTGACGATTATAAAGTTGGCGAGAGTGACGCAAAGTAATTCTTTCCTTATAACGACAATTAAAGCAGGCGATGGGAACCGGAATATTTTGCTGGCGATAGACATCTAGTTCAGTTTTTTGTAATTTAAAATTTCGCCCACAATGCTGACAACTTAAAACAACATCCAAAATATCATCTTTGACTTCTTTAATATCATTAGGAACTTGGTAGCTAGTTTTTTGATACTCCCGCGGGTCAGGATCACGCCAAAAATAACCCTTAGCCTGACATTGTTCTTTAGTTAATGGGTAAAAATCCATGGCCACGCTTTCATTATAAGTAAAAGGGCTGCTGACCAGCGGGAAAAATTCACCCCACTCCCCTGTTTGTTTTAAATATTCAATTAATTTAGAACGGATTTTTTTGTATTCTGCTTCTGAATATTTTTTGTTTAAAATGCAAAACTCTTGTTTTTTAAGTCCAACACAGGCAAAACAATCGTGGCAATTAAAACAATAATCACAATAATCTAGGTTATAACACTCTTGGCAAAGATTGCAGAATTTGGAAAAATTAGTCCAATTACTGGCTTCACACTCATACTGCTGCTGGCAATCAATTGATGATTCATATGTGTCATAACATTCCTTATTACCATGAGCGTCATAACAGTAACAAACATTCTCGCAAGCCTGGGCATAAAAAGTATCTTTAACATTATGAGAATTAAAAATGTAATCGCCGGTGCATTTATCTGACTTATAGAATAAAGCAAATTTATGAATTGCTTCTTGCGCCATAATCTGTCTAAACCGATCTTGGGCTTGCTGATAGCCAGTTTGGGTATTTAGATTTAGTTTAGCTAATTCCTGTTGATAGTTTTCTGGCGAATACTTTTTATTGCCAATCATGTACTCGGCATTCCGCAGGTTATAGCAAAATAAACAATTGTGGCAACCATTGCAGTCATAGCAAAAATGGCTATCATTGCAATCATTAGATAAAACTAGATCACGACAGCCATAACACCGTTCGCACATAAAACAATTGTGACACAGTTCACAATAATCAATAGTGTGACAATCAACGCACAGATGTGAGTGAATAACCAGATTGGTGGAATAAAAGCAGTCTTCATTATAGGCCGCGTTAAAAGTCATGTAGCATGATTTATTAAAAGCGGCATGATTGGTATATTCACTATTCTCGCTAGAACGATTATAAAGATAAATTCGCGGAACTTTATTTTTTAATTCCAAAAACTGGGGAAAGAATTGTTTGCTAAAATCAAAATCAACGCCATAAGCCAAACCATCCATCTTATCGCCCCACCAACAGTCATAACAGTAAACCGGAAACTGATGCCCTGCCCCGTACATCGTAATGATATTTTTACCACAACAACTGCATTTATCTGAGTAAAGGCTTCGCTCATTACGAAAAACTAAACGCCGCTGTTGTCGGCAATCCGGACAAAGCGTCGGGTCAGGCACGTCAATTTTACGATAGAATTCTCGATCTTGATCAGTGATTTGAAAATTTTGATTACAATTTTTACACTCAGACATATAGTTCAATGGGGAATTAATATATCTCTTTTTCATAGCATCCCTCACAATAAACTTTACTTGGGTAGTTAATTGGATAAGTCGTTTGAATCTCCTTGCCACATTGGTCGCATTTTCTTTGCCATAGTTTCTGGGGATTACGAAAAGATATTCTTTCTTTATTGCGACAGATAAAACACTGCCGTGGTAAGGGTATACCCCGGTCTTTATAAAAACCAAACTCTTGGGAAATTATTTTATAGTTTTTGCCGCAGCTAACGCAAACCAGGATTTCTTTAGTAATACTATCAGCAACGTCGATTATTTTATCCGGTAAATTCTCCGGCTTAATTGTTTCTTTGCTAAAGGTACCAGGCAAATTATCTTGCCAGCGATAGCCGGAATTAATAGCCTCATCTCGGGTTAAAGGATAATATTCCGGCGCTACAGTCTCGTTATAAGCAAATGGCGACAATTTTGGCGGATATAATTCACCAAATTCACCAGTCTTTTTCATATGGACAATGATTTTAACTACTAGCTCAGCATACTCTTGCTCAGTATATTGTTTATTGAGAACACAATACTTTTTATGTTTTAAACCAACGCAACCAAAACAATTTTGGCAGCTCATAGTCAGATCAGAATACCAGCAGTCCGTGGATGGACTCCAGGAATTAATACAAAATTTTAAATTGTTACCGGTAATGACTAATCCTTCATATATTGATTCACAGATAGAACAATGATCAAGATCTAGGCAATTATATATCTGCTCGTCCATTCGATTGCAATAACGAAGATCTTCGCAGGCGTCAATATTATAACAATGATGACAATTTTTAGAATTTAGAATGTAATCGCCGGAGCAATTAACAGTCTTAATATTATGATGCAATTTATGGATTGACTGATTAATAACATCCTGACGCCACTTTTTAACATATTCTTGGTGCTTTTGAAATGATCCTTGTTTTAACTCTTGAATAAAATTAGCAAATTCATCTTGGCTGACCGGCTTATTATAAATATAATTTCTCTGATTTCTAAGGTTAAAACAGAAAGCAATATTATTACAACCCTTACAATCAAAACTAAAAAACGCTTCGTGACAATCACCACAATCCTGCAGATAGGCGCAGTCAAAACAATTTTGTGAATCAACAAGGTAATAAGATAGTTCGCTACCGCGAGCAAAAAAACAATCTAAACAATCGCGAGTGTGATAAGTGGCAGCGCAATACATCACATTTTCCGCAAAACCAACGTCAAAACACATATAGCCATTTTTTAAATTCCAACATTGGTTAACATAGTCACTATTGATATTTTTGATCACCGCTCGAGCCGGTCGAGGCACTTGCTTCTGTAGATCGCCAAACTGATCAAAAAACGGCCGTGAGTAATCAAAATCTCGTCCATAATCCATCGCCTCCCACTTATCACCGTGCCACTCCTCGGCATCATAAACTTTATATGAGCTCTCTGGAGAGTAAATTGATATAATATCCTTACCAGTTAAATCACTTTTACGCTGATATAGAGTTTTTTCATTACGCCAAACTAGCCGCCGTTGCTGCCGACATTCTGGACAACGTGTTGGTTCGGGCACACCCATCCGAGTATAAAAAGCCTGATCCTCGGGATAGATGGTAAATTGTTGCTGGCAGTTTTTACAAGTTGACATAGGGTTTTATTTGTCATTCCGAGCGGAGCGAGGAATCAGATTAAAACTTATAATAATATTAGGGTTAAGATAATAATTACTTGATTCACTGTATTCCCTGCTGATCCCTCGACTCCGCTACGCTCCGCTCGGGATGACAAATTGAAATGGCCGTTGCGGAGCCTGCCCTGAGTGGAACGAAGGGCTCAGGAGGACAGTGGGGACTAATATATTTCCTTCTGATAGCACGCCTCGCAGTAAACTTTTTCCGGCCGGTCGGGTGAATAAATGCTCTTAATTTCTACTCCGCACTTAGCGCAATTTCGGTCCCAGATCCGCCGAGTATCACGTAAAACCAATCGATCACGATGACGGCACTTCCAACACTTGCCAGGCTCAGGCAGATTATTTTTTTGATAAAATTTTACTTCTTGAGGTACAACTTTAAAATTTCGACCGCAGCTAATACATTTGGGCAAATTTGGGTCGACTTCACCCAGTTCTTCATCCTTCCATCTTAAACCCTTAGCCAGTGCTGCCTCTTTAGTTAGTGGGTAATATTCTTGGGCCACGGTTTCGTTGTAAGCAAAGGGTGATGTTTGCATCGGAAAAAACTGGCCGTATTCTCCAATTTTATTCATTTGCTCAATAATCTTGGGTAATAACTTTTTATATTCCACTTCGCTGTATTGTTTGTTTAAAATGCAATACTGTTTATGGCGCAAACCGATACAACCAAATAAATCTTTAGAATTATGACAAAATTCGCAATAAGTTAAATCGTTATTTTCATAACAGATGGAGCAAGCAATAGCCTGGTAGCTCTGGTTGAGGGCATGACATTCATATTGCAACTCGCCCCGCCAAGGCTCATAAGTATCATAGCATTCTTTCATTTCACCAATATCATAGCAATACCGACAATTAACCGACTCAAAAGCGTAATAGCTATCAATAACACTCTGGGAATTAATAATATCACTACCAGAGCAACTATTGCTTTTTTCGATCCGAGCATATTTATAAATAGCTTCCTTCTCAATTGAGGCTAAAAATTGTTGCCGCTTTTTTTGCCAATCTTGATAGGTTTGAGGATAAATTTTAGCCATTTGTCGCCGGTATTCATCTTCGGAATATTTTTTATTTTCTATACAATATTCGGCATTACGCAGATTCCAACACCTAAAACAATCATGGCAGCCTCGACAATCATATAAAAAAATAGAGTCAAAACATTTTTGACAATAAAACAGAAATTTTGAATTATAACATTCACGACAAGAAAAACTTTCATAAAGTAATTCGCCTTTTTGCATGTCATAACAATCAACGCAATCCTTACTATAAAGAATATAATTAGTACAATAATACATATCTTCGGACATGCCGACGTTAAAGCACATATAGCAATTCTTCTCACGTTCCGAGTGATTAGTGTACTCGCTATTCACCGAATTTTTATTTAATAACGCTGGCCGCGGTACTTTTAACTGTAATTCAAAAAATTGATCAAAGAACGGCCGTGACCAATCAAAATTTTGACCATACTCCAGCGGCTCCCATTTATCGCTCCACCAGATATTTTGGTCATAAATTTTATATGACTTATCGGGCGAATAGTTAGAAACTATTTGCTTGCCAGTAAAATCGCACTGCCTCAAATAAAGATTGTTTAAATTACGATAAGCCAGCCGGCGTTGCTGGCGGCAGTCCGGACAATGGGTCGGTGCTGGAACATTAATTTTAGTATAAAAAGCTTGATCCTCGGGATAGATAGTAAATTGTTGGTTGCAGTTTTGACAAGTTGGCATAGGGTTTTATTTGTCATCCTAAATAAAGTGAAGGGCTCAGAATGACAGTGGGGACTAATATATCTCCTTCTGATAGCACTCCTCGCAATAAACTTTTTCTAATTTAGTACTCGGATATGGTGTTTCAAATCTATTGCTACAACGTTCTTGATGCTCATGCTTAGTTTCTCGGCAATCACACTGACGGGTCCAAAGTTTACGCGGATTACGTGATTGCCAGCGCTTGAGATGACGACAATTAAAACAAGAATCCGGCACCGGTAGCCCCTGCTTGTGATAAAGTGCTAACTCTTGTGGAATAATCTTATAGTTCTTTTGACAATTTTGGCAAACTAAAACTTCTTTGATTATTTGTTCAGTAATATCTTTAATGTTATCTGCCACTTCTTTGACTGTTTCTTTGCCAAAAGTGCCAGGCAAGTTATCCTGCCACCGCCAGCCGCGTTTTAAGACCTCCTCTTTAGTTAGCGGATATAAGTCACAGGCAATGGTTTCATTATAAGCAAAGGGTGAATACTGCGCTGGAAAAAACTGCCCCCACTCTCCTGCTTTTTGCATTTGGCTGATGGCTTTTTCTCGCAGCTGCCTATACTCGGTTTCAGAATATTGTTTATTAAGTAGACAAAAACTTTTGTGTTTAAGCCCGGTACAACCAAAACAATCATGGCAAGAGACGCAAGTATCGCAATAATAGCAATCGCGATTATGCCAAGTGGCAATACAAAAATGGCAATTATAAGAATTCACCACACTGACGCAGTCATAACACAGTTCACATTGATCAACTGCGACATAACAATCGCGACACCATTTAGAATCAACGCCGACCTGGAGATTATAACAATCAATCAAATCATAAGATTCATAACAGTTTAAACTCCTTTTACAATTTTTGAGAAGATCACCGGTGCAATCAGTACACTTAACTAAATAAGCATACTGGTGAATCGCTCGTTGAGCTAACCGGCGGAATTCGGTCTCTAGTCCAACCAAAACCCGACGCGAGCCCAAATCATAACCAGCTAATCGCTTTTGATATTCCTCGGCTGATAGTTGCTCATTATGCCAACAATATTGCCGACTGCGCAGGTTGGAACACATAAAACAATCCGAGCAGCCGGAACAGTCATAACAAAAATAAACATCGCGGCAATTACGCAAGCCCCAACCATAGAGACAATGGTAACAATCAAAACTATCAATACATTCATAGCACAACTCCGATTTATCCATATTTAAGCAATCCATGGTGTCTTTGCAGGCGAAAATGCCATAAACATAATAGCAATCTTCATTGCGATCGCTAACAAATAGCAAATAACAATCTTTATTCTGTTGGCTGCCATTAGAATACTCCGAATTGATATTCTGGAAAGCAAAAGCATAGAGCCGAGGTACAGCCACCGCCATTTTATAATATTGTTCAAAAAACGGCTGCTCGGGATTATAATCCCGACCGTAATTTAGACCATCCCACTGATCAGAATACCAGTATTCATTGCTAAAAACTTGATAAGACGAATCTGGTGCCACAATTGATAAAATATTTTTACCACTCCCAGCACAAGTTCGTGGGTACAAAAAACGTTCCGCTCGCCAAGCCATCCGATTGATATCCCGACACCGTGGACAATCAACCGGCTCGGGCAGGTTAATTTTATGATAAAACTGCCGGTCTTGGTCGGTGATGGTAAAATCCTGGTGGCAGTTTTTACAAGTAGACATAGGGTTTTATTTGTCATTCCGAGCGGAGCGAGGAATCAGATTAAAACTTATAATAATATTAGGGTTAAGATAATAATTACTTGATTCACTATATTCCCTGCCGATCCCTCGACTTCCCCCTCGATTCGCTCCGCCGGTTGGCGGAGCTCACTCGGGGTTCGCTCGGGATGACAAATTAAAATGGCCATTGCGGAGCCTGCCCTGAGTGGAACGAAAGGTTCAAGATGACAGTGGGGACTAGTAAATCTCCTTTTTATAACATTCTTCACAATAAATTTTCTCATATCCCCATTCAGCCGGATAATAAGTCGTTATTTCTCGGCTGCAATTATTGCAATAAGCCTTTCTGGGTGTTAATGGCATCATCTGTTTAAAATTCTGAGTAATACGGTAATTATAATAATATCGTGGCAATGGAACATTATTGGCGTGATAAAATTTTAACTCCTGTGGGATATAACGAAAAACCCTACCGGTCTGGGGACAAAGAATGGTTTTAGCTATAATTTTGTCGTCCTCTACTTCTTGAATCAAGTCCGGCAAATCGTTAGATTGTAAATCAGCCTGGCCCTTCTGCACCTCTTCTTCTTGCCACCAACCACCATTAATCTGAATATTTTTTTGGGTAGCGGGAAAATATTGGTAGCCTAAAGTATCGTTGTAACCATTGTAGGTCATATCGTAAGGGAAAAATTGACCATACTCACCCCGTTCTTTCATTCTATCTTTTAAGCCTTTAACTAGTTTGGAGTAATCTGTTTCGGAATATTGTTTATTTAGAATACAGAACTTTCTTTTTCTTAAACCAACACAACCAAAGCAATTAGTACAATCTTCGCATTGATCAAGATACTCAGAATCGCGACAACGGACGGCGTAGTTAGCAATTTTTATATTATAGCAATCAATCGACTGGCCAGTAAGATAACACAGCTCCATCCGAAAAGCGCCAACCGAATCATAAACATCTTTGGCGTTAGGAGAACGAAAAATATTGCAGCAGTCCTCACTACTTTCAATAAAAAAACAGTCGGAACAATTTTTACACTCTACCAAATAATTACCATCAGAGGTAATGGTTTTGACATTAAAATTTTGTCGATGGATAGCTTGTTTTTTTTGACATTGCCTCAAATCGTCTTTTAGACGATTTATTTCTTGCCAGGAACCAAGTTGAATTTTTTTTATTTCCGCTTGATAATCGGCAGCGGAGTATTGTTTATTTTTAATACAGTGCTCGGCGTTGCGCAGATTCCAACATATAAAACAACTTCGACAACCACGACAATCATAAAGAAAATAACTATCCAAACAATCACGGCACTCCAAACAATAATAAGTATTATAACAATACCAACATCGAGTACAGCTATAACATTTTTCCAAATTGTCGGAATAAACGCAATCAAGACTATCCTTACAAGTAGTCATGCGATAACAAAAATGCAAGTCTTCACTGTTGGCGGTACTCCGAGTTAAATAGCAATTTTTGCTAGAATAAATATCATCACAATAATCACAATTAAAATTAGTGCCGTCAGTTAGCATATGATAATGCGGCGATTTTTTTTGTAATTCTGATAGTTGTTTTAAAAAAGATTGCTCTAAATTTAGGTCAACTTCGGACGGCTGCCAATCATCTTTTAACCAATTTTCCTTTTTATAAACCGGAAAATGCGCTTGGGGCGGAAAAGTGGAGATAATATTTTCACCCGTTTTATCACATTTTCGACTATAAAATTGCCCAAATGGCCAAAAGGCCAATAACTGCTGTCGCCGACAATCAGCACAAATCACCGGCTCGGGCACGTCGATTTTATGATAAAATTGCCGAGCTTGGTCGGTGATGGTAAAATTTTGGTTGCAATTTTTACAAATAGACATATTTTTAAGTATGCAGGAATCAGCATGCAGTATGCGGGAAATTACTACCCACAAATGGTGGAGCTTAGCCCCTGCATACTATATACCTCATACTATATACTAATAGATTTCCTTTTGATAACACTCCCCACAGTAAATTTTCTCCATCCGCTCAGGGGCATAAGTGGTTTCAAACTCTATGGAACATTGTCCCTGATGACCATGGCCAGTTTGTGAACACCAACATCGGCGAGACCAAAGACGTTTAGGATTACGTAAAGCCATTCGTTGCTGATGGCGACATTCTGGACAAAAATGTGGGATAGGTATCCCCAGCCTTTTATAAAAGGTCAATTCCTGACTAATTAACTTATAATTTCGTTTACATTTTTGACAAGCTAATATTTGGCCAGTCATCTTATCTGGATCAATATCAATATTTAAATCGGTTAATTGGATTGTCTCTTTATCAATAGTCCCCGGCAAACGGTCTTGCCACCAACCGCCAATAGCCAAAACTTGTTCTTTAGTTAATAAAAATAAATCTTGGCCGACCGATTCATTATAGGCCCAAGGACAAATAGCCATCGGAAAAAACTGGCCCCACTCCCCAGTTTGTTTCAAATGATCAATGATTTTAGGTAATAACTTCCGATATTCTTCCTCAGTATACTGTTTATTAAGAATACAATAACGATGACTATGCAGTGCCACACAACCAAAGCAATCATTAATTGTCCGACACAAAAAAGAATATAATATGTTACTTGATCCCGGCCAAATAATGGCTGAAAACTTAGTATTATTATTTACTGGACAAGCTACGGAATTATAAACCAGCTCTGAGTTTACTACTCCCATTGACTCAAAACAATCTTTGGACTTATCGCCGTGGATACAGTTAAAACAATCAACACAATCTAACATGTTGTAGCAATTACGACAATTCTGACAATTAGTTAAATAATTACCAGTTGAACCACTAGAATTAAGATGACGAGCAAACGGATAGATCTGTTGAACCTTAAACTGGTTAAACATCGTTTGCGCTTGGTCGTAGCCATCATGTGTATTCAACTTTAATCCAGCTAATTTATTTTGATAATCTTCTTTAGTTAATTGTTTATTCAAATAACAATTGCTTTGGTTGCGCAGATTAACACAACCAAAACAGTCGGTGCAGCCGTTACAATTTAAACAAAAATAACAATGGCTGCAGCCTTTAAGGTTTTGCGACCACCAACATTGGTAACAACGATCCAAATCGACGCTATCATAACAGAGCTCAGAATTTTTGACCTCGGTACAATCAACCATATCACGATTGTAAGAAGAGTAGCTAGAATAAGCGCCAGTATCATTGTAATCGCTAGCCGTGACCATGTAGCAATTTTTATTACTAACGCAAAGATTGGTATATTCTGAATTTTCAGATGTGGCAATGAATAAATTACCCAAAGGAGTTTTGTTTAATAGTTGAGCAAACTGATCAAAAAACGACCGGGAAAAATCAAACTCCTGACCAGAATTCAACGGATTCCATTTATCACCCCACCAACAGTCATTGCAATAGACTGGATGTTTAGCCTCAGCCGTAAAACAAGAAACCATATTTTGACGACAAAGATCACACTGTCGCAAATAAAAAACCCGCTCATTACGCCAATTTAATTGTTTAATCTTTGAGCAGGTAAAACAAAGTACCGGCGGCGGGACAGCGATTCTTTGATAATATTTTAAGTCAGCTGGAGAAATTTCAAACTCCTGCTGGCATTGCTGACAACGTGGCATATTTTATTTAACTTTAGCTTAAAAATAACAAAAACGCAAGAAACCCCAAAACGGGGTTCTCACGGCTAAATTAGAGTATTTTAAGCTTAAAATTTAAGGATATCGTCTAATGAAACAGCCGTACCACCGCTTTCAGACTTAGTCGGGGTTGCTACTGGCTCCGCTGGCGCCGCCATAGGCTGAGGGTCAGTTTTGGCTGGTTTTACTAATGGTTGAGTATTAACTCGTTGCGGCGTTGGGGCTAGATCTTTTAGATTGATCGCGCTTTTTTCTTCTTTTTTCTGCTCCTTAACTTTAGTCACTTCTTCTTTACCTTTCTTCTTTTGCTCTTTTAGACATTTTTTACAGTAAACCGGCCGCGTCGGATCAGGAATAAACGAAATATGAGTTAGGGTACCACATTTATCACATTTAACTTCATAAGGACGTTGAGGATTAGTGGGATTTTTAAGTTTTTTTACTTTTTCATTAATCACTTCATAAGCAACCGTCTGATCTTGATTCGACGACTGGAGGGCCGATGAGGCCGCGGTGACTTTAGGAGAAGTTGGCGGTTTGGGCAAATTTTGTAAAAAATTGACTCCTCTTTTAGGCTCAACTTGGGGCTTTTTTTCTTGGGCGACCGTCTCTTCTTTTGGGACGACAATAACCTCTTCCATTTTAACTTCATCAGTTTTAGGTTTACTACGCGGCCGGTCATCTTGGCGCTCAAATTTTTTGGCGGCCGACTGGGCTGGTCGCGGTGTTGATTTTGACGCTGGCTGAAACTGCCTAGACGCCGATGTCGGCGTCTCAAACTTTTTAGCCGCCGGTCGAGGCTTTTCGACCTCTCCATCGCCTTCTTTTTCTTCCTCGTCACCAGCCTCACCAGTACTCCAACGAATAATTTTATCTTCAATTATCGCCCGATCGCGAGAATAACGTTCTCGAGAAACCTTAATAATTTTTTCCGCTACCCCGGCTTCTTCCAAGGTAAATAAAGGCGGTAAAGTACGGGCAGAAAATGGCTCCGATGAGACACCGTCGATCATCAGCTTAAGATAAATTTCAAATTTTGTTAAATTAACTAAATCCTCCTCAGTGAACCGTGGTGTAAATTCGACCACTAACTCACTCGCATCGGCCGCGCCAACTCTGAAGATGATCATAGTACCAACATTACCAAAAACCGCTGCTTTCACTTCATCTGACAGCTGGGTAATATACTGATGAGCCATAACTAAATCTAGACGATATTTTCGAGCCTCAGACAGAATGTTTGCGAAACTTTCAGTGGCAAAATTTTGGAACTCGTCAACATAAAGAAAAAAATCTTTACGGTTCTCTTCTGGCATATCAACGCGGGTCATCGCCGCAATCTGAATTTTACTAATCATCATGGCACCCAGAAGCTGAGCAGTATCTTCACCAATGCGGCCCTTAGAAAGATTAAGTATCAGGATTTTACCCTCATCCATTACTTGGCGAATATCAAAAGAAGATTTAACTTGACCAACAACATTCCTAATTAAAAAATTAGATAAAAATTGACCAATTTTATTTTGAATAGGCGCGATTGCCTCTTGGGCAAATTTATCTGGATAACGAGCGTATTCGTCAACCCAGAACGATTTGACCACCGGATCCTCAACTTTACTCAAAACCCTTTTACGATAAGCTTTATCAACTAAAAGACGCATAACACCGAGTAAAGTACTACCCGGATATTCCAAAAGAGCCAAAATCGCGTTACGCAATAGATATTCCAAACGGGGGCCCCAACTATCAGCCCAAATCTTCTTAAAAATACCAATTAAACCCGAACAAACCATGTGCCGCAAATTAGGATCAACGGTTTCTAAAATATTAAAAGCAATTGGATGCTCAACGTCAGCCGGATTAAAGTAAATTACATCGTTGATCCGCTCAGGCGGGACAAATTTGAGAATTTTTTCTGATGAGTCACCATGTGGATCAACAAAAGCTAGACCGTGACCATTGCGAATGTCTTGAATAATCATATTCTCCAGCATGGTTGTCTTACCCATACCGGTTTTACCAACAATATACATGTGCCGACGCCGGTCATCTAGCCTAATTCCAAACTTGCGCTGCGAACGGCGAAAATTGGTTTCTGCAAAAAAATTTATTTCCTGATCATCATTAACTTCGGGCATAATTTTTGTTTTTAATTTAACCTATGGGCAAGTTATCCGGCGGCTCGATCTCACCAACTTCTTCAGTGCCTACTCGATCAGGCAACTGGGCAGACTCCAACCCAATATTGACTTTTTCCTCCAGCGCCGAACCCATTGGCCCAAATCGGGGCGTTTCCACCGGTAAAGTAAACGGCGCCTCGGTTTTCTTAACCTCGACCTTCTTAAGAGCAATTGTGCCCATAACACCAACCGGGAAATGCCAAATGGTAGCTAATTCATCCGCCGCCATGATTTTACCATCATTGAACTCTGAACCCTTAAGAGTACTTCGGGTCTTATATTTTTTTAAAATCTTATTCTTACGATAATGGTTAACCCGATAATTGCGAAAATAATAAAGATGAGATGTGGAAACTTTAGTATTTTTGTCTTGCACCAAACCGTTTAAATAGTTATCAGTAAACTGATGCATCGCCCCCAAAAAACCTTCTTTGACCTTATGTTTATTAAAAACTTCTTTTCGCGCGATATAAACTACTCGTAATTTAGCACGAACCACAACTTTAGCTACTTTTTTCTGGATACCTTCGGCCGCCACTTTATCCTTAACTTTTAACTCCGGTGCCTCCGGCTTAGTTTCAGTCTCTGGAGCCGCCGAAAAAATACCAATAATCGCCTCGGCTATTCCAGCAATACCATCAAGAATATGACCAAAAATACCCTTCGAATGACCTTTTTGATGCAACAACTGCTCCAAATAGTGACCAGCCTCATGTTGCCAGGCTCGCTGGTTAGTCGGCGTTATAATCACCTGCCACCAAAATTGTTCTCCCGGACCCAGCTTAGCCATGTTTTCCAAAATCGCTGCCATTGGATCATGATATTGCTTTTTAGGCGCGTCAGCCACAAAAGCATCATAAGTCCTAATCGGATAATATTCTTTATTAACTGGCTTTATAACCGTACCCCAAATATCATAACCCTGATCATGATCTGGCCAATGCATCTTAAAATTAGCTGCATAATCCGGCACTTCAGTAACCTCCGCACCGGGATATTGGCCATAAACCGCGGCCTCAACTAGATCGCGAAAATGACGAGGCGTATAGATCAAATACTGGACATAGCCCTCGATACTAACCAGCTCAAAACTAAATTTGACTTGAATTTTACCCAAAAAATATTTCTCGATCCAATCAACTTTTTTCCAAGCACCGGCCATCGCCGCAAAGATATATTCCACCGCCTTGGGTACTGTTTCAATATTTTTGGGGATATCAACAGACAATAGGATATATTCCCAACGGCTAGAATATTTGGTCCGACGGTAAGTTATCCAAGCGTCATACATCGCCCAAAGTGCTGGTAAAACAAAAAATACCCAGGCACCGTGGGTGAAAATAAACCAACCCGCTATCAGCGGATTATCCATTGGTATTTGAGATAGAAAACTTAAATCGATAACCATGGCCTTAATAATTACTACCTTTGCTACTATTATACCCTATTTTCCAGATCTTTAAAAACCCAGTTAGACTAAAGTATATTTTTTATCAGCTAACTTCTGAAATTTGCTTTTATCCATCAAGGCAAGGTTGATAGTCGCCCTTTTGACCTTACGCTGCTCCAGAACCTTATTAACAATCTCTTCTTTACTCAAAGGTTGGCCAACTTGCTTGAAAATAGTAATAATCACGTCGCTAACCGTGCCTGGCTCATAACCCCACTCCTTAAGAGCATAAATACCACGGCCAATTAGGACATAACGCTTATCCAAAATTAACTCGTTATGGACCGTGGCCGGTAAAGCTTTTTTGTGGTCAAAACCAGCCTGATTAATTAAACTAGCAATTTCGGTAAAATGCAATGGCTTGCCAGACTGCTTCATTACCAAATAAATTTTATCGTTCATTCGCTTGGGACTGATGGTCTGCCAATGACTCAAGCCAATATGCCCAAAAAGATTTTCTTTGATCTTTTTGCTAGTTTTTAGATAAGATAGGATAGCTTCATCCAGATCCAGAAGTTCCTGTTCAAAATCGGGTAAATGAACCGCTAGTTTACTTTTAATCTCTTGATAAAAATCCTCTTTACGAACACGCTGCAAAAACTCTTCTTTAGTTAACGGCTTAGACTCTTTTTCCAAAATTTTGACTAATTGTTCAATGACGTCTTCAACTAATTCCCAAGGAGCGCCTTTTAACTTCCAGGCAGTATTATAGTGATCTCCGCTCTCCATTTTTTCAAATTTATCAGCTAACAGCTGAGAGATAATAAAAGAAAGCGAGTGCTTATGATAAACCATGTCCTCTTCCAATACTTCATCCTTGGTCATACCAAAAAAATTGATCAACTGATCTAGAAGATGTCCTTCTTCCATAGCGCCGCCATATTTTTTCAAAAAATGGCCAATCGCCTGCTCAACCCGACCTAGATGGCCAGACTTGTCAGATCTAGCTACTTTTTCTTTAAGTTTTTTAATACCATCACGCTCAATTTGCCGAACTCGCTCTCGAGTAATCTGGTACTCCTGGCCAATTTTTTCTAGAGTCTCCCGCCGGACTAAGCCTTTAGTCAGACGATGGCGCCGCGACAAAACATCCTTTTCTCGGGGCGAAAGATGATTAAACAATTCAGTCAACAGATTGACGAAACTAATCTTAGTTTCAGCAGTGTTATTCATATAATTTTATTTCTATACTCAATAATTAATAAACTAAACTTTCAGACAAATGTTTAAAATAGTTAAAATTTAGCTAAATTTAGCTAAAATACCCTACTAAATCACTAAAAAACAACTTGGAATACCTAAAATATATCATAATAGAAAAAATCTGTCAACAAGACGGCCGACCCAAAAACAATATCAAAGTCAAATAATTTATAACTTTTGATAATAAACTAATAACTAAAAAACAGTAATCACTCCTCCTTTTAGGATGCCTTGACCTAAAAATTACCGACGAGATAACATAGTTTGACGTTTAGCTTCTGATTTGTCAAGGATGGTTTTACGAATTCTAACATTTTTGGGAGTAACTTCTACTAGTTCATCTTCGCCGATATATTCTAAAGCATCTTCTAAATCCATAATCTGCGGCGTACTAAAGTGTTCCGCACCGCCCTCACCCTTAGAACGCATATTGGAAAGCTGTTTAGTTTTACAAACATTAACCCAAATATCATCCAGACGCGAATTTTGACCCACTACCTGACCTTGATAAACCGCTGCACCAGGACCAAGAAATAGCAGACCGCGACCTTGGATATTAAGTAAACCATAAAGATTGGTCGTACCAGTTTCACAAGCTACCAGCGAACCTTGCTCACGTTCGTGCCAATTGCCCGGATCGGGCTGATATTGATAAAAAATAGTATTAAGTAGACCCAACCCTCGCGTATTAGTCAAAAACTCCGTGCGATAGCCAAATAAACCCCTAGTTGGGACAACAAACTCTAAATAGACGATGCCAGCTTCGGTTTTCATTTCTTTGAGCTCGCCGCGACGAGTGCCAAGACCCTGAATAACGGCCCCAGCATAAGCTTCCGGGGTTTCGACAAAAACTAGTTCATAAGGAGTAAAGGTCTGACCGTCGACTTCTCGCGTGATAACCTGCGGCCGCGAAACTTGGAATTCATAACCCTCACGACGCAAACGTTCAATCAAGATGGCTAAATGCAGCTCACCGCGTCCAGAAACAGTCCAAGTACCGTTGGGTTCATCAACCACGCGCAGGGCCATATCGGTTTCTAATTCTTTGAATAAACGCTCGCGAATCTGCCGCGATGTAGTATAGTCGCCTTCTCGTCCAGCAAATGGTGAATCATTAACCCGAAAAACCACTTTAACCGTTGGCTCTTCGATCGCCAAAATAGGTAAAGCGACCGGTGTAATCGGATCGGCAATGGTTTCACCAATCGTCACCTCAGGAATACCTGCTAAAGCCACGATATCGCCCGCGATGGCTTCTGTCGTATCCACGCGTTCCAAGCCCTCAAAAGTCATCAAAGCCATCAAGCGACACTTCTTTTGACCACCTAAGCGGTTAATATGAACTACTTCCTGACCGGCCCGTAGACTGCCGTTATATAGCCGACCGATAGCAATCCGGCCGCGAAAACTATCGGCGCTGAGCGTAGTAACCAACAGCTGCAGTGGCTTAGTGTAGTCACCAGCCGCTGCCGGGATATTATCAATAATTGCCTGAAAAATTGGGGCAATATCGGTCATCTTGGATAAAACCGGCTCAACGCCAGCCACGCCAGCCCGAGCCGAAGCATAAACAACTGGAAAATCTAGGGTTTTATCATCAGCACCTAGCTCCACAAACAGATCAAAGGTTTTATTTAAAGCGTGGTTAGGGCGAGCGTCAGGCTTATCAATCTTATTAATTACAACGATAATTCTCAATTTCATTTTTAAGGCTTGTTTGAGTACAAAACGAGTTTGCGGCATCGGCCCTTCCTTGGCATCGATTAACAACAAACAGCCATCAGCCATAGTTAAAACTCGCTCAACCTCACCGCCAAAATCAGCATGGCCAGGCGTATCAATAATATTAATTTTTATTCCCTGCCAGTTAACCGAAGCGTTTTTGGAAAAAATAGTAATGCCGCGCTCACGCTCCAATTCGTTGGAGTCCATAATCAGATCACTAGCCGCTGCTTCCTTATTCATCTTAGTTTTTGACTGACGCAACAAAGCGTCCACCAGCGTAGTTTTACCATGGTCGACATGAGCAATAATAGCGACATTACGAATATCTTGCATATTAGGAGGTTAGGACGATAAGAGGATAGGAGGTTGGGAGGGTAACTGTTCTATTTGTCATCCTGAATGAAGTGAAGAGCCATGATGACAGTTCCGTATTTTCCTATTAAAGTACGCCGATTTTAACATCTTGATATCATTTTGTCAATGACTTAGCAGTTAAATGACCAGACGAAATCCCTAGTTTTCTTAATCTAAATTAAATCAGCACCTCGTCTCGTCCCGCAGGCCGACAGGCCTTGGCGGGATCAATATTTGAGTTGTCAAAAAATCTAAACCTCTCTATAATCAAGCCATGCAAGTCCCCATTAGAAAACCGGGTAAATATACTCACACTCAATCCGACCCTCATCTGACTGAGACTAAATTTAGTGAACTTAAAAACACGCTAGAAAAACTCAAAAAAAGTCAACGGGGCGCTATTGAGGAAGTTAAGAGACTGGCTGCGCATGGCGATTTTTCGGAAAATCACGCCTACCAAATGGCCAAAGGCCGTTTACGTGGAATCAACCAGCGAATTGCGGAAATAGAAAACGATTTAAATCAGGCAATAATAATCAAACCAACCAAAAACACCAATACTGTCCAGCTGGGAAATCGAGTAACTGTCCAAACTTCTAATAAAACCCAAACTTTCCAAATCCTAGGCTCGGCCGAAACTGATCCTAGAGCCGGCATTATCTCTCATAACTCCCCCATCGGCGCGGCGCTGATCGGCCGTCGGGTTGGTGATATTATCATCATCAAACTCACCAACAAAACAATTGAATATACAATAACCAAAATTGAATAAAAAAATCCATCATCTCTATCTGACGGATCGCTAACTATAATTTTTTAGACTTTGTCCAGCTCCAAAAAATCATCAAACTTAATCTCCTTAACAAAATCCGGCATGTGGCTGATTAGGATAATCGCGCCTTGGTAGGCATTAATTGCTTTGGCAATTACTGGCAGATGACGAAAATTAATATGATTGGTCGGCTCATCCAGAACCAAAAGCCCCGGCCGCTGCAAGATAAATTTAGCAAAAGATAATAGCCCTTTTTGACCTTCCGAAAGCTCGGCAATTCGATGCCCCATCAAGTCGCCGGTGATCAATAAACTAGCCGCAACACTGCGCATGTATTGAACATCACCGTGACTAGATTCCTCCAAGCTAGACTTTAATGAATCAAAAACCGTGGCGTCAAAATCTAAAGTAGCAAAATCCTGACTATAATAACCGACTCTAGTTCCGGCCATAATCTGGACGCCCTCACTGGTATTATTAACTAATGATCGCAGCAGTGTGCTTTTACCGATGCCATTGGGACCGGTAATCAATAGGCGCGATTTTTGTCGCAGAAGCTTATCAACGGTTTTAATAATCGGTTGATGGTCAACAATAATTTTTACTGACTTAATGGTAACAATATTACCAACGATCTCTTGATTGGGAATAATAAAATCACGAATAGTCTTATCCTCTCGACGGACCTCCACCTTGTTTTCTTCCATTTCCAATGTTTCTTCTTTGAGTTTAGCCGCTAGCTTTCTCATCTTACCGCCTTTATTAGCAAAAAAATTAACTTTATCTTTATTATCTTGAATCTGTTTTTCCAGCTGGGCGTTTTTCATCTGCTCACGCTTGATCCGATTTTCGATTTCTTGAACAACTGAATAATAATCACCGACATAAGCTTCTATCTTCTTAGTAAAAGAATCGAGATATAAGACGCCCTCGGTAAAAGAATTAAGAAAATCGGCATCGTGAGAGATGACCACGACCGTTTTTTCATACATCACCAAAAATTGGATCAGGTGATCAATACCGGCTTGATCCAAATTATTAGTTGGCTCATCCAAAAGTAAAATGTCAGGACTTTGGATCAAGGCGACAGCTAAAAGTAGCCGCGCCTGCTGGCCGCCGGACAGCTCGCCAACTTTTCTCGTCGTGGGGATATCTAGATTAACCGCCACTAACGCCTTACTAATTTTACTTTTAAGACTAGGTGGAACTATGGCAAAAACTTTAGCAAAATATTCTTCCACGGTTAAACTAAAATCGGCCTTACTCACCATCTGCCAAGCCGTGCCAATAGTGGCGCCATTAGTAATATTTACCTGCCCGCCAGTGGGCTTCAACTCTTTATGAATGAGCGCAAAAAGAGTGCTTTTGCCAGCACCATTCTGGCCCATCAGCGTCAGCTTGGCCCCGGTACGCACACTAAAACTAGCCTCTGCCAAGAGCGGCTTTTTGCCGGGATAGGCAAACGACACTTTATCGAAACTAAGAATTACACTTTCGGCCATAAAAATCTTTTAACTATTACCGGACTATTCTACAGGCTTTATAATTTATAAGCAAGGATTTACCTAAAACAAAAAGACTTCCGCGCGAGCAGAAGTCTTCTATGTTGTTGATTTATTTCTTCTTCTTGGCTACTGCCTTTTTGGGCGCCGCCTTGGCCTTAACCACGGTTTTCTTCTCTTTGATTTTAACTTCCTTAGCTGGTTTAGCTACTGGTAATACTCCTGGAGCCGTGGTCAAATTGAGCGCTTTCATGATTTTATCTAATTTAGCGTTCAACATATCAAACTGAGCTTTAAACTGGTCAGGACTCTTGCTGCGGCCGTCATCACTTCTGGGACGATCATTCTTATCAAAACATTGATTGCAAAAAACTGGCTTATCGCCGCTTGGCCGAAAGGGCACTTCACAAGCTTTACCGCATTTGGTGCAGACTGCTTGAAACATCCGCTTATCACCAAAGCTGGGTCGGTCAAAGCTTCTTTCTCTTGGTCGATCCGAACTGGAATCACGATGATTCTCAAAACAAGTACTGCAGTAGATTGGCCGATCGCCAGTGGGGCGAAAAGGCACTTCGCACTCTTTGCCACAGTCATTACAAACCGCTTGATGCATTTGAGGGCGTCCTTGACCGCGATCATTAAAACCCCGGCTACCGCCGCCAAACCCTCGGTTGGGCCGATCACCGCCACGTCGGCTATCACGATTAAAATTAGGCATAATTTATTTAGGTTAATTATTGATTAATTAAGTAGACTAGAGTCTACCCCACTTTAGGATAAAAAGCAATAGCCTAAACCAACCAAGAAAGTGATACTGAATTTATACAAACATTAAGTTAAACTAAATCGCTAAAAATCAGCATTAATTTATTATAACAAAAAACACCTTTTATTTCTAATGGGTGTTCTTTGGCAGCCGTGCCCGGTCTAGTACTAAGATATTAGAGGTTTTGAGTGTGGCAGTCTTTAAACTTGGTTTATTTAAAACTTCCCTTCTTACTTTTTATCAGCCCTACAATGCCAGCAATAACCGCCAGGAGCCCAAGCAGTTGCCCGCCGGGGCTGTCATCATATCCGCCGTATACAAACATAAATATCCCGAATAATATTGTCAGAATGTAAAGTGCTGTTTTAATCTTTTTGTTCATAATTATACCAAAAAACTTTTTGTGCAATTTTAGCAACCCTCTCGGTCGCTCACACCGTTCACAGTCTGGCGGGGGCGGAGGGAATCGAACCCCCGCTAACGGTTTTGGAGACCGTTGTACTACCATTATACGACGCCCCCATCAAAAATAGGCAGCGCCTATTTTGTTTCCTTATGTACAGTATGCTTTTTGCACCACGGGCAGTGCTTTTTCATTTCTAAGCGTTCCTTAATAATACGCTTATTCTTTCTGGAAAAATAGTTAGCACGTTTACAAGTGGTACATTCTAGTTTGATTAGATTGTCTTGAGACATATAAATGTTAAATAATAAATTATTAATTTCTTAGCCGACGGTCGGATTTGAACCGACGACCCACAGTTTACAAAACTGTTGCTCTACCAACTGAGCTACGTCGGCGAATATATAATTCTTAACTTTTTAAATAAACAACCGCCACAGTTTATGGCCCTACGGGCCACCACCCGTAGGGTGGCAAAACTGTTGCTCTACCAACTGAGCTACGTCGGCGAATATATAATTCTTAACTTTTTAAATAAACAACCGCCACAGTTTATGGCCCTACGGGCCACCACCCGTAGGGTGGCAAAACTGTTGCTCTACCAACTGAGCTACGTCGGCGCAGGTTGGCAACAAAATGGCCAATTAAAGTAGCTGTATTCTATTATCAAAAGCCCAAAAAGTCAACCGTTGACTCAGTACCTATTCAAAATAACATATTTCTAGCCTAGCTACAATCAAAACAGCCCCCGACAGGGCTGTTAAAACCTCTAAATATCCAGTCTTTTTATTTAGCGAATTTTTTAACTAAATTTTGCCAAGTTACCAGTAATGAGCTAGCCACAAAGATTGATGAATAAGTACCGAAGAAAACACCCACCATCAAGGTTAGAGCAAAGTAACGGATTGTTTCTCCACCAAATAGAAAGATAGCTAACAGCGTCAACATTACCGTCAAAGAAGTGTTAACCGACCGAATCATCGTCTGGTTGACAGACATATTGACGATCTCTTCAAAATCACCCTGATGACGATGCAGATTTTCTCTAATTCGGTCAAAAACCACAATGGTATCGTTGACCGAATAGCCCAAAACAGTCAGCAGCGCGGCAATAAACGGCGTATTAATCTCAACGTTATAAAAATGACCCAATAAGGCAAAAATACCGCAAGTGATCGTTACATCATGAACCAAGGCAATGATGGCAGTAACACCATATTTCCATGAAGAGACTGGCCGGCCAACCTTGCGGAATGACCAAGCGATAAAAGCAATAATAGCGATAATAACAATAATAACGGCATAAAAACTTTTGGTCTTTAACTCTTGACCAACAGTCGGCCCGATGGAATCAAACCGTTCTTCAATAATCCGCGCCCCAGCAGCTTTTTCGGCTTTAATCCCGGTGACATTCGCCTCACCGCTGACCAGACCTTCAATCTGCACCGGCGTAGTTGTAGTTTTGATATCTAATCGTTGACCGGGAGTAAATTGCTCAATTAATTTATCCAAAACTTCTTGGTGTTCTATCTCAGTAACGTTTCTAAACCGCAAAATGATATTATTCTCGCCAATCGGCTGAATGGTCACCTCGCCTAAATTACTCAAATCGGTTAAAGCGCCACTAATCTCTTGAACTGACGGCCGAGCGGTTTCTTGGAAAGAAACCTCCATCAGGCTACCACCGGTAAAATCAATGCCCATCTTAAAACCCCAAATAATCAAAAAGACTACAGCGGTAACCACGCAGGCGAGAGAAAAGGTGTAATAATACTTTCTTTTGGCAATAATACTTAACATATTATGTTATGATTGGGGTTTTTGCTCAACAACCTTTTTGCGATTAAATAAGAAATACCAATTTTGGACCCGACCAACCGCAATGGTTTTTAATAGGCCCCGAGTGACCACCATGGCAGTAAAAATAGAAACCAAAATACCAATACTCAAAGTTAAGGCAAAGCCCTTAACCATGCTCGAGGTGAACCAAAACAAAATAATACAAGTAATCAGGGTTGAAGCGTTGCCGTCACGAATCGAAGGCCAAGCTCGTTTAAAGGCTTCATCAATAGCCGAAGACAACGGCCGACCAGCTCGAAATTCTTCTTTTAACCGCTCAAAAACCAAAACATTAGCATCCACGGCGATACCTAACGACAGGATAAAACCAGCAATACCTGCCAGAGTTAAAGTAATACCAAAAATTTTAAAAATAGTCAGCGCTAGAACGCTATAGATCAATAAAGCGATAACCGATAATAGACCAGGCAAACGATAATATAAAAGCATAAAAACAACTACGGCTAATAAACCAAGTAAACCAGCAAACAGACTTTTTTGGACCGAATCATTACCCAAAGTCGCGCCAACTGTCTGTTGGGCAATTAATTCAATCGGTACTGGCAAAGCACCGGCATTAAGCCGCTGAGCCAATAGTTTGGCTTCGGGCAGAGTAAAACTACCAGAAATTACCGCTTTGCCATCTAAAATCGGCTCATTAACTTTGGGCAAAGAAATCGGTTCGCCATCCAAAAATATACCAACGATTTTATTAACATTCTTCTTAGTAATCTCTGCAAATAAATCCTTACCCTCGTCATTAAACTCTAAACTAACCTCGGGCACTTGAGTATTGGGATCAAATTGAACCTGCGACCGTTTGAGCTGTTTACCAGTTAAACCAGTATAAACAAACTGTTCTTGAGGTTTAAACTCGGCGGCGGTTTTAGTCTTAATCAAAATATGGCTAGCCTTAACCTCTTGGCTATCCCCTTCGCCCCGCTCATCTTCTTTATAAATAATATGATAACCAAACTGGGTTTTAACTAGTTGCTTAGTTACCTGGCCTTTTTTAAGAGCAAAGGCGGCTTGTTCAAATTCAGCCACAAAAATTCCCTGCTTAGCCCAATCCAAACTGCCACCGCCAGCCGCTGAGCCATCTTCGGAATATTTTTCAGCTAAATCGCCAAACTGAACTAAGGGTGTCTTAAGAACTTCTTTCAAAATATCCTCAGCTTTTTTCTTAGCCGCGGCATTAAACTCATCTAATTGTTTTTGCTCATCAGCTGTTAAGGTCTGAGTACTAGGATCAGCCTGTTCTTTAAACTCTAGTAAAGGCGTCTCGCCAATCATTTTGATTGCTTGATTAACATCTTTGACGCCGGCTAATTCTACAATTACCTGCCACTGATCGCCTGATTTACCAGTCTGGACCACTGGCTCCGCCACGCCAAAAACATTGATGCGACGTTCAATAACATCGCGCACGCCAGCAACCGCGTCATTAATATCAGCCTCAGGCACTTGAGAAATATCAGCTTTATAAACTAAGTGAGTGCCACCCTGTAAATCCAAGCCCAGATGAAATGGTAACTGCCAATAATGAGGCAAGGCTAAACCTAGTTTTGAGTTTAGCCAATCCATCGGTCGATCAAAAGCGATCGGGTAAACCAAAAAACCGGCAAAAATCGCTATGATTAATACCCCGAGGACGCCTAAACGAATTTTGGCTAAAGAAGAAAATTTCATAAATACTGGGGTGTATTTTATACTTTCTTTAAAAATAATGCAAGAGTCATAAAAAAACCGCCGGTTGCCTAAAGCATTGGGCGGTTGAAGCCAGACTTTTCTCGGATACCCTCCTAAGAGTTAGGCCCGAATTATGATCAGCAGGGTTCATTAACGAAATAACTGCGGTGTCTTTTTCGCGCCTTCTTCTTGCCAGGCGAACTGACTAACCGTTCAGGCTGCCTCTCGCTAACGACCTTCCCTTTCTTGGGCTGGCGGCTTTTTGCCGGTGGCTGGTCACTAAACTTGTCTTTTTGATCTTTATTGCCCATTTCCTTCCCTCCTGGTTTGGTCACTTGGCACGAGACAAACATGGGTGGCCAGATAGCACTCCTGATGACACTGGGGACAAACACCCCAGCGCTGTTCTCTGGGTGGGTCTTTTTTTGGTGCTGGGCAAGCTGTTTGGTCAGACCCTGGACCATTGGTCTTCGGTTTTTGGCACATTGGTTACTCCTTATTCTCTAAGTGCAAAAAACTGGTTTTATTTAACCAGCTTTTATTGACCATTAAATTACTTTAGATAATCAATAAAAATTGGCTAACTTAAAGCTGCTAAAAAAGTTAAAGCCAAAAAAATATTGTACTAAAATTTGACTTGACATAATTAGTTAAAAATCCTAAATTGTAAAAATGGGGAGCTGGGAGTGGCTGTGGCTGCAAATTCACAAACCACTTCCCAACTCTCTTTTTGTTTACCCGACATGATGGTCTTCGTCTAGCCAGGTAAACTGCAAAACCAGTTGCCGCGACGACGTTGCTGTCTTAACACGCTCTACAGCTGTTGATCGTTGAGCGGCCTGAATTGTTCGAGCCAGCCTATCCATAGCTCCAAACCCGCCACCGCTGGTCGGCAATACTACTGATTTTTGTGACGGTGGAGGGTCAACCGATCTTGAAGGCCGGCACATTCGACAGCGCGAGCAACCACCATAAAGCTGACGACAGCTCATGAAAAGGAACACCGGCCCGACAGCCAAGATCAACCACCAATGACCTAAACCGCTACTTAGCATGATTTTCTCCTTTCTGACTAGCCAACTGCCTTATCAGGATGTTGGCAACGATATTAGGCTGCGGTTCCCAACCATACCGCATTAGGTTGGTAACCACGGCTTCAACTAGATCCTCATCGCCACCAGCTAGTTCAACTAGCCAGTCCCACTCAGCCCGAATGAACATGCGCACCTCCATGCCCTTGAATATGTGAATAATTTAAAGAACAAACAAAAAACCCGCTAACTAGCGGGGTTATTTTTACCAACTGAGACTAAATCAATTTATCTGACAACCAAAAACCCCGCTCTAGAAGCGCCAAAGAAGAAAAAAGCGAAGTTTTTAGTTAGATTTTTCATAGATTTAGTATAGCAAATAAATTTTGACTGTCAACTTACCTATCCACAAGTTTAGAATTATTTAATGTTTACCGTGTTATGTTTTTATTTACCACCTCAACCGAGCTCGCTAGAAGCTACTTCTCCCTGTCATCCCGACCGAGCCCCGAGCGAACGTAGCGAGTCGAGGGGTGAGTGGAGGGATCTAAAACAATATTCTACCAATTATGTCTAAGAGTTATTACGTCTATATAATGACCAATTATAGCGGTACTCTTTATATCGGCGTGACTAATAATTTAGCTCGACGAGTACTTGAGCACCAAGAAGGTTTACTTGATGGTTTCACTAAAAAGTATAAATGCAATCAATTGGTTTACTACGAATTTTACCAAGATATTAAGCAGGCAATATATCGGGAAAAAGAGATTAAGAAGTGGCGTAGAGAAAAGAAAATTAACTTAATTTTATCTTTCAACCCTGAGTTTGAAGACTTAGTTAATACTATTGTTTAGGCCGATTCCTCGCTCTGCTCGGAATGACAATTAAACCCTGTATTTTTTAACTAATTGATTTAAAAACCGGAGGATCGGCGCTCGCCAATGATGTTCCAATTGCGTCCTGACAAGTTTAACTAATTCCCTGTCTTTTGGCGATAATTTCCTTTTTTCTAAGCGATAGATCCTATCTAAAATCTGGTAATCAGCGTCCGTAGACATGCTATATCTCTTTTTATCTTGAGAAGTAATAAAAAATTTCTTAGTTAATTGAGCCCAACGTTTTTGTAAAATTTTTATATACTCTTCATCCGCTTCGGTTGCTCGCCTTAGTTTGCTACTCCTTAATCCTTTTTGGTAATAATAATCTTCAATTGCCTGAAGGGATTTTTTCATATTATTTAAGATTAAAACTAAAAACTTTAACCGGGATGCCCTTAATTTTGGCCTTGGTAATCGTGTCCTGGGTACCCAGACCTTCACTCTCTTCAGTGATAATGTGA
>JBAZLA010000008.1:0-34938 GCA_041650515.1 Patescibacteria group bacterium
TTTTGTCCTGCTTACCGGGGTTCGAATCCCTGCCCCCGAGAATCAAAAAAGTAGAGTCTAAAGCTCTATTTTTTTGTGTCTAAGATCTGCTTTCTTTGGTTTAGCTAATCTGATATAATTTAACTGATTTATCGTTATATAATATATAAAGCTAACAATTAAGTTTTGATATGGACAAAAAACGGACAATTATTATTCTAGTGGTGATCATGGTTTTGGCTTTGGGCGGTTATTTAGGTTTTAAGCTATTAAAGCCAGAGAGTGAACAACCGAGTGGGCAATTAACTAATAATGTCGGTAATTTTACCGGCGGGAGCGACTGGTCGTCTGGGACAGTTGAGCAGCAGCTAGCCAATCAGAGCCAGATTAAAAGGTTTGGTAGTTTAGAAGAACTGCAGAATTTTTTGGAATCGAACAGTGGCAGTAGTTATGGCTATTCGTCTTATGGGATGATGAAGAGTTTGGCTGTTGAGACTGGTTTAGCTGTTGATAGTTTGGCTCTTGGTGCGCCGCAGGCAGTTGCTGATGGCCGTGGCGGTGGCGGTTCGGACGATTATTCGCGCACTAATATTCAGGTTGCGGGGGTTGATGAAGCGGATATTATTAAGACTGATGGCAAATATATTTATGTCGTGGTCCAAAACGATTTATATGTAGTTGATGCCTACCCAGCTAATCAAGCCAGCGTTTTGACCAAGATTTCGTTTAAATCGCGGCCAACTGATGTTTATATCAATGGTGATAATTTGGTGATTTTTGGTGCTGATGACCAAATTTATAATACGGATATTTATAAACGTTTTCGTCGTCATAATCCTTATACCTTTTTTAAGGTGTTTGATATTTCTGATCCTAAAGATCCCAAGCAGATTCGCGACCTAGATTTTGAAGGTAGCTATAGTAATTCGCGGATGGTTGGTGACTACGTTTATTTTGTTACTAATAATTATAATTATGGTTATATTGAGGACGAGCCGGTCTTGCCACGGATTATTGATAATGGCGAAGTGGTAGCTAATAGTTGTACCGCTGGCGTAAAATGTTTTGCTCCGGACATTTATTATTTTGACCTTCCTTATAATTATTATAATTTCACCACCGTCACGGCGATCAATGTTAAGAACAATAATCAAGCGGTTAATGGCGATGTTTATCTTTTGGCTGGCAACCAGAACATGTATGTCTCACAGAATAATATCTACATCACGTACACTAAATATATTAGTGAGTATCAATTAGAGATGGAAGTGATGAAAGAGATGATTTATCCCCGTTTAAGCCAAAAAGACCGTGATCGGATCGACCAGATTGAAAAAACTGACAGTTTTATTCTAAATCGTGATGAAAAGATGAATAAAATCGCGATGATCATTGAGCATTATGGTCAGAGTCTAACTGATGAAGAGCAGACTCAACTGCAGCAAGACCTAGAAGCCAAGATGAAGCAGAAGTATCAAGATATCTCTAAAGAACTAGAAAAAACAGTTATCCATAAAATTGCGATTAACCAAGACAAGTTGGAGTATAAGACCTTTGGCGAAGTTACCGGTGATGTTCTTAACCAGTTTTCGATGGACGAGAATAATGGCTATTTCCGCATCGCTACCACCAAAAATCAAACCTGGTCACGGTATTATGAAAATGATGAGGAACAGCAGAAGTCTTATAATAACCTTTATGTTTTGGATGAAAATTTAAAAGTCGTTGGTTCGTTAGAAAGTTTAGCTCAGGATGAACGGATCTATTCCGTCCGTTTTATGCAAAATCGAGCTTATCTGGTAACTTTTAAACAAGTTGATCCATTGTTCGTCATTGATCTGAGCGTTCCGACTAATCCCAAAGTGTTGGGTAAACTTAAGGTGCCAGGATTTTCCAACTATTTACATCCTTATGACGACACTCATTTGATTGGTTTTGGCAAAGACACTGGTGAAACCGAATGGGGCGGCGTGCGGACCAAGGGTTTAAAATTATCGCTATTCGACGTTTCAGATGTAGCTAATCCTAAAGAGGTTGATACTTATGTTATGGGCGATAGCGGCAGTGATTCAATTGCTCTTTACGATCACAAAGCTTTCCTATTTTCCAAAGATAAAAATTTACTGGTCGTACCGGTATCAATTCGCGAGACTGTGGGCGAGAATCGTTGGGGCAAATTAACCTTTAGTGGCGCGGCTGTATTCAAAGTTGATCTGAACGGTATTGAGCTTAAGGGTAAAATTGATCATTCTAACGGCGGCCAAAGTTCGAATGAGGATTACTGGAATGGCGTGTCTTATTATGATAATAGCGTTAAGCGGGCGCTTTATATTAGTGATACGCTTTATACCTTCTCAAATCAATATTTGAAGATGAACAAGCTGGACAATTTGGATTTGGTCAAAAATTTAGAATTAAAGAAGAATAAAACGGGGTCTAGCGATGATTTTGAGGTAATAAATTAGCACGTAGTACGCTTGCCTCGAGCGGAGTTGGAGGGCAATATAAAACACGTAACCGGGTAGCTTCCGTTATGTGTTTTATGATATAATGAGCTTAATTATGGCTAAAATACGTGGTTACAATCAAAAGCTGTTTATTCTGCCTTTCGACCACCGGGGTTATCTCTTGGATAAGATGTTTGGTATTAAGGGACGCAAGCCAACCCCCAAAGAAAAGCAGGTGATTATTGAGGCTAAAAAAATAATTTATGCTGGTTTTCGGTTGGCAGTTGATCAAAGCTTGATTCCCAAGGCGGCCGCGGGGATATTAGTTGATGAAGAGTTTGGTAGTGATATTTTGCGCGACGCTCATCAGCGCGGTTATATTGTTTGTCTGCCAGTTGAAAAAACCAGTCAAGTTGAGTTTACGCTAGAATATGGCAGTCAGTTTGGCGCTCATATCCAAAAATATCAGCCAACAATGGTTAAAGCTTTGGTTCGTTATAATCCGGCGGACAGTAAACGGTTAAATATTCGCCAACAGCAAACGCTAAAAAAAGTGAACGATTATTGCCAGCGTCAAGGCTATCCGTTTATTATTGAGCCGTTGGTGCCGGCCACTACGGCGCAGCTTAAAAAAGTTAATGGCAATCAAAAATTATATGATCAAAAGTTGCGGCCAGGTTTAATGGTTCAAATGGTTAGAGAGCTCCAAAATGGGGGAGTGGAGCCGGATATTTGGAAAGTGGAAGGTTTAGATAAATCAGCAGATTATCAAAAAGTGGTAAAGCAAATGCAGTCTGGCGGTCGGCAAAATGTGAGAGCTATCATTCTAGGTCGAGCGTCTAGTGATCAAGGGTTAGTCCGCTGGCTTAAGGCCGGGCGAAAAGTCAAAGGCGTGATTGGTTTTGCTATTGGTCGGACAATTTTTTGGCAACCGTTAGTGGATCATTTAGAGAAGAAAATCAGTCGAGTCGAGGCGGTTAAGCGGATTAGTCAAAAATATTATTATTTTTATAAAATTTTTAACCAAAAATAAATATGGCAGTCTTATTTAAAATTTTTGGCGTGATTGGTTTAATCGGTATTATTGTCGGCGTCTTGATCAAGAATGAAAAAAAACAAGACGTTTTTTTTATTTTGGGCGGTGTGTTTTTACTCGCCTATAGCAGTTATTTGCGTGACTGGATTTTTATTACCTTGCAGGCAGTCTTTATTATAGTTGCCGCGGCCGAGTTGATTAAATTAAGTTCTCGTCGTGGTCTGTGGAAGCGGTTGAGAGATAAGATAATTACGAATTAATAATTACGAATTACGGATCTCGTTATAACCAATTATTAATTCGTAATTTGTAATTCGTAATTAATATTATGCCTCAGTGCCAAAGCTGCCAAAAAGATTTTACTATTTACCCGGAAGACCGGCAATTTTATCAACAGCTTAATGTGCCCGAGCCGACGTTGTGTCCGGATTGTCGGCAGCAGCGGCGATTAGCTTGGGCGGACGAGATGACTTTGTACGCTAGAAAGTGCGATTTGACTGGTAAAAATATTATTTCCATGTTTAACCCCGACGTGCCTTTTCCAGTTTATGGCGTGCGCGAGTGGTGGGGTGATGGTTGGGAAGCTTTAAAATATGGGCAAGAATATAATCCCGATAAGTCTTGTTTTGAGCAAATTATCGAGCTGAACAACAAAGTTCCTCACCCAGCAATTGACTGTAACGTTTCCACGATGGAAAATAGCGATTATATCAATTATGCTACTTACGCCAAGAATTGTTATCTTATTTTTGACTCCGACTACAACAATAATTGCTATTATAGCTACTCGATCAATACTTGTCGGGATTTGATTGATGGCCTTAAATTGCGCCGTTGCGAGTATAGCTATGAATGCATTGATTGCGTTGATTGTTTCAAACTCAGATACTGCCAAGACTGCAATAAATGCTCTGAAAGTTATTTTCTTAAATATTGTTCCGGTTGTAATAATTGTTTTGGCTGCGTTAATTTGCGCAATCGCAGTTATTATTGGCTGAATAAGCAATTAACACCAGAGGAATATAATAAGCGTTTAGCTATTGTTGATTTTGGTAGCCGGGAGGTGGTGGCCAAAGTTGCTGCCACCTTTAAGGAGTTTAGTTTAAAACATCCGCATATTAGCATTCATGGTGTCAAGAATGAAGGCTGCGTGGGCGACTATCTTTATAGTTCCACTCAGACCGTTGAATCTTATGACTGTCAGGAAGTTCAGAATTGTCGTTATTGCTATTCTGTCAGCCTGGGCGCTAAAGATCTATATGACGTTTTTCAGTTTGGTGGAGAATGCCAGTTGCTTTATGAAGATGTGGTTGCTGGGTCCAAAGACTATAATGTAAAATTTTGTTGTTTGAGCTATGTTGGTTGTCAGAATATAGAATATTGCATTGATTGTATCAGCTGTAAAAATTGTTTTGCCTGCGTTGGTCTGAGAAAAAAAGAATTTTGTCTTCTTAATAAACAATACACTCAAGCGGAGTACAATCAGCTGAAGGAAAAAATGATTGCTAAGATGCAAGCAGATAAAGAATATGGTGAGTTTTTTCCTGCCTCAATGTCTCACCATGGCTATAATGAAACTACGGCGATGTTTTATTTTCCCTTAACCAGAGATGAGGCGCTCAAGCAAGGTTTTAAGTGGTATGATAAGGAAGAGAAAAAGGCCGAGGTCAAACTACCGCCAGACAACATTAAGGCGGTTGACGATTCGATTGGTCGTGAAATATTCGTTTGTACTTGTGGTAAGCCATATAAAATTATTCCTCAAGAATTGAAATTCTATAAAGAAAATAACATCCCTTTGCCGGATCGATGCTATATTTGTCGTCATGTTAAAAGGCTAGAGAAGCGTAATCCTCAAAGATTATGGTTAAGAAAGTGTGATAAATGTTACAAAGAGATTAGAACTACTTATAGCCCGGAGCGGCCAGAAATTGTATACTGCAAGGAGTGCTTTATAAAAGAAGTTTATTAATCACTACGAATTACGAATCTGTACGAATATACGAATAGCCCCGCGTCATTGCGAGCGCAGCGAAGCAATCTCCTGGTATATTCACCAGATTGCTTCGTCGCTCCGCTCCTCGCAATGACACAGATTCGCACACTCGTACGGATTCGTAATTCGTAGGGACCTATATGAGAATAACATTCTATGGCGCCTGTCGAGAGGTAACGGGGTCTTGCTACTACGTGGAAACGTCTAAGGCCCGGTTTTTGGTTGATTGTGGCATGTTTCAAGGTAATAAATTTGCTGAAGACCGCAACCACGATTCCTTCCCCTTTGATCTCCAAAGGCTCGATTTCGTAATCTTAACTCACGCTCATATTGATCACTGCGGCCGGTTGCCCAAACTTTATAAAGACGGTTTTAGAGGCAAAATTTATGCCACCGCGCCGACGCGAGATTTCGCCAAAATTATTCTGGAAGATACGGCCCGAATAATTTTTCAGGAAGCTTTAACCCACGGTCAGATACCTTTTTACCAAGTTAAAGATGTTGATGAGACAATTGAATTATTTGAAACCTTAGAATATCGGGAGATTAGACAGCTGACAGCTGAGATCAAAATTCGTTTGCGCGACGCCGGTCATATCTTGGGCTCGGCGATTATTGAATTATGGTGTATTGAAGATGGGGTAGAGAAAAAAATTGTTTTTTCTGGTGACTTGGGCAACCCGCCAGTACCCTTAGTTGAAGATACTGAAGTTATTAATGAAGGAACAGATTTTTTGGTTATGGAGTCAACCTATGGAGCTTACAAGCATGAACCAAATGAATTGCGGGTTAAGTTGCTGCGGCAGGCAATTGTTGAAACGATCAGTGATCATGGTGTGTTATTAATTCCTTCTTTTGCCCTCGAGCGTACCCAAGAGATTTTATATGAATTAAATAGTTTGGTCGAGAATAAAAAGATTCCGGCGGTACCGATATTTGTTGATAGTCCGCTAGCGATTAGGGCCACTGATATCTATAAAAAATACGCTGATCTGTACGATCGAGAATCACGTGATTTGATCGAGCGTGGCGACGATCTATTTAATTTTCCCGGTTTAAGATATACCTTAACCACGGCGGAATCGCGACAGATTAGGCAGGTACCCCAGCCAAAAGTAATAATCGCTGGCAGTGGGATGTGTATGGGCGGTCGGATTATGGGTCATTTAAAAAATTATTTGTCTGATCGTCATACCCATCTTTTGATTATTGCTTTCCAGGTCCAAGGATCTTTGGGTCAACAGATACTAAAAGGCCAGCGGTTTGTCTATATCGACGGCCAGAAGTTTGAGGTTCAGGCTAAAGTTTCGGCGATTGGCGCCTATTCCGCTCATGCGGATAATCCTAAGCTGGTTAAATGGGTTAAGCAGATGAAAAAACAACCCCGGACGATTTTTATCACCCACGGTGAAGAAAATCAGGCTTTTGCTTTATCTACTTCACTGCGGAGCAAATTAAAGTCAGCTATTTTGGTGCCGTATCGGGGAGATCATTATGATCTATAGTGCACAGTACTAAGTACATAGTGCAAGAGTATTTTAAGCAACAAAAAACGACCCGAGGGCCGTTTTTTATGATTCATTTATAAACCTAGGCTGAAGCCTTAGTTAAAATATTATTATCTCGTTCAAGAGGACTAGAGTAGAGCGCAATATGTAATTTAGCGCATTCTTCTCTTAAAAATTCATATTGGGCCATGGCCCAAGCCGCTTCACCTTTGGCTGGTTTCATACCCTGCAAACTTTCCCATATTCTGATTAGGGCTTCAACATTCCTCTCATCATTAATAGTTGGGGTTTTAGCGGTTTTAAACAAAGCCATCAGTAGAGTATCAGTGGCAATAATAGACATTTTGTTGCCAGCAGCTTTTTGTCCTGTTTCTGGTCTTAATAAGCTAGATAGGTCAGTAGGGCTAAAAGGATTTTCGCTGGGGTGGGTATGCAGACTGCCGAGATGTTGTTCGGTTATAGCTGTTAGTCCATCAGCAGCCACGTCATGTAGCAACTCGATACGAGCCTGTACTGCTTCGTTAGTGCCGATGTATTCTTTATCAATCAATACTTTGTGGTGTTTAACATCCATTTGGGTTTTGATTGTTCTCATCCTTTCTCGTTTTTCTGGATCAGCGTCAGTTTTTCGTTTCATTTCTTTAAGTGTTGTGCCAAAAATTCCAATATCAATTTGAGACGGCATAGCTTCGGGCGAGGCGGGCAGTTGATCTAGCGCTGCTAATTTAAGATTGGCCAAAAATTCTTTATAGTCCCATTTTTGAGGTCGCACTTCTCTTGGTCTTTCACCTTCAGGCATATTAAATATCTAAATTTTTAACTGACTTAGCATGGGTCTGGATAAAGCGCTTACGAGGCATAACATCATTACCCATTAAGATATCAAATATCTCATCAGCGGCCGCGCCATCTTGGATAGTGACTTGTTTCATAATCCGTTTTTCAGGATCCATAGTGGTTGACCAGAGTTGCTCGGGGTTCATCTCACCCAGACCTTTATAGCGCTGGACATTAATTTTAGGTTCGGCTTTAGTTACTATAACCCTATCTTCAAGCGGTGTTTCCGCTTCGTCGCCGTCGTTTGGGGTTTCTTCTATTCCTTCGACCACTTCGAGTTTTTTGCCTTTATTTAATTCCGCAATTTTGGTTTGAAGCTGTTCATCGCTGTAGGCCCAGTAAGTTTCTTTATTAACCTTAATTGAATAGAGTGGTGGTTGGGCAATATAGAGATGGCCTAATTTAATTATTTCTGGGAAATAGCGGTAGAAAAAAGTTAATAATAGGGTGCGGATATGAGCGCCGTCAACATCAGCATCAGTCATAATGATAATGCGATTATAGCGCAGAGCTTCGATATCAAATTGTTCACCGATATTAGTGCCCATGGCGATAATCAGCGATTTAATCTCATTATTAGCTAACATTTTGTCCAATCGGGCCCGTTCGACATTAAGGATTTTACCGCGGAGGGGAAGAATAGCTTGAAACTCGCGGCTACGGCCTTGTTTGGCCGAACCGCCAGCTGAGTCGCCCTCAACAATATAGAGCTCGCAGTCATCAGGATTGCGTGAAGAGCAGTCAGATAGTTTGCCTGGTAGAGTTAAGCCCTCGAGAGCACCCTTACGGAGCACGGTTTCCCGGGCGGCGCGAGCCGCGAGGCGAGCGCGTGAGGCTAAAACACACTTACCGATAATTGCCTCGGCATCTCTAGGATTTTCTTCCAAAAAGATAGCCAGCCATTCATTCATGACCGCTTCTACCGCTGTGCGGGCCTCAATATTGCCTAGTTTGGCTTTAGTTTGTCCCTCGAACTGCGGATCGGTTAGTTTAACCGAAATAATAGAATTAAGTCCTTCACGGACATCTTCACCACTAAGGTTATCATCTTTTTCTTTAATGTAACCTTTATTACGCGCAAAATTATTTAGCGTCCGAGTGAGGGCTGTTCGAAAGCCCATCAGGTGCATACCACCTTCAGGGTTGTGGATATTATTACAGAAGGGGAGAACAGTTTCGGTAAATTCGTCAGTATACTGCAGGGCGATTTCAACTTGGGTGCCGCTGACTTCTTTATCAATATAAAAAACATGTTCATGCTTGGGTGTGTTATTGATATTTAGGTGTTTGATGTAAGAAGCGATACCGCCCTCGAACAGAAATGAATATTGATTCTTGGGTACGGCAATATTTTTGTTGAAGCGTTTGGAAAAGTAGGTCACTTTTTCGCGTTCATCAATAACGTTTATCCGAATCCCTTTGGTCAGATAGGCTTGCTGGCGGAGATGGTCGATAATTGTTTTCCAATCAAATTGAGTACTGGTAAATATTTTGGGGTCGGGTTTAAAAGTAATAGTAGTACCTGTGCCTTTGGCCGAGCCAACTGCCTTAACTCGTTTGATCGGCTTGCCATATTTATATTCTTGAGACCAAAGCTTGTTTTCGCGTTTAATTTCGGCTCTCAGCCATTCTGACAGGGCGTTAACAACTGAGACGCCAACACCGTGGAGACCACCCGAGACTTTATAACCACCTTCGCCGAATTTGCCGCCGGCATGAAGTTTGGTTAAAACGGTTTCTAAAGCTGAGACTTTAGTCTGTTTATGGATACCAACCGGGATGCCGCGACCGTTATCTTCAACTTGGCAGATATCAGCGCCGTTTTCTTTAAATAGCCGAACGGTAATTTCGTTAGCATAGCCAGACATTGCTTCATCAATTCCGTTGTCGACTACTTCCCAGAGGAGGTGATGGAGGCCCGCTTCAGCTGTATTGCCAATATACATACCCGGACGGCGGCGAACTGGCTCCAAACCCTCTAGAACCGTAATCTGTTCAGCTTCGTAGCCGGTTTTGTCATTTTTTTTAGCGCCAGATTGGCTTTTTTTAGCGATTTTTTTAGGGGCAGCTTTAACCATATTAGATTTTTTTATTAACAATTAGTGCCTTTATTTTAGCATATTTTTATAGGTTTTAGAAGGGGTAGCGGATAGAAAAATTTTGGCTAAATTTAAACAAAAAAGTCTGTTTGAATAACACTTAATACTAGGAATGTGATAAAAGATTATTTATTCGTCGAGTTATTGATCAGTTGTACGTATTTTATGATTTTTATGGTATAATTAAAATACTATGCCGACCCCAGAGCAAAACGTCCATGGCCTAACCGAGAAGGAGCTCAAAATAAGCCTTTGGTTGGTTACTAATAAGATTTTACTTTTAAAATTGTTGAAAGTATTTTTGGTTATTTTAAATATTGTTATCTGGGGGTATGTTGTTTACAATTTAGTTGATTTTTATCTAATCAGCTGGACTAAAGACGAAGCGTTGCGTCGCGAGCTGACCATTAGTTATATTGATTATAATGGTCTGCGTCAGCTTAATCGGCCCAGGGATCTGGTAATATCCAGTGTTGATAGCTTTGATTTAGGTAACGACCGTTATGATTTTATGGCTAGGGTGACTAATCCTAACCCGAATTGGGATGTTGTTTCGATTAAATATGTTTTTAATTTTGCTGGACGGGAAGAAGATAAAGATAAAGAAACGTTTATCCTGCCCGGTGATGAAAAATATTTGGTTGATTTGGGCGTTTATTCGCAACGCGCGCCAGCTAATCTTAGTTTAAAAATTGAAGAGGTAAGGTGGCAGCGAGTTCATCAATATCAGGAGCTCAAGGATCAGGTTTTAAATTTTACTATTTTTGATGTTCGTTTTGTCCCGCCCAAAGAATTACCCGGTGGTCGGGTGCCGGTTGCCCAAACTCAATTTAGTGTTAAAAATCGGAGCGCTTATAATTTTTGGGAAGTTGGTTATTATATTATTTTGTGGCGAGGCCCCAAAATTGTCGGCGTTAATTATGTTTTGATTAATGAGGATTTTTCGTCTCAGACGGTCAAAAATTTAGAAGTTAATTGGTACCAACGCCTTAGTTCGGTTGATAAGGTCGAGGTTATCCCCGAGATAAATGTTTTGGATCCGGATGCTTATCGTCAGGAGCGGGCTGGTGTGGGCGAAGTGCAATAATTCATGAACGCTTTATTATCTAAATTAAGAAAGCTCGACTGGATAGTATTTTCCTGTATTTTTTTGTTAGTTTGTTTTGGTTTAGTAGCTATATACAGCGTTACATTATCCACGGAAAATCCAGATTGGTTTAATTTAACCAAACAACTAATCGCTTTTGGCATTGGCTTAGTTTTATTTTTTACCTTATCCTTGGTAGATTTTCGGGTATTTAAAACCTACGCGCGATGGTTTTATTGGTCGGGGATTATTTTATTGCTTCTCGTTTTATTAGTTGGTGTCACGCTTCGCGGCACACGTGGTTGGTTTAATCTGGTCGGTTTTAACTTCCAGCCGATTGAACTGATGAAAATTTTGTTGATTATCTATCTAGCCTATTATTTTTCTAAACAGCGGAGACCGTTAAATCAACTAAAATATCTTATTATTACTGGATTGGTTACCATTCTGCCGTTTATTTTGACGGTTTTACAGCCGGATTTTGGTTCGGCGCTGATTTTAGTCTTAATTTGGTTTGGCTTAGTTTTAGCTATTGGCTTAGCTCGATATCAGTGGTTGTCTTTAATCGTTTTGGGTGTCATCACTTTTTTGGTTGCCTGGAACTTTGTTTTTGTTGATTATCAGAAAGAACGCGTGCTGACTTTTCTGGATTCTCGGGCCGATCCTTTGGGTGCTGGTTATAATGTTACTCAATCAATGATTGCGATTGGCTCGGGTCGTCTGATTGGCCGGGGAGTGGGTTTTGGCTCTCAAAGCCAGCTGAAGTTTTTGCCGGCGGCGCAGACTGATTTTATTTTTGCCGTTATTGCCGAAGAGCTGGGTTTATTGGGAATCTTTTTGGTGCTGGGTTTATTTTTTCTGATTTTTTATCGTTTATTTAGGCTAATCCAGCGAGCGCGAGACGATTTTGGTTTGTTCTTAGTCTTGGGGGTTATGCTGTTGTTGTTTATTGAGATGTTTTTGAATATTGCAGTTAACTTGGGCTTAGCGCCAGTAACTGGTATTACTTTGCCTCTAGTTAGCTATGGCGGTAGTTCACTGATCTTTACTCTAGCGGCTTTGGGTTTGGTTCAGAGTGTAAAAATAAGAAATTAAATTTGACTAACCATATTTTAGGTGGTATAATAATAAAGTTAAGAGCTTAAAATATGTTATCCGATAATAACAATCGTCGAGTGCCAGAAGAAAATATCAAAATTGTTTCGCGTTGCCCGATGTGCAGCAGTTATTATAATCCTCTGGATGCTAAGGTCTTGGATCAGCGCGATAACGCTAGCCTAGTTTATATTCGTTGCCATCAGTGTCAGTGCTCGATTTTAGCTTTAATTTTGTCTACTCCGCTGGGGATAAACACTGTTGGTCTAGTAACCGATCTGACGCCCGAAGAGGTGACTAAATATAAGTCAGTTGAGGATATTTCTGAGGATGATGTGTTGGAAATCTACCAGCTCTTGCAGAAAAATGAGAATATGCTAAAATTGTTAAGCTAATTTTTTAGAGTAAAAGTCTTAATATTAAATAGTCTTTTTTTATTTTTTATTTAAATTTATGAGCAATTTGTTAGTTAACGCCCAACAGCGTGAAATTGAAGGCAAGAAGGTTCAGACATTAAGAGAGCAAGGTAAAATCCCGGCTGTCTTGTATGGTCATGGACTAAAAAATATCAGCTTGATGGTCAATTACCACGAGTTTGAGGTGGCTCTCAAGGAAGCTGGCGAGAGCACTTTGGTTGACTTAAAAATAGGCGATGGTCAGCCGATCAAAGTTTTGATTCACGATGTTCAGTATGACGCAGTCAAACACACCCTAATTCACGTTGATTTTTACCAAGTCAAAATGGATGAAGAGATCACGGCGGTTATTCATCTGGTTTTGGTTAATGAAGCCCCGGCGATTAAAGAACTGGGTGGCACCTTAGTCAAGGGTCTAGAAGAAATACACGTTAAATGTTTACCGGCTGATTTAGTTAAGGAGATTAAAGTTGATGTTTCAGTTTTAAAAGCTTTTGAAGATATGATTAGGGTTAAGGATTTGCCGATACCGAAGGGGATGGAAGTTTTAGCTGATCCTGATACAGTAGTGGCCGCAGCTAAAGAACCAATGGCCGAAGAGCCAGCGCCAGCCGCCGAGGTCGCCCCAGCTGAAGGGGAAGTGCCAGTGGCTGCTGAGGGTGAAAAGGCTGATGCTAAGGCCAAGACTAAATCCGAGGTTTAGATAGTCAGCTAATTATTGGAGGATGAGCAAAAAAAAGTTAAAAGTCAAAATTCAAAAGTTTGGAATTATTAATCAGATTTTAGATAAGTTTAAAAAAACAGCCGCCAAATCTCAGTTGATCTTGTTGGTTCTAGCGCTGAGTGTGGCTGTTTTTTGTTTAGTTTATCTTTGGTCAAGGCTAAAGAGTGAGCCTGGGCTCGATATTAGTAACCAAGATCAGCCATCTTCGGCAATGGTCGGCGATGGTTTGGCTCGTCATCTAGATGGAGTTTTAGTTGCCGAGGGAGAAGAGAATCTAACGCCAATAGCCGTAATGATTGATAATCATGTTGATTCTTGGCCGTTAGCAGCTTTGACTAAGGCTCAATTAGTTTATGAAGCGCCAGCTGAAGGCGGTCTCTCCCGTATTTTGGCTATTTATAGCCCGGCCGATGATTTACCCAAAATTGGACCAGTGCGGTCGGCTCGACCTTATTTTGTTGACTGGGCTAAAGAATTGGGAGCTATTTATATCCATTGTGGTGGTAGCCCTGAGGCTCTGAGCGACATCCAGAAAGAATATGCGGATTTTGATGTCAATGAGTTTTATCAGGGTGAATATTTTTGGCGCGATGATAACCGAGCGCGGCCGCATAACGTTTTTACTTCATCAAAATTAATGGCTAGTTATCAAACCAAAAAAGAGTTGACCAAATCAGCGGATTTTATTCCTTGGCAGTTTGCTGACGATGCGCCGTTGTCCTCGAACCCCAGCCAGCAGCCGTTTGTTAGCTTTAATTATTCCACTTATCCGCAGTATCAGATTAAATGGTTATATAATAGCGATGATAATAATTATCAACGGTTGATGGGTGGAACTGAGTTTAAAGATAGTGATAATCAGTTAGTTACTGCCAAAAATATTATCATCCAGTTTGTTAAAAGTGAGATTCTCGATGCCGTTGGCCGTCGTCGCCTCACGTTGATCGGTCAGGGTGAAATTTTGATTATACAAAACGGAGTTAACCGAGCGGGCACTTGGCAGAAGCCAGACGATAAAACCCGAACTAAGTTTTATTATCAAGATGGTAGTGAGGTTAAATTTGTCCGTGGGACGACTTGGGTTCAAGTGCTGCCAGTGGGGTGGGAGATTTTAACAATTAACAATTAACTGTTAATTGTGAAGAGTTAAGATCCGATTAAGACCAGCTAGGTCTTTTTTGATTTTTTGTTTATATCGAGGCAGAAATTTTTTGCTCAGCGCTTTAAGTTTGACTGTTTGGCGGGGATCAAATTCAATAAAGATCAACTTAGGTCGTTGCCGCCTGGCGGTTAGTTGTTCAAAAAGTTGACGATACAGTTTTAAGCCTTGTTCTTGGGTAAAGAGAGCTTGTTTAGGTTCAAATTTGAGGCCCTGGCTCTCGGCTGAAGTATTGTTTTTCCAGGCCAGCCAACCGTAGGGCAGGTTAGCAACCAGAACGTCAATTTTGATTTTGGTTAATGGTTTCAAAAGATCGCCGTGTTTAAAATTAATTTGTTTACTAACTCGGTGGACGGCAGCGTTTTGGTGAGCTAAGGTCAAAGCTTTTTTAGTTACATCGGTAGCGTAGATTTTGGCCCGAGGCAGATGCTTTGCCAAGGTAATCGCGATGCAACCAGAACCGGTGCCGATGTCGGCTAGAACGCGGTTCGCGGTTCGCGGTTCGCGGTTCACAAAACATCTAATTACTTCTTCGACTAAGAGCTCGGTTTCGGGACGAGGGATGAGAACGTTTTTATTAACCACAAAATCGAGCCCATAAAATTGTTTGTGGCCGGTGAGATAGGCGATTGGTTCGCCCTTTGATCTTTTGGAAACTAAAAATTGGAAATCAGAAATTTGTTTTTTGGTTGGTTGGAACTCGGGGTAAGAATAAATAAATTCTTTGGATTTTTTAAGAATATGGGACAACAAAATTTCAGCATCGAGTTGGGGGGTGGGGCTGCCGGTAGATTGGAGACGAGTGATGGTTTGGTTGAGAAGGGATCTAATATTGGGCATGAAAAAGGTTAAGGGTTAAAGGCTAAGGGTTGGATGTTACTAACCTTTAACCCTTAATTTTTTTATTTCTTTGCTTCTTCTTTGAGTGTATCAATAATTGGCTGAATATCACCGTCCATAATTTTGGTTAGGCCGTGCCAGTTGGTTTTGACCCGATGGTCGGTGAGGCGGTCTTGGGGAAAATTATAGGTTCTAATTTTTTCACTACGGTCGCCGCTGCCGATCTGATTTTTGCGAGTGGCGTCGCGACTGGCGCGTCTCTTTTCTTCTTCAAAAGCTAATAGTCGCGAGCGTAAGACCTGCATGGCTCGTTCGCGGTTTTGGAGTTGAGAACGTTCGTCTTGACAAGAGACAACTAGGTTAGTTGGTAAATGAGTAATCCGGACCGCTGAATAGGTAGTATTAACTGATTGACCGCCGTGGCCGCCAGCACAAAAAGTATCAATTCGGAGGTCTTTGGGGTCGATTTTAAGATCAATTTCCTCGGCTTCGGGAAGCACCGCTACGGTTACAGCTGAAGTGTGAATCCGACCGCTTTTTTCGGTTTCGGGAATTCGCTGAACGCGGTGGGTGCCACTTTCATATTTTAAATTGCCATAAGCATTTTTACCGTTAACTTCAAAAATTACTTCTTTAAAACCGCCAATGCCAATCCGGCTAGTGGAAATCAGTTTGGTTTTCCAATTTTGGCTTTCGGCATACCGGCTATACATTCGATACAATTCGGCACTAAACAGGGCGGATTCATCGCCACCGGTGCCGGCGCGGATTTCGACAATAACATTCTTTTTGTCCAGCGGGTCGGGCGGGTTAAGATAGATATTGATTTCTTTTTCCAAGGTGACTCGGCGGTCATTTAACTCCACCAGTTCGGCTTCGGCTAGTTCTTTAAGCTCAGTATCACCACTTTTAATTACCTCTTCGTTTTCGGTGATTTCTTTTTCTATTTCTTCTAGCCGATTAATCTGACCAACTACTTCTTTAAGCTCGTTATATTTTTGAGAAGCCGCTTTGTATTTGTTAGTTTGAGAAACCAAACCTGGGTCCTGGATTTGTTGTTCGAGGTCTTGGAAGTCTTGTTTGAGTTGTTTGAATGTTTCTAGCATATTTAAAAACCCTCACCTTTATTCTAATACAACTAGCTAAAATAAAAAGGGGGAGGGTAGTTTTGTTATTTTTTATTGGTAGTTTCGGCTTTGACTTTTTTAGTTTGTTTTTTGGCTGCCGCTTGTTTGGCTCTCTTAACCTTTTTGCCTTTTCTAAGCTTGGCGGCGGCGATTGTTTTTTCCATTTTTTTGTGGAATTTATCCACTCGGCGGGAGCTATCAACCAATTTTTGATTACCAGTGTAAAAGGGGTGGCAAAGAGAACAAAGCTCAGTCTGAATCTCTTCAATAGTCGAGCCAGTAACAAAAGTATTGCCGCAGGCGCAGATTACCTTGGCATTTTTATGATATTTAGGATGGATATCCTTTTTCATAGTATTTACTCTAGTTTAAATTAAAGTGCCTTGATTCTATCACTTATTTTAAAAAAGTCAATATTTCTAGCGTTTGGGTTTTTTTTGGTGGAGGTATTTAGATTCGGCAGTAATAATAAAAATAGTAATCACGGCAATATAGGCTGCAGCCAAGTCGTGGGTAATCTCGTATCGATCTTTATCTACGATACCCATAACGGCCAAGATAATAATAATTATTGTCCAAATAGCGACGTAGATTTCCCCGGCGTGAGAGGAAGAATGTGAGCCTTGCCAGCGGCGGAACTCTTTGCTGCCAGCATAAAGGCCAAGAATACCGACGTAGACGATCGTGATTGAGGTGGTGAAGTTACGAAAATCCTGGGGTGAAAAAAAATCGTAAGTTAGGAAAATTAGAGCAGCAATTGACCAAAAATTAATAAAAAATCGCCAGAGTAACTGGTAGATTTTTCCTTGGTTCAAATATGTCCAGTGGTTATTTTTAGGTTTTTTGGTCATATTTCTTTAGATATTAGCAAATAGAATTAGTTTTGGCTAGTCGATCGAGATGACGGTGGAGAAGCGGGGTTGACCCGGCTAGCAGCCGGTGCTATAATGATTACAGACCGACCGTCGGTTTGTGAATCAAAATTATGGCTATTTGTCAATTGGCTAAAGTTTGTTCCACCAAAAACGACCTTTTGCATATTGCTGAAGAGCTTTTTGTTAAGAACGGCTATACCAAGACGAGTATTGAGGATATTCTGAAGCGAGCCAAGATTTCTAAAGGTGGTTTTTACCACCATTTTGAATCCAAAGGCGATGTTTTACATGCCCTAATTGACCGGGAGATCCATCTGGTTACGCAGGAAGTAGAGAAAATAGTCCGGAATAATCAACTATCGGCTCTGGAAAAAATGGAGCAATATTCGCTTCGAGCCTGGGCTTTACTTAAGCCCAAAGGTAAGCTATTCTTAGAAATATTTCATCAGGCTAAAGATCCTTTTATTAATGAAGAAATCTTTAACGAGCTGCGAAGCCATATTTTGCCGTTATTGGTAAAAATAGTCGAGCAGGGTATTAGAGAAGGGACCATGACGGTTAAGTATCCTTATGAGACTGTTGATTCGCTGATGATGATTAGAGAGGGGTTGGTCCGGGTGATGCCCGAAATTCATCAAAATCAGCAGAAGATGTTACGTTATTTTATGGCTGATAAGGAAATTGTTTGTCGGACTCTAGGGATTAAAGGTGATTTTATTAGTAAGCAGCTGGAGTCAATTTTGAGTGCTCATCTTAAATTAAATAAAGTTAAATAACAAATAATAGGTTATATGAAAAAGCGCACCAAAATTATCTTAATTATTGTCGCCATTTTAGTAATCGGTGGTGGTTATTATTTAATTAAGGGTCGAGGGCCAGTAGCTACTGAATATGTGACCGAAACTGTCAAAACTCAAAACCTCACTCAGACTGTCTCGGCCACTGGCTCGATTAAGAGCGCCGAGCAGATTGATCTTAATTTTGCGGCTGCCGGCCGACTAACTGAGGTTAAAGTTAAAGTTGGTGATCGGGTTTTGTCTGGACAAATGCTAGCCCGGCTAGATACCGGCGACTTGTCAGTTGAGCTCCAGCGCACTCGGGCTAGCTTAGCCTCAGCCCAAGCTAATTTGGATAAAGTGCTCAGCGGCGCGACCAGTGAAACAGTTAGTGTCTCGCAAGAGCAGGTAGCTAGCGCCCAAGTCGCTTATTCCGCCTCTTTGGTTGATTTAGAAAACACCCGAAAGAATAAGACCGAAAATATGCTGGCTTATCAGGATACAGCGCGCAGTGACTTAAATAATTATTTATTTAAGGCCCGGGCGGCGTTAAATATCGTCGACATTGATAATGGTAATCTTTATATTTTGAGAGACCATGATGCCCAGCAGGCTATTAGTGATAAAAATCTGCAATACAAAATTAATGCTGAGACATATTATGAACAAGCTACGATTAGTATTGGTGAATCTGAAGTTTTAATCAATCAATTAGGGCCAGCTTTCTCTACAATAGAGGTTAGCTCTGCGATTAATAGTTTATTAAATAGTTTGAGTTTAGTTTCAGCTACTCTTGATTCTACCTTTAACGTCATACTCAATACGTCCGTAACTTATATCATAAGTCAAAATCAAACTGAGTTGGACGCTCTTAAAACTTCAATCCGAACTGAGCAAACAGCAATTAATACTGGCGTTTCTACTCTGCAGGCGGATAAATCTAATTTACAGACCAAGGAATTATATTATGATAATGCGATTGATACGGCCAAGGCAGTTGTTGATCAGAAAAAGCAAGCTTGGGACCTAGCTCAAGCGCAATATAATCTGACAGTGGCGCCGGCGCAGGCTTCGGACGTGGCTAATTATCAAGCTTTGGTGGCGCAAGCCCGGGCCCAAGTAGCGGCGGTGGAGCAGCGGATGTCTGATCGGATAATCAAAGCGCCAGTAGCGGGGACCGTAACCAAGGTTAATAATTCGGTTGGTGAATATGCCTCGATGGCGGCACCGGTGATTGTGATGCTGGGCGATGAAGCTTTTGAAATCGAAGTTGATGTGCCAGAATCAGATATTGCTAAAGTGACTATTGGCAATAATGCCGATATTACTCTAGATGCCTTTGGCGAGGATATTCCGTTCAGTGGCAAAATTATTCTAATTGAGCCGGCTCAGACCGAGATTTCGGGCGTGGTTTATTATAAAGTTAAAATTGCCCTTGACCCAACTGATCAAGATGTTAAGCCGGGAATGACGGCTAACATTGATATCCGCACGGCGGAGAAGGATAATATTTTGGTTGTGCCGCAACGGGCGGTACGGGAGCGTGATAGCAGCAAATATGTTCAAGTAATGACTGACCAAGCTACTAATCAGATTGAAGAGCGGTCGGTGGTAACGGGACTTAAGGGTGATGATGGTTTAATTGAAGTAGTGTCGGGTCTTGTCGAAGGTGAAGTGGTGGTGACGTTTACTAAGAATGGAAAATAAGTATCGAGTATGAAGTATAAAGTATAGAGGATATATTTTCCACCAAAGTGGGGTTTAGTCTTCCATACTTTATACTTCATACTTTATACTAAATATTATGGAATCAATTATCAAAGTTGTTGACCTTAAGAAAGACTATACCAATGATGAAGTGGTGACTAATGTTTTGTATGGTGTTAGCTTTGAAATAAAATCGGGCGAATTTACCGCAATTATGGGGCCGTCAGGATCAGGCAAATCAACCTTGATGCATATTTTGGGTTTTTTGGATAAGCTATCCAGCGGCCAGTATCTATTTAAGGGTCAGGACTCCAGTGAACTGAGCGAGGATCAAATGGCCGATATTCGCGTCAATAACATTGGCTTTGTTTTCCAAACTTTTAATTTATTAGCTCGGACCACTGTTTTGGATAATGTTAAACTGCCCTTAGTTTATAATCGCCGGATTAAAGAGCGTGATCGAGTGGCGATTGCTAAAAAAGTAATCGAATCAGTTGGCCTGGGTCATCGTTTAAATCATTATTCTAGCCAATTGTCTGGCGGTGAAAAGCAGCGAGTGGCAATTGCCCGGGCGCTGGTTAATGATCCGGATGTAATTTTTGCCGATGAGCCGACTGGTAACCTAGATAGTAAATCCGGCCAGCAGGTAATGGAAGTGCTGCAAGATCTCAACGATAAAGGCAAGACAATTATTTTGGTCACTCACGAACGTTATACCGCCGAACACTCTCAGCGGATTATTAGGTTAAAAGATGGCTTGATTGTTGAAGATGAAAAAGTTACTAATCAAGTCAGAGCTAGGGACGGGGAGCTACAAAAATAAATGTCAAAATCCCAATGTCAAATGTCAAAACAATTTCAAAGTTCAAAATATAAATTATTTAGTCATTTGGATTTTGGATTTATTTTGACATTTGGATTTTGTCATTTGGATTTATGTACTTAAAGGATATCTACAAAACCACCACAGCCAGTCTATCGGCCAACAAAAAGCGCGCGGCTCTAACCATGCTGGGAATTGTTATTGGCATTACGGCGGTGATTGTGGTGATGTCGGTTGGCGCTGGGGCGCAGAGTCTAATTTTAAACCAAGTCAAAACCATGGGGTCAAATTTGATTGGTATTCTGCCAGGCGGATCGGATGAAGATGGTCCGCCAGCATCGGTCATGGGTATCCAGATTACTACCTTGACTAATGATGATGCCGATGCCCTAGCCAAAAGCAGCCGTTTATCTCACGTGGTAGCGGTGGCGTCTTATGTCAGAGGCATGGCGACGATTACCTGGCAAAACCAAAAAATGGATACGAGTTTTTATGGTACTGGCGCTGACTATGTTACCGTTGAGGATGTTGGCCTGGCCGAAGGTCGGTTTTTTTCTAGCGAAGAGGCCAAGGGGTTAGCGCGGGTAGCGGTGATTGGCAGCGAAGTTAAAGACGAAATTTTTGGTAGTCAAGACGCGGTTGGCCAAAAAATAAAGATTGGCAAAGAAACGTTTGAAGTAATCGGTGTGGTGGAAAAACGGGGCGTGGTGATGTTTGCCAATCAAGACACTTTAATTTTTATTCCAGTTTCGGCGGCCCAAAAATTATTATTAGGCTATAACCATTTAGGTTTTATCCGAGTCAAGGTTGACCAGGCCGAGAATCTGGACGAGACCGTTGAGCAAATCGAGCAACTATTGCGCGAGCGGCACGACATTACTGATCCGAGTCAAGATGATTTTTCGGTCCAGAATAGCCAACAGGCGCTGGATGTTTTTACTAATGTAACTGATGTTCTAAGTTATTTTTTGGCGGCGATCGCCAGTATCTCGTTACTCGTCGGCGGCATTGGCATTATGAATATTATGCTGGTGACGGTGACCGAGCGGACCAAAGAAATCGGTCTGCGCAAGGCCTTAGGCGCCAAACGGAATGATTTGTTAATCCAATTTTTACTGGAGTCGGTAATTTTAACTCTGTCCGGCGGGGTTTTTGGCATCTTGATCGGTTCGGGGATTTCGGCTCTGGTCGCCGGCGTGGCTAGCTATTTGGGCTATAATTGGGACTTAGTGATTTCACCGTTTTCAATAATTTTGGCTTGTAGTGTTTGTATTTTGATTGGTTTGGGCTTTGGCTATTATCCGGCGCAGCGCGCGGCTAAGCTCGACCCGATCACGGCATTACGATATGAATAAAACAAGAAAACAAAAAAGCAAAAAAGCAAGAACAATGTAAATATTATGTTGATATTTAATACAATTCATAACGCCTTTGATATTTCGGTAGCGGCGCTTAAAAGAAACAAGGGTCGGACGATCATGACGATTTTGGGTGTGGTGATTGGTATCACGTCGGTAGTGATCGTGATGTCGGCCGGCCAGGGGATGAAGCAGCTGATCGTTGGTCAACTAGAAACTTTTGGCTCGGATTTTATTGAGGTTGAAGTTAAAGTGCCGAATACTTCCAAAACATCAACTGACAACGCCATGAGTATGGCGATGGGCGTGACGATTACTACTCTGAAATTGTCTGACCTTGATGCGCTTTTAAAATTACCCAATATTGCCAATGGTTATGGCGGGCTGATGGGGCAAGAGCCGATCAGCTATGGTGGGCAAATGAAGCGCGCCATGATTTGGGGTAATACGGCGAGCTTTGACGAAGTAGATCAAGGCGAAGTGGAATTTGGCCGTTTTTATACTGACGAAGAGGATAAGAGCTTAGCGCGAGTAGCGGTTTTAGGGTCTAAAATGAAAGAACGGTTTTTTGGCGATGACGACGCCATTGGTAAAAACGTCAAGATTGGCAAACACACTTTTAAAGTCATTGGCGTAATGAAAAGCCGGGGTGCCGTGATGTTTATGGATATGGACAATATGGTTTTTATGCCGGTGCGGACGCTGCAAAAATTAGTCATGGGTGTTGATTACGTTTCGTTTATTTTTACTAAGATGGCCGACCCCAGCCAAGAGGCAGTTACTATTGATAATATAACTAACTTGATGCGCGAACGGCACGATATTACTGATCCCAATAAAGATGATTTTGCGGTCACTGGCATGAGTGAGGGGATGGCGATGATGGATACGGTGGTTGGCGGTATCACCTTACTTTTAGTAGCGTTGGCGGGTATTTCACTACTCGTTGGCGGGGTGGGGATTATGAATATCATGTACGTTTCGGTCACCGAGCGAACTTATGAGATCGGCCTACGTAAAGCCGTTGGGGCTACCGGGCATAATATTTTGTGGCAATTTTTGGGTGAGGCGATAGTAATTACTTTTTGGGGCGGGGTGATCGGCGTATTGTTAGGTTTAGCCGCCACTTATGGTTTGGCGCAATTACCGGTGCTCAAAAATATGGGTTGGGAGTTTACTGTTTCGTGGTCGGGGATAATTATTGCTTGTGTTTTTTCCATCGTGATTGGTTTAATTTTTGGTATTTATCCAGCCAAAAGGGCGGCTAGTCTTGATCCGATTGACGCACTGAGGTACGAGTAGAGTACGTAACATGTAACATGTAACAGGATGGTGCAATGTCATTCCGACCCCGCTTTGGCGGGGGAGGAATCGGCCCGTTGCTAGTAAAAACCCGATTCCTCCACTTCGTTCATCCGCCATAGGCGGATTCACTTCGGTCGGAATGACAAGGAAAGGGGCTAGGGTCATATAGTTGTATTATTCCGCTTATTAGAGCGGATTTTTTGGTATTTCTGTTGACACTAAGGCAAAAATATGCTATGATGGAGGGTTAGTAAAAATAAGGGCAATTCCCTTGTTTTTACTACGTTCATTACAAGAGAGAAAGGAAAATATAGACCCTAACCATGATTGTAGGTAATTTTTTTATCTCCAGCCATGGTTAGGGTCAATCAATTGGTGAGAGACCCGAGTGTCGTTCTATTCATCGCTCAATGCCTATAAGGCGGAAGGAGAAATCCAATGAAAGCGATGACCCCGCAGATCGTTGTTCTCCCGTTTCGGCCCACCTTCGACAAAGCGCTGGCCTATGCGCTTTTGTCGAAATTCGTGTTCATCATCGAAAGGATTTTCTTCGAAGATGAGCCCTACCCCACCAACGCGTACGACATCGACGTCCGTGTCAAATACGGCGTCGGCGCAAAAAGTGGCGTGGGTTCGGCCACCGAGTTTGAGGTCAACGTCCACGACCTACTCGGCATCCCGGGCATTCAGTTTTTGGTCGAAGAGATCAACCGAAACAACAAGACCGGTTGTCTCAAGAACTTGAACTGGAGCTTCGTCCGGCTGGTTCGCGAGTGCTGGGAATACGGCAATGTCCGCGACGCGGACGATCCGTTGAATCAGTTGCTCAAGGCAGCCGGGCTGAAGGTTGCGGTCAACAACCCGCAAGCCTACGACAAGGTCAAGTTGATCACCCGCTTCGCGGAAGTGGTCTACGCCTACCTCGACGCGCAAACGCCGAGGGAAGGTAAGACCGAAGCCGCGGGCAAGGCCTTCGTGCAGACCAACTTCCCCAAGCTCGGTGGCAACGATTACCACCCATTCCAGCTTGGGGGCTTTCTCCTAAACCTCTATCTCGGCGGCAAGGCCGAAGAGGAAATCATCGCCATCGGGCGGTGGTGGGAGAAGGTTTTCAGTGCGGTGAAGAACAACCGCACACAGATTGGTGAGGTCGAAGAGGCGATCGACAAGACGTTCCAACTCGGCAAAGGCTGGGTCGGCGTTGTCGTTCGGTCGGATAACACCAAAGTGGCGAACCAGATGTGGAAACGCCGCTTGGTGCCGAACATCGCCATCGTGCTTGCCATCCGGAATAACGGGAACGTGGCCATCTTGACCCGGGTTAACGCTCAGGTTGATCTGGCCGGGTTGGCTCGTGTGCTCGAGCAGCAGGAGCCGGGGATGTGGCACTATGAGACGCGCTATACGTCGCCCATGATCCTCAACGGCTCGACCTCTCGGTCGCGCACGACGACTGACCTGTCGGTGGACGCCATCCTCAACCTGATCGACCGCTGGGTCAACATCGGCGCGCAGTACGTGCCGCCGCGGTTGACCGGCACGGTCAAGTTCTGGGGCACGGAAAAGAAATTTGGCTTCATTGTTGGACCGGACGGCACGGAGTACTTCGTGTCCGAATCCGGCCTCGGCGAAGGGGTCAAATTTCTGGTGAAGGGCCGCAAGGTTACCTTCATCTCGGTCCAGGGCGACAAGGGCCCCAAGGCCACCGACGTCAGGCTCGCTTAGTCTTACCACCCAAGCGGCTACCCACGCCGCATATCGCACGATGGGGGTAGCGGAATAGTACATCCCAGTACTATCACTACCCCCGCGGCCCCTCAAACCCACCAAAAAGGCCGCAAATCTTCCCAGGGTGGATGGAGCCTCAAAACTTCATCCACCTTGGGAGATCCTTCCTTTCTCTCTCCCTATCAGAATCCATTAGCTAATCGGCTAGTGAATTGTGAAAGGGCTAAAAAATTGTTAAACTGACACTAAGCGTTTTGATATGTCATTCCGACCCCGCCTTGGCGGGGGAGGAATCGGGTGGTTATTATAAACAGGCCGATTCCTCGACGGAGTTTACCCTGAACGAAGTGAAGGGCTCGGAATGACAAGAAAAAGGTCAGGATGACAATTTCGACTTATTATGAATCTAAAAACCCCAACAAAAGTTACCAAAATCGTTTTACCCAACAACCCGCATTTTGATCCCTTGGCGGCTTATTATTTATTAGTTAATTTTGGTCAAGAGCAGTTTATTGATATTGCGCAAGCGCCGCTGGAGTTTTGGGCCAAGAGTGAAAGCCCGAGCCCGGCGGAATTAACCGCTTGGCAGAGTAGCGGCGTTTTGACTTTGGATATTAGCGGTGGGGATTTTGATCACCACCACACGGAGAAAACCGTTACCCGGCTGGTGGCCGAATTTTTGGGTTTAGACCAGAAACCAGAATTACAAAATTTACTACAATATATTGATGAAGACGAAATCGGTCTGCACAACAAATACGGCGAAGTGCCTTATATTGTGAAGTGCATGTACAAAGACGGCAAAAGCATTGAGCAGGTTAAAGATTATGTCTTTAATACTTTGAATTATTTACAAAGTAAAGAAACCCTTTGGTTTGTGGAAGCTAAGCAAGAGTTTGACGCCAAAGCTAAAGTAATCAAAGTCAAAAGAGGGGAACGCAAACTTAAGGTAATTGTTTTAGAATCGGACAATATCGATATTGCTAATTTTGCCCGACAGCACGAAGCCGCTTCGACTGTTATCCAACAGCGCTCAACTGGCCATATTTTTATTTTTACCAACAAGGCTGATAAAATTGATCTAGCTCCAGTGATCAAGGCGATCCGTATTCGCGAGCTGCAGTTAGCTGGTAAAAAAGTGACTGATTCAAAAAATTTAATCCGCGAAGGCAAGTATCCGGGCTTAGAAATGTGGTATTATCATTTGTCGTTTAACGCGATTTTTAACGGTTCACACGCCTTATTAGATACCCCAGCGACCAAAATTTCTCTGGCCGAAATTATCAGTATTGTGGTTTATGGCGTGGGCGCCGACTTCCCTGAATATTGTAAGGATAAATGTATTGGCGATAAGTGTCCGTTCTATGCTTTTGATTGGCGCAAATGCCAAAGCAAGAAGTAATAAGTAGTAAGTTGTTTATATCGTCATTCTGAGCGAGTCCCGCTCTGCTGGACGAAGCGAAGAATTCCTTTCCCTTAATTAGATTTAAATAGACCATTAATTTTGATTGACCAGAGAAAGGTCAATTTTTTTATCTAAGTTAGGCCAATAAATAACAGTGTAGTTATCAACTTCGTGGCATAAAGAGGGATCCTTCGTTTCACTCAGGATGACATATAAAAAACGCTTCGCTCGCAATGACGTGATCAGCTAGATTGACACCTCAATCTAATCTGTTAAACTAAAAGTATGAAAATTCTAAATTTTTCAGCCAAATATTACTATAACCAAGCCGTCTTGCCTTGAGGCTGGTAGTTTTTTGATTACTAGAACGACCGTCCTCAAGGGGCGGTTTTTTGATATCCAAAAAGCCGTTACATAATCCCAATCGCAGGAGGGTCGAAAATGGCTCAAAGAAATCCCGAGGAAGTGTTTTGGCGCCGAGCCGAGAACCATCGGCGAAAATTTGTCCAATGGAAAGAGCGGGTGCAGCGTAATCCCCGAAACTTGGGCAGAATCTTAGTCGCACCGTTGGGGGTCACTCTACCCTGCGGCTGTGAGACCGATCTATTATCTGATAGAGAGCGCCAGATAATTCTCGGTTCGGACGACGAATTTTGCCATGTTCGTAGTTGCTGTTGCTGTCCTTTTAACGATTTATAATAATAATCGTTAAGTCGCGACAAGCCAGTACGGTCCGCTGCTTATCATCGGACCGTTTTTTTATTATTAAGTATTGACATATGTCTACTAATATGGTATAAGGATAAATTAACTGTTACTAGGTTTAAAACAAGGGGGGACCTAACATGGACGTTCGGGTTACCTTAAAGCAAGAGCAGATGCGGGTATTCACGGGTGAGCCAGATTGGCGTAAGGCTAACCAGTTGAGGGTCGAGTACTCTAAGCTGGTTGGCCCGGTGGACAAGGAACACGTAATCTTCGAGAACGCCACTGGCCAGAGACGGATATTTCGCCTGGAGGCTGGATCCCAAAGAGGATCAGTGACGATCCAAATGGCGGATCTGACCTACATTGGTAAAGTGGATCGTCAGTCTGTCACTTTATCAACCAAAGCCTTCCTAGGGCTATTGTACGTGCTCACCTGTAGGTCAGGTAAGTTCCTTATTGATGAGATACCTGTTATCAACTACCCGGAGACCGAAGTCCCCGAGTGATTTTACCCCGGTTCTCGGGGTTGAGCTGTTCGTCGCGAACAGCTCCTTTTTTATTTGTCATTCCGACCCCGTTTTATCGGGGGAGGAATCGGCCTGTTTCTAGTAATCACCCGATTCTTCCACTCCGCTCATCCGCCTGCGGCGGACTCGCTCCGGTCGGAATGACAAATAAAAATTTCTCCGCGGATTTTACCCTGAACGAAGTGAAGGGCTCAGGATGACATATTGACGAGGTTGGTTAGAGGAGACGGTTAGCACTCTTGACACTAGAGTGCTAACTGCGCTACAATAGGGTAATAAGCCTAGTTTAAGATTAAATCTATGGAGGAACGAACTAAAAAATTACTCCATTCGATCATTCAGGAATACATCCAAACCGCGGTGCCCGTGGGCTCTTCGGCGTTGGTGGAAAAATATCATTTGGATGTTAGCCCAGCTACAGTACGTAACGAGATGATGGAGTTAGAAAAAGCCGGCTATATTTATCAGCCCCATACTTCGGCTGGCCGGATGCCCACCGAACAGGGCTATCAATTTTATCTTGATAATTTTTTATTAGCTAAGCAGGTTTCGGTCGGTCAACAAAAAGACCTAGATAAGTTGATTAAAAAATCTACTGACGAGTCAGAACAGCTGATCAAAAATCTAGCTAAGGGTCTGGCTGAGATGGCCGGCCAGTCAGTGGTTGTTGGTTTTGGGCCACAGGATGTTTATTATACCGGTTTATCCAATCTATTTGCTCAGCCCGAGTTTAGTGAGTCTCAGCTGGTCTATAATATGAGTCTGGTGGTTGACCACTTAGATGAGGTGATGAACAAAATTTTTGTTACTGTGACTGATCAGCCGGAGATTATTATTGGCGCGAAAAATCCTTTTGGTAATATTTGCGCCAGTATTTTGACTAAATATAAGCTCGGTCGCCGCGAGGGAATGATCGGCATTCTAGGTCCAATGCGGATGGATTATAACGCCAATTTGGGTTTGGTCACCTATGCAAGGGAATTAATTAATAGTATTTAGTTTTATTATGACTGATGAAGAAAAACAAGACGAAAATCAGATTGATGCCGACCAACCGGCGGCAGTTGGTTTAGTTGCTGAATACAAAGATAAATGGTTGCGAGCCGTGGCGGATTACCAAAATTTGAAAAAAGATACCGCTAAAGACAAAGAAAATTGGATTAAATTTGCCAACGCCGGTCTGATCATGGAGCTATTGCCGATTCTCAACCATTTTAAAGAAGCGATTAAGCACGTACCCGAAACTGAGAAAGAGACTGATTGGGTGGTGGGTATTTTTCACATCAAAAAACAGCTGGAAGATTTTTTGGGCCAGTTGGGTATCACCGAAATAAAAACTATTGGCGAAAAGTTTAACCCCGAGTTTCATGAGGCAATCAGTCAAAAAGAAGTTGAGGGTAAAGAGCCAGACGAAATAGTGGAGGAAGTGCTGCCGGGCTACTTGATGCACGACAAGGTGATTGAACCAGCTAAAGTAATCGTTAGTAAGTAGAATAATTAATAATGCCGCGATTTTTAGCTCAGTCTGAAGATCGCCAAGAGGAGAAACATATGAACCTAATCAAATGGACCCCCATGTGGGATCCCTTCGAAGAGATGGATCGCTCCCTCGATCTGCCAATGGTGCGGGGCTTGCGGGCTTTTGTGCCAGCGATGGACGTTTATCAGGATAAAGATAACGTCTATATTGATACCGCTTTGCCGGGTATTGATCCGGCCAAAGTGGAGATCACGGTGGAGAATGATATTTTAACAGTCAAAGGGGCCACGCAAAAAAAGAGCGAGGTCGAAGACAAAAATTATTATCGCAAAGAAGTTCAGAGCGGTAGCTTTTACCGTTCTGTTGCCTTGCCAACGCATGTCTTGGGGGATAAAGCCAAAGCCGAGTTTAGCGAAGGCTTGCTCAAAATTACTGTGCCTAAGGCCGAAGAAGTTAAACCCAAGACCATCAAGATTGAAGTTAAGAATAAATAATTTTGGATAATCAACGCTCTCGTTGTTAGCCCGGAATGGTTAGTAGCGAGGCGTCGGCGATTCAATGCGCCGGGCTGTAAATAATTTAAAAAAATAATAAGAATAAAATTTATGTCAAAAATCTTAGGGATCGATCTCGGCACAACTAATTCTTGTATGTCCATTATCGAGGGTGGCGAGCCACGCGTGCTTGAAAACGCGGAAGGCAATCGCACGACACCATCGGTGGTGGCCATCACCAAAACCGGCGAGCGGCTGGTTGGTCAATTGGCCAAGCGCCAAGCGGTGACCAATCCGCAAAACACGATTTTTTCGGTCAAGAGGTTGATTGGCCGGCATTTTGATGACGCTGAGGTGCAGCGTGATCTTAAAACCTTGCCTTATCAGATGAGCCAAGCGGGCGAAGGTGTAAAAGTAAAAATGGGGGATAAGGATTATACGCCGCAGGAAATCTCGGCCATGATCTTGCAAAAATTAAAAGCGGATGCGGAAAGCAAGCTGGGCGAAAAAATTACCGAAGCGGTGATTACCGTGCCGGCTTATTTTAACGATGATCAACGCCAAGCTACTAAAGCCGCCGGAGAGATTGCTGGTCTAACTGTTAAACGGATTATTAACGAACCGACAGCCGCGGCCCTAGCTTATGGTTTTGACAAGAAAAAAGGCCAGCAGATTGCGGTTTATGATTTGGGTGGTGGCACTTTTGATATTTCTATCTTGGATATTTCGGCTGATACGGTAGAGGTCAAATCAACTAACGGTGATACTCACCTCGGCGGTGATGATTTTGATAAGAAGATTATCGACTGGATTTTGGCCGAGTTTAAAAAAGATCAGGGCATTGATCTAGGTAAAGATCCAATGGCTCTACAGCGGGTTAAAGAGGCGGCTGAGAAAGCCAAAATCGAGCTTTCCACGGCCATGGAAACCGAAATTAATCAGCCGTTTATTACCACTGATGCTGGTGGTCCCAAGCACTTAGTACTTAAAATTACTCGGGCTAAGCTGGAAGAATTAGTCGGTGATTTGGTGGCCAAAACTTTTGAGCCAGTGCGTAAGGCTATCAGTGATGCCGGGGTTAAGACTAGCGAAATTGAAGAAATTTTAATGGTCGGTGGTATGACTCGGATGCCCATGGTTCAGAAAAAAGTGGAAGAGTTTTTTGGCAAAAAGCCGCACCTGGGTGTTAACCCCGACGAAGTGGTGGCGGTTGGCGCCGCGGTCCAGGCTGGCGTACTACAAGGCGAAGTGCATGATGTTTTGCTGCTTGATGTCACTCCTTTAACTTTAGGTATTGAGACTCTAGGCGGTATCCGGACGCCGTTGATTGAAAAAAACACCACTATTCCAACTTCCAAATCGCAAATTTTTTCCACGGCGGCTGACAATCAAACTTCAGTGGAGATCAATGTTTTGCAAGGTGAACGCGATATGGCTGGTGATAATAAGTCGCTCGGTCGGTTTATCCTCTCGGGTATTCCGCCAGCGCCACGAGGCCTGCCGCAAGTGGAAGTTAGCTTTGATATTGATGCCAATGGTATTTTGAGTGTTAAAGCCACTGATAAAGCGACTAATAAAGTTCAGTCAATTACCATTACCGGTTCGTCTGGTTTATCCAAAGACGAAATTGAGCGAATGAAGAAAGACGCCGAAGCGCACGCGACTGAAGATAAGCAGAAAAAAGAAGCGATTGAAGTTAAAAATGGCGCGGAAGCTTTGGTTTACACCGCTGAAAAAGCGCTCAAAGACGCCGGTGATAAGGTGCCCGAAGCCGATCGCCAAGCCATTGAAGAAAAAATTGAAGCCTTAAAGAAAGTTAAAGATAGTGAGGATATCGAGACGATTAAGAAAGCCACTGACGAAGTTAATCAGGTAGTACAGAAAATTGGTCAGGCCATGTACCAGAATCAGCAGCAGAATCCAGGCGCGGCCTCGGCTGGCGCCTCGGCCGATGGTCAGCCAGGTCAGAATCCGGGTGCTGATCAGGGACCGGTTGAAGGGCAGTATGAAGAAGTAAAGAAATAGTATATTTTTGTTGGGGCGGACCCGTGTGTCCGCCCTTGCGTCGTCCTTTAGTTGTCATTCCGAGCGGAACCCCGCCGTAGGCGGGGTGGAGTCGAGGAATCTAAAAGTTTATACCACCTTATGAGGAACATTGTTTTAGATCCCTCGACTTCGCCCCCGACACACGGGTCGGGGGCTACGCTCGGGATGACATATTGGAAAGTGCCGCGGGCATCCCAGACTCCGATTAGCTTAACTATTGATAGTAAAGAAATTATGGAGAATAAATTGTCAGTTTGTATTTTGGAAGGGTATGAGAATTCAGAAGAAGTGAAAGATTTAATTGAATATTGTCGAAGTGTAAATATACCTTTAAATTTTGGCACTCAAAAATCTCCGCCTAATAACATAGGAGGTGATTTTACGGTTTTACACGATCTAATAATTATTATAGGCGTATTGTTGTTTGAGAATATTTTTTCCGATATTTATGAAAAAATAAAAAATAAGATTTATAATATTTATAAGATTTTTAAAAAAGACGAAATAAATAAGGCTAAGGTATTAAATCTAGTTTTGGCCCAAGACGGTAAAGTTATGATGTTTGTGTTTGATTTTAGTCTTTCATTAGAGGATTTTCACATTCGTTTTGGTCTAGTTAAAGATAACTATAAAAAATATTTTAAGGAAAATGAAAAGCACTTTGTTTCTGGTCGTCCGTTAATATTTTTATGGAAAAATAATAGTTGGAGTCTACGCATTGAAGAAATTTAGTATTATTTAACATTAAAATAACTTTATGCCCCAACCAAACCAACCCCAAGAAATTAAACTCGCTGACAATATTGCGGGTGCGGAGTATGCCAACCTGATGCAAGTTAGTCACACCAAGGAAGAGTTCATGATGATGTTTGCCAATATCGCTGGACTTTCTGGCCGAGTTGTTGGTAAAATAATCACCAGCCCGGGCCACCTTAAGCGGATTATTAAGGCTCTGCAGGAAAATTTAAAGATGTACGAAGACAAGTTTGGTTCGATCCAGGAAGCAGAAGCACCAACGGGTAAAGAAATCGGGTTTGACGCTAAATAAGTTATCAGAACGATAGGACATTAGGACGCTAGGTAGAATACCTAGCCTCTTATCGTCCTAGCGTCCTATTGTTCTATTTTATGGCCAAAGATTATTACGAAATTTTAGGCGTCCAGAAAAACGCCACTAGCGAGCAGATCAAGAAAGCCTTTCGCGAGAAGGCCCATCTTTATCATCCAGACAAAAAAGGCGGCGATGAGGCTAAATTTAAAGAAGCTAATGAAGCTTACCAGGTACTAGGCGATGCGCAAAAGCGACAGCAATATGACCAATTTGGTTCGGCTTTTAATCAAGGTGGTTTTGGTGGTGGTGGAGCTGGAGGGTTTAATTGGCAAGATTTTGCCCGGCAGCAAGGTGGTTATAGTAGCGGCTCTAGTGACTTTGAGGGTTTTGGCGATATTTTTGGCGATTTGGGCGAGATGTTTGGGTTTGGTGGATCAAGCCGCGGTCGTAAGCGTGGCGGCAAACGGAGTGGAGCGGATATCGAGACCGAGATGACTATTAGTTTTTTAGAATCAGTCTTTGGTGTTGAAAAATTAGTTGATTTATATAAAACCGTGGTTTGTCAGAATTGTAACGGTAATGGCGCCGAACCAGGGTCTAAGGTCAATGATTGTTTGGCTTGCGGTGGCACGGGCCAGGTCCAGCGCGTCCAGAATACAATTCTAGGGGCGATGCGCACGGTGGGCATCTGCTCAGAATGTCGAGGCGAGGGCAAAAAGGTGGAAACACTTTGTAAAAAGTGCGGTGGCAGTGGCACGATTAAAGATCGTGAGCAGATTAAGATAAAAGTTCCCGCAGGCATTAGCAGCGGCCAAAGTATCAAATTAAGCGGTAAGGGTGAGGCTGGTCAGAAAGGTGCTAGTGCCGGTGATTTGTATATTAATATTAGAGTGACGCCCGACTCGCGGTTTGAACGCAGCGGCGATAATATTTTGACCAAAGTTAATCTGTCTTTTAAACAAGCGGCCTTGGGTGACAAAGTAGAAATCCAAACAGTTGACGGTCCGGTGGTACTCAAGATTCCGGATGGCACGCAGAGCGGCAAGGTTTTTAGTCTTAAAGGTAAAGGCGTGCCGCACCTTAACCGTTCAGGTCGCGGTGATCATCTAGTGGAAGCAATTGTACTAACACCGACTCGTTTATCTCGGGTACAGAAAAAAGCGTTGGAAGAGTTGGAATAATCGTCAGGGGCGGGTCGCGACCCGCCCATACAATAGATCCCCGAAGAGGGGATTTTTTGGTTGACAAAATTATTCAAGAATATAAGATAGACGCAGTTGATTCACGATTTACAGGAGGGCCGGAGGTATGCAGCGAGTTGTTATCTTGAACGCAGCCTTGGGACTGCCTGATCCGCGGTGGGACATTTTTGTCAACGGTTTGTACCGGGGCAAAATGACTCCTCACGAGCGTCGGTTGTGCCTGCAGCTGCAAAAAACAGCGATTCTGGCTCGAACAGCCGAAGCAGCCACCCATTTTTTGGCTCGAGCCATGCAGAGTGATCGGATCCAATTCTCAGCGGAAAAATTCATGGAATCGGTCAAAGCCTGCGTTGAGGCTCGGATGGCGCATGGCCAATTGGCCACCAGTCTTGAGGAGACAATCCGCCAACGTTTGGGGTTGAGCTCAACAGCTGACCTCAGTTACAACACTGGATTGTTCGGCGCCAAAGTGGTCGATCCACCAGCACCCAAACCAGGCCAAATCCTTAGGTTGGATGGTCGGCCTTACCCTTCTCCGCGATAGTTTTTTTACTTCGCGGTTTTTTATTGACTAAAAATTAAATTTATGTTAATTTACGAAATCAACAATGTTTTTGGCTAAATGGAGTTAGCCAAAATAATATTCAAAAAATAGGAGGTTTTAGATGCAGATTTTTCGTGAGATCGAAAGCGTGAAAGTGCCGGCTATGAAAGGTTTCGTTTTTGATGATTGTTTTTCTCCCGACAACGCGGCTGGTGTTCAGTTCGCCCCCACCATCGGTCTTGATCCCGGCTTCCTGCGGCAGTTTATGGCCGAGAATCCATTAAGCCGACCGTCAGACCATCCGGAGGCAGTGATCAAGATCCATAAAATCTCGACCGAAGTTGGGGCACCATCGGTGCGGCTGATGTTCACTCCACCCGAACGACTCGGTACGCGCTTGGTTGACATCTGGTATCTTTTGACACAACAGCCTTGCGGTATGTCAGCTTCAGCGACGACGCTGCTATCCAATGGGTACAATAATGTTTTTTTCGTTCGATGCGGTCATGCGCTTGAGCGAGTAAACATTTACTACCAAAAAAACGAAGGTTGGTGCGTC
>JBAZLA010000009.1:0-34826 GCA_041650515.1 Patescibacteria group bacterium
GAGACCGAACTGTCTCACGACGTTCTGAACCCAGCTCGCGTGCCGCTTTAATTGGCGAACAGCCAAACCCTTGGGAGCTTCTCCACCCCCAGGATGCGACGAGCCGACATCGAGGTGCCGAACCTGGCCGTCTATGTGGACTATTGGGCCAGACCAGCCTGTTATCCCCGGAGTAACTTTTATCCGTTGAGCTTCCGCCGTCCTATTTCGTACGGTCGGATCACTAACTTCTGCTTTCGCAACTGCTTGTCTGGTAAGACTTGCAGTAAAGCTGGCTTATGCGTTTGCACTATCACTCCCGTTTCCATTGGGAGTTAGCCAACCTTTGTAAACGCCTCCGTTACATTTTAGGAGGCAACCGCCCCAGTTAAACTACCCACCAGACACTGTCTCCCCAACCTGATATAAGGTTAGGAGTTAGAATTAAAATTATACAAGGGTGGTATCTCACTGGCGCCTTTTGGGCTCCCACCTATTCTGAACAAGTATAGTCCTAATTCAATGTCAAGTTGTAGTAAAGCTTCACGGGGTCTTTTCGTCTAGCTGCGGGAAACCTGCATCTTTACAGGTATTGCAATTTCGCCGAGTCCCTCGTTAAGACAGTCGCAAAGTCGTTATGCCATTCGTGCAGGTCGGAACTCACCCGACAAGGAATTTCGCTACCTTAGGACGATTATAGTTATCGCCGGCGTTCATCAGCGCTTCGGATCAAAGCTTCGCCTTGCGGCTAACCTCTCCCCTTAACGTTCTGACACTGGCCAGGCATCAGCCCCTATACATCCTCTTACGAGTTAGCAGGGACCTAAGTTTTTGCTAAACAGTCGCTTTGCGTCTTTAGCTGCGGCCCCCCGAAGGGGGCAGGGCTTATCCCGAAGTTACGCCCGCTAAATTGCCGAGTTCCTAAACGAGGGTTCTCTCGTTCACCTTGGCACACTTATGCCCATCCACCTGTGTTGGTTTGCGGTACGGTTACTATAAATTTAGCTCTAGAGGTTTTTCTTGATAACTTTTTCAAAAGAATTGAGTCTGCCCGAAGGCTTCCTCTTTTTCCATCCTTGGAGCTTAATGGTTCCCGGATTTGCCAGGGAACCACCCCGCTGGACAGCAACGCCTATAGCCAGAAAGCGCTCTTTCTCCAAAACTATGTCACCCCATCGAAAATCTATAGTAGGGTAGGAATATTAACCTACTCTTCCATCGGCTACCCCCGCGCATGCGGGGCTGACCTTAGGATCGCCTAACCCTGGGACGATTCGCGTTGCCCAGGAAACCTGAGATTTACGGTGTGAAGGATTCTCACCTTCATTTTTGCTACTTATGCCAACATTCTCTCTTCCCTAACCTCCATTCTGCCTCACGGCATGAACTTCAGCGGTTAGGAAATGCTCCTCTACCGCTCCGTACATCCTCATCGCCCTCCCAGTATTAAGGAGAGAAACAAAGAAGTACGGAGCCCGTGATTTCGGTACTAGGTTTGAGCCCCGATACATTTTCGGCGCATGGTAACTTGACCAGTGAGCTGTTACGCTTTCTTTAAAGGATGGCTGCTTCTAAGCCAACCTCCTGGTTGTATAAGTCACCAAACCACCTTTGACACTTAACCTAGATTTAGGGACCTTAATCGACGATCTGGGCTGAATCCCTTTTGACTAGTGGAGCTTAGCCCCCACAGTCTTACTCCATGCGCATGGTACTATGGTATTCGGAGTTTGGTTGGACAGAGTACCTTGCGGCCTCAAATCCATTCAGTGCTCTACCCCCATAGGCATCTACGCACAGGCTAGCCCTAAAGCTATTTCGAGGAGAACCAGCTATTACCGAGTTCGATTGGAATTTCTCCGCTAGTCACAGCTCATCCCCCAGTGTTGTACGGCTGGTGGGTTCGGTCCTTCCCCTGATTTTACTCAGGGTTCAACCTGGCCATAACTAGATCACCCGGCTTCGGGTCTCGTAAACGCTGCGAAACAATACAGATTACGCAGATAATAAATTATCTGCGAATATCTGAGTTGTTATACGGGCATTTAACCCTCGCTTTCACTTTGCCTTCTCCGCCTCAGCGGATTAAACAGGCAACGTTCACGAACTCGTTGGCTCATTCTTCAATAGGCACGCAGTCATCCCTTGCGAGACTCCTGCTCCTTGTAAGCACATGGTTTCAGATACTATTTCACTCCCCTCACCGGGGTGCTTTTTACCTTTCCCTCACGGTACTGGTACACTATCGATCACCAAAAGTATTTAGTCTTAGCGCATAGTCACGCCAGATTCCTACGAGATTTCACGAGTCTCGCAGTACTCGAGAATAGTTACCATGAGATTATAACCCCTTTCACGTACGGGACTATCACCCTCTGTGGTTCCTTTTTCCAAAGGATTCTATTAGGGAAGCTATAAAAACTCATCTTGCCCTTACAAGAGGACAAACGTATCCATCTCACAACAACCCATAGACATGTGGACTTGTATCCTTCTATAAAGCACTAAGAATTACTAAAAGCAATTAATAGCCACTCTATTTTAGTCAATGGATTTTAGACTGGTCCCGTTTCGCTCGCCGCTACTCCGGGAATGTTTCTCACATAGTGAGAATATTTTCTTTTCCTCCGGGTACTAAGATGTTTCAATTCCCCGGGTTGCCTTCAAACACCTATGGATTCAGTGTTTGATCTCCGAAATTTATTCGAAGGGGTTTCCCCATTCGGAAATCTTCGGGTCAAAGGTTGCTTGCCACCTCACCGAAGCTTATCGCAGGCTGCTACGTCCTTCATCGCCTTTTGATGTCGAGGCATCCACCATATGCTCTTATTTTTTTAACCACAAGAATTATAGAAACATAATCCTTGATCAATGTATTATTATTCGACGAAATTGATATTTGCTATTTGATCGCTATTAAATTATCAACGTTCTGCCTGGACCAATCCAGATGGCCGCTAATTTGTCTAAATTGGCAACCATCTGGCCTCGTCCGCGTATTTGACTAAAAAAGCCGCTCTTCCAAGCGGCGTAAAGTGCATCAAAAAGTTCCTGATTCCTAGAAGCTTGGAAGGTTAAAAGTTAATTGTTTTCTAGCCATACTTTTGCCTCAAAATTCGTTATTTTTTTCGCTCTCATAGTATACTCCTATTCTAAAACGTGTCAAGAGTCTAAAAACGAACTAGAAATGGCTTAATTTAGAGCTTAAAGAAGACTGTAGATAGACTGTTAACAATTATAAGAGCTCTTTATCATTTTAAAATCATCTGCTATATTAGAATTACTAAAAGATCGGTAGAGGAGATGTGAGCCGCTAGGGGCGGCAATCCATTACCGGTGGTATAGCCCATGAGCTCCGTGGAACGTAAGCTCCTAACGGGGTTGAAACGGTGTAATTCCGTTGCCGACGGTTACAGTCCGGATAAATATTGATCGAAAGTCTTTTAGGTTTTAATAACCTATTTTTTAAAACCTATGAAAAAATTTCTCGGCCTCGGCGCTTTAGCTATTGTCATCGCCGCTCTTTTCTGGAGCGTTGACGGCGTATTTCTAAGACCCAATCTCTATACCCTACCGTCAACTTTTGTTGTCTTTTTAGAACACCTGCTCGGTTTTATTGTTCTCTCACCATTCATCTACCTCTATCGACACGAATTAAAAAAAATCACCAGAAAACAATGGGTCGCTGTTTTTTGGGTCGCCTTGTTTGGTGGCGCACTTGGTACGACCTTTATCACCAAGGCTCTATTTCTAACTAACTTCCAGGGTCTATCAGTGGTTGTTCTACTCCAAAAACTGCAACCAATTTTTGCTATTGTCCTAGCCGCCTTTTTACTCAAAGAAAAATTTCCCAAAAAATTCTATCTTTGGGCCGGCTTAGCTATTATTGGCGGCTATTTAGTGACTTTTAAAGATCTGGCGCCTAATCTAGATACCGGCCAAAAAACTATTCTAGCAGCAGTCTTTGCTCTGCTCGCCGCTTTTGCCTGGGGTTCATCAACCACGATTGGTAAATACGCTCTCAAAAATATTAACTACAGGCTCTTAGCCGCGCTCCGCTTTGGTTTTACCACCGTAATTATGACCTTTGCCGTGTTTTACCGTCACACTTGGGCAATACCCTCACCACGACAGTGGCTAATTTTTGCCATTATTGTTTTTACCACCGGCGCCACCGCCATGTTCCTTTATTATTTCGGTCTCAAACGAGTACCCGCTTCGGTCGCCACGCTCTGCGAGCTGGCCTGGCCAGTTTCGGCGCCCATCTTGGATTATTTTATTAATCATAATCTTTTGAGCTGGAGCCAAATCGTTGGTGCGATCGTTTTGATTTATGCTGTTTACAAAACCACTCAGCCACAATTTACTATTAGACAAATTATCAAAGGTAAAGTCATCCCTGGTCAAGGTGTCGGCCGACTAACTGGCTATAAGACCGCTAATCTAGACCCCCAACTCGCCACCGACCTCGAAACTGGTGTTTATCCCTGTGAGGTTCGTTTTGGTCAACAAATTTATATTGGTCTGCTTCACTATGGTCCCAACTCCTTCCGTGATGGACAAACTACGCTAGAAATTTTTATTAAAAACTTTGACCAAGATATTTACAACCAGCAGATTGAAGTCGAAATAATGAATAAAATCCGCGATATTAAGCCTTTCGCCGATAGCCAGTCGCTGACTAAACAAATTAAAAAAGATCTCGGTATTATCGAGAATCTCTAAAATAAATACTTTTATATCTCGAATAGTTTATGACGCAGATGCTTTTTGGCATACCACAAATTAGCAATTGCGCCCACCAAGGCTAATGGCATTATATACCGGATATCCAAACCACCAGCTGTCCATAGGGCCAGCAGTAATAAACAAATCATCGCTCCGACATCCCAGCCCGCTTCGGCAAAAAAGGTAAACCAAACGCTGTTTTTGCTTCTATGACATTCATTATAAAAAATAGACAGAATCAATGGGCCGTACAAAGCGGCCGCAATCGCCATTAAAAACTGAAATAAAATAATCATCCCAATACTTTTTACAAAAAACGTCCGGCCAATAATCACTATAATCAATGAAACTAAAGCCCAAGATATAATTTTTGCTCCCCGACCTTTATCAATCAGCGCTCCCAAACTCAGCATAACGACTAAGCTAAATAAAACTTCCAAAGCGACCAAGCCACCAAAATTAACAAATTTATTTACCATAAAAAATAAAACTATAACCCAGATAAATTCGTGAAGATAATATAAAAAAGCCCAAGAAAACCATAATCTAAAACCGGTAAAACTAACTTGCTCTCTGGCTTGCTTAAAACTCATCTCCTCCACCCGGCCCATGTCCGGAGTATAAAATAGCGGCACAATAGCTACCAAAGTCACCACCGCACCAACTAAATAGACTAACCAAAAACCAACATACTGGGCCAAAAATCCGGTAACAATCGGGCTGATAGCTCTTAATATTTTATTGATCGATTCTCGCGACCCGACATCTTTGCCGCGATTGTGGTCTTCACCCAGTTGGGCAAAATAAGTATGATAGGGAAACCAATATAAAATGTCCGAGATAGCAAAACAAGCAAAGAAAATCAGAAATAGCCAATGGTTATTAACTATCTGGGCGGCGATCAGATAAAGACCACCATAAGCCGCCGTGCCGATCATTAAAACTTTTTTAATGCCGATCAAATTAACCAATTTTAATACCACTGGCCGCAGCATTAGACGAAACAAATGGGTGGTACTCCAAGCTAAAAAAATATAGGGCAGAGAAAACCCTAAAGTAATAAAATAGATTACGCCAAAAACTGTGATAATACTATCGGAAAAAGCCACCAAGCCAGAATGTAAATTCAAAAAATTGATATTTCTATTTCTAAAATAACCCATAAATTAGCTCATTAAAGTTTTGATTTTATTCTCATAGGAACCAAAATCTAAATATCGCTCAGCCTGAAAACCAAACTCTCGCGCTGATTTAACATTATCCTGATGGCTGTCCCAGACTAAGACTTCATTCTTAGTCGGCTGACCGATTCGATCATGAAGTGCCTGCCAAAATTCTAGCTGCGGTTTACGGTAACCAAAATCCGGCGCCGCCCAAGCACCATTAAATAGTTTAGCCAAACCTAGATCATTAAAAAGATACGCCGCGCGGTATTTTTCATTATTAGTAGCCAGATAACATTTTATTCCTTTCGACTGCAAATTTTTGACACTAGCTAAGATCCGCTCATCTTTTTTATTTTCGTGGCTAAACCAATAAGCTAACAAATCATCAACTGATTTATCCCAACCCCATTGGGGTAGATACTTAACGATTTCTTGTTTTAAATCAGCTCGGCCAACCAAACAACGCTGAAACTCATTATTAAAAAAAGAAAGTATCTTATCTAGGGATACTCCATAGTCAATAGCCAGCCGCTCTGAAAAATACATTTCTCGCGCCACAATCATCTCATCAATATCAAAAATTATCGCTTTGATCATATATTAAACAACTAAATTTGGTGCTCGGGAGAGGACTCCCGCCTATGCTTCGCTTCGGCGGGCAGGCGAACCTCCAGTCAATCATAATTATTAATATAAGCCTTTAATGCTGGAGGGGAGACTCGAACTCCCAAGCCTTGCGGCACATGCTCCTAAGGCATGCGCGTATACCAATTCCGCCACTCCAGCATTAAAACTCAAAAGCTATTTTAACCTGCTAAGCCAATTTACGCAAGTGCAACTAGGAGGTTATTACCTAATAATTTTGGCTTAAAATTACTTAAATTTTACTATATTTTAGCCAAAAAATCAATAGCTGGGGGTAACTACCCTTGACAAGAATACATGATTGTGCTAAACTAACAAGTTATCCTAAAAAAGGTTGCTACTAGCCATCTGCAGTCACGACAAGCATGGGATTTATTCAGCGGCCATCCAGGCTCCGGCTCGGCTGCGCCACCGAATAGATTTCTTGACTGCAGATATCTAAAAACAACCTCTTTAATAAGAGCAAAATCCGCCTATTCGGGCGGATTTTGTTTTACTTATTATTTATCTTATTCTAGAACCACAAAAGCATTGACCTAATGGGGGTTTGGGGCGAATGCGGCGCGTAATCGCGCTCCGACCTGGCTGACCCGCCTAAGGAGCGCGATGGGTAGGACGAAATGAGGGCGAACAATGAGTAGCGCCTCAGGAGCCCCAAAACTTTTCTGTTACTCTTTTAGTTATAAAAGAGTAGAGAGCTTTTGTGTTATGAACCAACCGATCCTTCGACGGAGTTTATCCTGAGTGCAATTGAAGGACTCAGAATGACATATTGGAAAGGCTGAACAAAGCTTATCCTACTCGAGATGACTTCTATTAACTGAAAGTCATATCGGCTGATTAACATTGATGTTGACCGCCTGGTTTGTGTTAACGGGCGTAGCCTCGGAATTAGCTGGCACCGCCTCATCAGCTGGTAATGGTTCACTCAGCTGTTCTACACCAATCAAACAAACCGCCTGCCATGGCCGATAAACACTGCGGAAGGTTTTTTCAAACTTATGACCATCAGAATAAGTAACGGTATAATCAAACTCGGTCGTGGCGCCGGTATGAGCGCTCTCAGTACATTTTTTGCTACCCACTGGCAAATCTAACGTCTCGACCATTTTGGTTGGTAGCGGCGAGACATAGCCCCAAATTCGGGGTTTAATATCATATAAGTTGCTACTCTCGGTCTGACCAATATAATAAGTAGTGCGACCATCTTTGGCGCCCCAAAATTCAAACCGTAGCTCAGTACCATTGATACTAGTCTGAATCAAAATGTAGTTGCCAGTATCATTTATAAATCTCACATCTGGATGCGGTCCGTATATTGTCGCATCTAGCCCGGCCGGTTCATAATAAGAAACGCGATAAGAATGGGGCGCTCGTTCGGTAATTGGTAAACCAGCCGACAAGGCAACGCGAAAAATAGTCGTACCAATCTGACACAACCCGCCGCCAAACTCGGGCACGGTCTTATTACCTTTAATCGTCATTTCCGGAAGATAACCATGTTCACCATCAACATCACCCAGGGCGGTATTGATAGAGAATTCCTCGCCAGGCTTAATCAACATGCCGTTAATCGACGCCGCGCCGGTATGAATATTATGGATACGATTTTTGGGGCTATTAACAAAATTAGATAAACCAACACCAATTAGTTCTTTAATACCCAAATTATTAACATCAGCAGTAGCAACCTGTGGCGGAACCATTTGGACTACCAAAGCGACTTCCTTATTTTGATTAATAATAAACTCAGATTCTATTTTCTGGCGAGTCGCCTCTTGGTCGATTGTCACGCCCGCTTGAGCGCCCTGAAACTCAACCACCTTACTACCTTGCAAACTAAACTTAGCATTCTTAGATTCTTGATTAACCGCCAAAAAAATCTCTTGATCTAAATATTGTCCAAATCTTTGTTGATTGATGCCCAATACCACCTGACCGCTATTTAGAGCAAAATCTAATAAACCAGCTAACTGCAGAGCACTAACTTCCCATTTCTTATCCTGATAGATTAAAGTTAGCGGCGCTAGAGCCAGAATGGAATCAACCTGAGCCAGGGCTGGCTGAACCTGCGATGACTTAATCTGTGGTAAATCAGGCTGCAACTGTAGTCCAATCTTAGTATCATCTAAATTAACTAACTGATTTGTTAGCTGATTAAGCGCTAGACTATAATTAAAAGCCGTACCGGCTTTCTCAGGCTCGATACTCTTGATAAACCGATCACCCTCTTGAGTAATAATCAGCTGAGCCGACATTGCTGGATTTTCTAGATCTTTAAAATTATCCTGCAAGGCGGCTAAAAACCTATCTTGATCTAATGTAAAATGAGTCTCTACTTGGGACCTAGAAAATAAGACCCGCCAGCTGCCCAATAGTTTATTTAACCAATTACCCTGACGCCCTACTCCAAAAGCCGCAGTCGCAGTAGCCGGCACATCAAAAGAAACCAACTCATAAGAAATATCTGGATCACTAGGCGCTACCACCAAGGAACTAATAGCGACCGTCCGCTCTTGGTAGGTAAACAAAAAACCTGCTCGATCTAATTCTGCCACCCGAATTTTAAGCAATTCTTCAGCTTCTGTCTGAGTCAGCCCACTCAGATCTGAACCACCAACCCAGACACCCGGATAGATCTTTTGAGCATAAACCTTTTGATAACCAAAGATTAACGCTGCCACAGTGAGCGCCAAAAATAAAAAAATGGCCAAAACAGTAATCAACCACTTATGACTATCCTTAGGTGGCTGAATAATCTTAGACATAAATATAAATTTACTCTTCCACTCTGATGTTTACCATCTTATGTGGCTTAGTTTTGGGTAAAATAACAGTTAAAATACCATTTTTAAAAACTGCTTCAATTTGGTCTTGCTTAACTTCGACGGGTAAAACAATTGATCGAGAGAACGAGCCCCAATAACACTCACGATAATAATAGTCACCATCATTCACTTCATGATCTTTAGACCGAGTCCCCCGAATAGTCAAAATATCGCCACTAATCGAAATATCAATATCTTTGGGCAGAACGCCAGCAATAGCTGATTTAATCACAACGCTTTTGTCGGTTTGATAAACATCAACAGCTAGCTGTCCCTCGCCAGCTGCTGACCAATCAGCGGATTTTTTTTCCTCGAGCTCTTTTAAATCGTGGTCGCTCAAACCTTCCGGAGTGATAAAAAACTCTTTAAGATCCATATTTTTGGTTTTAGACTTATGCCTATATTTTACGAGAAAATTAAACTTTTAGCAACAAATGATAGGCATAAAACCAGTGGGGGCTTGGGGGCGTTTGCGGCGCTTAGCCTCGCCGCCGTTCTGGTCGGTGGTCCGAGCGAGGCGGCGAGGCGGGTAAACCCGCAAAAAGCTGAACAAAACCCGCGCCTCAAACGCCCCCAAAACTTTTTTGGTTACTTTTTTAGTTATAAAAAAGTAACGTTTAACAAAAAAACAGAGCTGCGCGCACTCTGTTTTTCTTAAAAGTCTATATCTAAATCAATAGTAACTACAATTCAACCAAAACTCTACTTAGTTAATGGTCTAGCTTCGTTGACCTTGAGTTTACGACCATCTAATTCCTGGCCGTCAAACATCTCGATCGCTTTGGCGGCGCCGGCGTCGTCCTGCATTGTTACAAAACCAAAGCCCTTGGAACGACCCGACATTTTGTCGGTAACCACCTTAGCGGACACAACCTGACCAGCCTGAGAAAAAGCCTCAGTCAAAGTGTCTTGAGTTGTGCTGTAAGACAAATTACCAACATATAAATCTTTACCCATGTTGTCTTTGCAAATTACTTATTTAATAATTATTCCTTTCTCGGCCCCTGACTTTTATCACCCTAGGTATAAGCCGTGCACCGTGGGATAAGGGAATGAAGCCTACGAGGAAAGCAAAAATAATATAGCATCTAATACTGACCAAGTCAATGCCATAACTCTACCAATTACTGGTTACTCTTAGAAGAAGTAAAGATCACCCGCGCCGGACCGTCCGCTTGCTTAGTCGAGAAACTATAATCATGCAAACTATTCAAAAATAGATCATAGTCGTAACGATGATTAGGACCATTGACCGTGTCACCGGGATCATTAGTGATAAACTCTTTGGTCTTGTCATCATAACCAATGATCACTGTTGTATGATAAGACGTGCCTCGGGGTAATGGCATAAAAGGAATATTGCTATTTTTTAGATCAAAACCGTAGTGTAAAGCAATTATCGGTTGATTATTCTGTAATTCCACTTTAATCGATTCCAAGGTTGGATCATCAACTACTTTGGCACCATAAGAAGTATAGTCATCAATTAACTGAGCCATCCGCGCCGCGTCGGCATTAAAATTGGTACCCCAAAGCTCATCTTGTTTATCAAAAAGCATTTGCATAAATTCTCTGGCCTCTTCTTTAGTCACTGTCTTATCACCCAAATAATATTTCTCCACCATGGTGATGACTGCTTCTTCACAAGCGTTTTTCCAAGGGCCGGTCCAGGCGCTATCCAAAGTTTCGTTAATATAAGGAACAGCCAAATAAACTGTCTCCGGCATAAGATTAATCAACGGCTCACCGTCGATAGTCGGCGGATCTACTGGATCACCATCATTATTAATATTAACTGGAGTTATTAGATCAATGTCCACCGTCGGATTATTGACTAAACTTGGCTGCTGGCTCCTGAAAACAATAATAAATAATAATAAGACTAGCAAGCTACCAGCAACTAATAGATAGATAATTAACCGTTTTTTCATAGCTACATTATAGCACCCCAATCCAATTTTATTAAAAAACAAAAAAGAACATGGGAATGTTCTTCTTTGGTAGGGCCAAGGGGAATCGAACCCCTGTTGTTAGGATGAAAACCTAATGTCCTAACCACTAGACGATGGCCCCAAAAAATATTTAAATAACCAATAACTTGTTGGGATGTCACCCTAACGGGTGATCGCCCGTAAGGGCGAAAAACCTAATGTCCTAACCACTAGACGATGGCCCCATGAATCAGGAAAGCCAGAAAACAAATCTTGTTTTTCTGTTCAGCCCCGACGTGACATCGGGGCGTATGCTTTCTTGTTTTATTGCTTTTTTTCTTTCTTGCTTTCTTGAATTGTACAAGCTATTATAAATACGCCTACGATTATAATCAATCGATACCTATTAGTCAATATGAGGGCGCTAAATACTTATAAAATGCCCTCATCCTGAGCCCTTCGCTACACTCAGGATAAACTCCGCGAAGAACCGGCCCTGAGTGGAGTCGAAGGGATCTCTTATAGACTTAGTCGCCACAACAATCGCTTGATCTAGTACAAAAATAATTAAACTACTAAACAACCTTAAATATGCTTATTCTCGGTATTGAAACTTCTTGCGACGAAACCGCTGCTGCAATTTTGGAAGCCTGCCCCGAGCGGAGTCGAGGGGTAAAAAAATCCAGCTTTAAAGTCCGGAGCAGCGTTGTTTTATCACAAATCAATATTCATTGTAGATTTGGTGGCGTAGTGCCCGAAGTGGCCGCTCGTAAACATCTAGAAAACGTCTTACCAGTAGTCGACCAAGCGCTGCGCGAAGCCAAAACTAATTGGCCCAAAATTGACGCCATTGCGGTGACCCGCGGGCCGGGCCTAATAACTTCGCTAATGGTTGGCGTCCAAACTGCCAAAACGCTTAGTTATATTTATAATAAACCACTAATCCCAATCAACCACCTCGAAGCGCATATCTTAGCTAACCAGCTAACTAATTTTGACTTAAATAAAAACTTACCGGCCATTAGTCTAATCGTTTCTGGCGGACACACCGAACTAATTTTAATTAAAAAAATCGGCCGTTACCAGATTATTGGTCAAACCTTGGACGACGCTGCCGGTGAATGTTTCGACAAAGTAGCCAAAATCTTAAATATCGGCTATCCTGGCGGGCCGATCATCAGCCAATTAGCTAAAAATGGCCATGCCGCCAAATATCCACTTCCTCGACCGATGATCGACCAACCAAATTTTAATTTTAGTTTTTCTGGTCTCAAGACCTCAGTACTCTATTTTGTTCAAAAAAACGGCCGACCAGAAAAAAAAGCGCTTAACGACTTTTGCGCCAGCGTTGAACAAAGTATTGTCGATGTTTTAGCCAGCAAAACTATTGCGGCAGCTAAAAAATTTAAAGCTAAATCTATCACCCTAGGTGGCGGTGTCGCCGCTAACCCCAAACTTCGCGAACAACTTGGCCAGAGAATCAAAACCGTATTACCAAATACCAAATACCAAATACCAAATACTGAGTATTGCACCGACAACGCGGCCATGATCGCCGTAGCTGGTTATTATAATTTTAAAAAAACTAGTAAAAGCAGCTGGGCTAATGTTAAAATCGACCCTAATTTAAGTTTGTAATATGCAGCTCACGAGCCACTCGGAAAAAGAAACTATTAAACTGGGCCAGAAACTCGCTCGGCAATTTCGAGGTGGAGAAATTATTTTGCTCCAGGGTAATCTGGGCAGCGGCAAAACGATACTAACTAAAGGTATTGCCAAAGGACTGGGGATTGGAAGGATTATCAATAGCCCAACCTTCGTGCTAATAAAAATCTATCCCGTACCCAAGAAACGGGGAAATAAAAAAGTGGGAAAACAAATCAAATACCTAGTGCATGCTGACGCTTATCGCTTACCACAAGGCGAACAATTACTCGACGCCGGACTCAAAGAATATCTGGGTCGCCAGGACACAGTGGTGGTGGTCGAATGGGGCGAGCGACTAAGATTCTTGACTAAAAAATTAACGGGTGTTAAATCAATTAGATTAAAAATAAAAAATAATAGTCACCAAATAATTATCTAGATATATAGACCCCCGTTGAGATCACAAAAAACCCCTCTGTTTGACCAAAACTTATCTCAACACTTTGACCTCGCCGACCCACTGTTAGAATGAAGACAACCAAAAAACCCCGCGCAATACGGGGCTTTTTAAAAAAACATTATCTAGAATTCAGCCACTCGGAGAACCTCATCAACAGTAGTTATACCATCCAAAGCTTTAAGTAGACCATCTTGAGCCATGGTGATCATACCGTTCTTGATTGCAATATCTTGCATCTGATATTCAGACGCTTCACCTGAAAGAATTAATTTCTCAATCTCTTGATTCATGGTCATAATCTCATAAATACCAACCCGGCCACGATAGCCTAGACCCTGGCAAGCCTGGCAGCCCTTACCTTTATAAAACTGCCATTCTTTGGAATCTTTGGTTATTACTTTTTCCCCCGACTCGGCTTTGACTTTGGATAAAACCTCCATTACTTTTGACATCGTCTGATTATCTAGCTCTATTTTTTCTTTACATTGGTCGCAGATCCGACGCACTAGACGCTGACCAATCATGGCATTAATTGCTGGCGCCAATAAAAACGGCTTGACTCTCATACCCAAAAAACGCGGAATCGTCCCGGAAGCTGAATTAGTATGAAGAGTAGAGATGACTAGGTGACCAGTCAGGGCAGCATTAATCGCCGTCTCGGCTGTCTCAAGGTCGCGGATTTCGCCAACCATAACCACGTCTGGGTCCTGCCGCAAAATTGAACGTAACCCTTTAGCAAAGGTGTAATCTTCGTCTGACCGAATCTGGCTTTGATTAATGCCTTCCAGTTTATACTCAATCGGATCTTCTAGAGTAATAATTTTGGTTTCGGACGAATTAAGCTTATTTAAAATAGCATACAAAGTTGTCGTCTTACCCGAACCGGTCGGACCAGTCGTAATCAACATACCATTAGGTTTGGCCATCTCTCGCTCCAGATCTAAAAAGGCTTTACCGCGGAGACCAAGATCTTCAAACTTAATTGAAGTTGCCGAAGACATCAGCAAACGCATAACCACACTTTCACCATAATTAGTCGGAATAGCCGAAATACGGACATCAATTTTCTCTTTAGCTAGTTTGATAGTAAACCCGCCATCTTGCGGCCGGTCGGTAACATTAAGTTTTAATCTAGCCAAAAGTTTGATACGGTTGATTACTTTTTTCCAGCTCTCCGGCGGTAAACTAACGATATCATGCAAAAGGCCATCGATACGAAAACGAACCTTAATGTCTTTTTCCTCAGCCTCAATATGAATATCTGATGCCCGAGCTTCAATTGCCGAGGCGATAATAAAAGTGATCAGATCAGTCATGGATATTTTACGCATTTTCTTGGCCAAATCGTCAAAACCAGTAAAAGAGGCCTTAAATCGCTGAAGATCCTGCTCAGTGATATTAACACCTAGGCGAACTTCCTTAATTTTTGGGACAGATCGATAAGACTGCAGTGAGCGCTCAAAACTATGCGGCGAAACTAAATATAACTCAATCTTTTTGTAACCCTGCTCATACAGCTCTTTAATATAATCATTAACGGCTTGGCTGTCAGGATCAACTACGGCCAACCTTAAATCATCATCATCACGATAAAAACAAGCTAAATTAAGCTCCCGCGCCTTAGCCTCGGGGATAATGGCAATCGCCTCTGGCGCAATCGGAAACTGAACTAAATTAATATAAGGTATATTAAGTCTATTAGCTTTGGTGACTGTCTCTTTTTCTCTCTCTTCTAGCTCCAGCTCATGAATTTTTTCTTCAAAATCATCAGCCACCGCATTGGTTGAGAGTGTAAGACCAGAAGAATTTTGGCTTCGGTTTGAATCACTAACCATAAAATTAGCTTAACTTTGCTATTATTATAAACTAAAACTGGTTTTTAAACAAACTGCCACCTTTAGTTTTTAGCTCCGCTCAAAATAGATTTCGCTGCCCAATTATCTTTGTTGATAACTACTTTTTTGAAGCTAAAAAAGTGGCCAAAAAACCTCTGGGGATTATGTCTCTTGGCGCCAAGAGACATAATAAGGCGCGGTTCACTGTTAAACTTTAGCTCATCCTACCCGTCCCGCCCCTAAGGAAAGATTAAAAAGGCCGGGGCGGGACTACGCGCCATATTCCTACCCGCATTGCTATGCAAAGCGTTGCAGGCGGGCGCCTCAGACCCCAACTATTTCTAAAAGTTCAACGCGGTTAAATAATTAAACTCAGTGGGGTTTGGGATCGGCATGGGGCCAAGCCGAGCTCCGACTTGTTCTGATTACACCGAGGAGCGAGGCGGGTAGAACCGTAAGTAGATAAATAGTACTTTGCCCCTGGCCGACCCCAAAACTTTTTTATATTACTTTTTTGCCCGCCTTGCCGTCGAGGCAGGGTTATAAAAAAGTAACAACTTAATTAAACTCAAAACCCCGCTATAACGGGGTTTTAATATTTTTGCTATTCTATTTACTTGGTCGGTAAAACAACATTCCCTAGGCGCTCTAACTTAGCAACAGCACTTTTATTATTAATCTTCTCAAATAGCTCAACCCATAAAACTAGTTGAAAAGTAGTCACCAAACTAATAACAATAAATATCACTAATAAACCGGTGAGTAAAGCTAAAATTAACAACAACCAATAGATCACTATTGAACCAATCACCACTGATGCTAAATAAAACAACATAAGGTAAGGAATGGAAAGTAGAATAGTTAATAAGACTAAACCAAAACCAACCAAGATGCTAATGACAAAGAGCAAGATCGCCGTCTCTAGACAAACTAACCAATTATTAACAACCATTGCCCAACTCTTCTTAATCGCACTCATAACACTGTCTTTGTTGACCACAATATGGATATCACTAATAATTGTCACAAAAGAAATAATCAAGACGACCGCCACGATCACAACATAAAATAAGATATAAACCATCAAGACCGGAATAGAATATTCCGTCCCCAACAAAGGCTGCAAGATAGGATAGCTAAGTAGTAGTAAAAATAGAAAAATCAAAACCTTGCCGATTAAATTAACAGTAAAAACCGGCCAAAAATCTTCCTTACTCTCAAAAAAAAGATTGCCGATCTCTCGTTTTCTAAGCAAAGCCGACGAAGCTTTAATAACCGCAATCTCCGAGCAGGTAAACAGCCAGAAACAGAACAAAATAACTAAACCAAACAAAATAATAAAAAACAATAAAAGAACAACCTGCAACGGGCCATTGGCAAATAGTTCCTTAATGCTCTCCCAATTTAACCCAGTGCTAATAATATCGTGCCACAGTCTAACCCAATATAACTCTCGTTCGGTAGACAAGTCTAAACTGCGCAGCACCACTTCATAAGTGCTGCCAATACCCCAAAAACTAGCCAAAAAACCAAAAGGCCATAAAAATTTATTGCGCCAAGTGGTTAACCAAGCATTTTTGACAATAATGCGGTACAAAGGCATATATTTCCTCCCAAGTTATTTCTAAAATTATATAGTAAATTACTAATCTAATTATACCCTATTTCTTGCCGTCTTGGAATATGGCCTCAAACTCTGCCCTTTCGAGAGTCTCCTTTTTAATTAAGGTCTCGGCAACCTTATCCAAATATCGTCGTTTGCGCTTTAGGATATCCTTAACCCGCTTAATATTGTCGCTAATCAACTGATTAATCTCCTGATCGATTAGTTCAGCCACTTTTTCGCTATAATCACGCTGTTCATGAATCTCTTTACCCAGGAAAATCAATTCCTCTTTTTGGCCAAAGGTTCGCGGCCCTAGGACTTCACTCATCCCGTATTGAGTGATTAGCTTCCTAGCCAATTTAGTAGCGCGCTCTAAATCATTACTAGCACCGGTCGTTACATCGCCAAAGATCTCCTTCTCAGTCAGATGACCAGCCAATAAGACAGCGATCTCATCTAAAAACTCAGCTCGGCTGTGCAGCCGCTTATCCTCGACCGGTAACTTGAGAGTATAGCCAGCCGCCCGACCGCGAGAAATAATCGAAACCTTATGCACTGGATCGGCATTGGGTAGCTCATGGGAGACTAAAGCATGACCAGCCTCGTGGTAGGCAGTAATTTTCTTTTCTTTTTCGGATAGAAGATGACTTTTGCGTTCTGGGCCAAGCATCACTTTTTCAATACTCTCTAAAATATCCGTTTGCTCAACTCGTTTCTTATTTCGTTTAGCCGCCAAAATAGCCGCTTCATTTAGAGTATTAGCTAAATCAGCACCCGAAAAACCCGGCGTCCGCTCAGCTACCTGGCGCAAGTTAATGTCTTGAGCTACCACCTTATTCCGGGCATGAATTTTTAAAATCGCCTCACGGTCGTTAATATCCGGCTCATCAATTACTACTAATCGATCAAACCGCCCAGGGCGCAACAGCGCCGGATCCAAAACATCAGGCCGGTTGGTGGCCGCCATTACAATAACATTAGTCTGGGTTTCAAAACCATCCATCTCCACTAAGATCTGATTTAAGGTCTGCTCACGTTCATCATGCGAACCGCCCAGCCCAGCGCCACGTTGACGGCCAACCGCATCAATTTCATCAATAAAAATAATTGCCGGCGCCGCTTTTTTGGCTTTACGAAATAGATCACGAACCCGCGAAGCGCCCACGCCAACAAACATCTCCACAAACTCCGAGCCAGAAATCGAGAAAAAAGGCACATTAGCTTCACCAGCCACGGCTTTGGCTAATAAAGTTTTACCGGTACCCGGCGCACCCATTAATAAGACGCCCTTGGGAATTTTGGCACCAAGAGCCAAGAATTTTTTGGCATTGCGTAAAAAGTCTACTACCTCTTCGAGTTCAGCTTTGGCTTCCCTGACTCCGGCAACATCATTAAAGGTCACTTTTTCTTTGGCCCCTTTACTACCTTCACGCGGCCGGCTCTCGCCAAATGACATTGCTTGGTTATTAGCCCCACGCACCTGGCGCATCATAAACCAAATCAAACCAATAAAAAGTACTAACGGCAAAACAAATGGCAAAATCGTCGTTAACCAAAAGGTTGCACCAGTTTCTCCCTTAATTTGCAAAGAAACCTTTTGCAGTTTTTCTGGCACCACGCCCAGGTTTTTCATCAGCTCGGCAAAGGACTCGCTCGGCTCTTTCTGGGCAACCTCTTTACGATCATCATTTAGAGTAATACTGATCTCACTCCCCCGAACTTCAACCTGGCGAACCTCTTCTTGATTGATCTGGCTAACTAGTTTAGTCAGATCAATATCTTCAGCCTGGGAACCGCCGGAATAATTATATAGACTTAGCAAGCTAGCAATGGCTAAAAAGGCGACAAAAAACCAAAGAAAATTTTTGAATAGATTTTTCATAGAATTTTTATTTTAGTAGTTCTAATTATAAAGAATTTTAAACTAATAAGCAAGCCAACTATTATAACCATTTCCTTATTGAAAAAATATTCAAATTATGCTACAATATTAAAGTTGGTAAATTTAACAAATAAGGGAGGATACTCTAAAGAAAGGAGTTAAATAATATGCCCAGAGGTGAAAAAGGCCCAGCCCAATTTGGTCGAACCAATGAAGAGAGAAAATTTTTTGACGAACCAAAATTAAGATCAGCCCAAGAAGCAGCTGAAAATGTTGGCGACCGCCAAGACGAGGCTAACCAAATTATCGGCGAAACGCCAACTGAGAGAAAATTTTTTGGTGAACGTAATCCCAACCAAGTGCAAAAAGAAAAAACTACCTGGCTAAAACGGTTTATAAAACGAGACTATAATAATAAAATGGAAACCCGCGACCAAGAATGGCAGATGCTTAAAGATGCTATTAACGACGCCACGGATAAAAAAACGCCAGAAGCCTACCAAAAAGCCTACGATCTACTAGCCTACGGCGCCGATGCAATTGAAGAAGGTGCGGCTCGCGATGAAGAATTTATGACCATGATCGAAAAAATGGGCCTTAGCACTAAAAATCCAGCAGAAATTGTGGCACAACTTAAGGATATTTTAGAACAAAAAATTGAAAATGTATTACCAGCAGAAGAAAGAAAGGACAAGGCAGCCTAATATATTAGATACTCCATACTATATAAAAAAGAGGTCGGCAGAGAATCTAGCCGGCCTTTTTGGTCGCCCAGCCAAATAGGCCGAGTAACCGCTGCGTGAAACCTCCTTGAACCGCGGGGGTGGCGACGGTAATGGCCAACCGCTTACGACTCTGGTCATGGTAGTTGAACAACCAGCAGACCCGCTCTTTGGCCAAACGCTTGGCAGCCACCGCCGAGATTGGGAAACGCAGCAACCAACACCGCAGGGACTCGTCCCAGCGCGCCCACTGATTGCTGCCAACGATAATCTGCTCACCGTCGGCAAAAAACAGCACGATACCATGCCACATGGTAGCACGGATATCTTTGAGCGCGACGCTCTGCGCCACGCCCGGCACCGCCAGGACCACCTGCTGGCACACCAGCTCAGCAGCCGTCGCCGAGCTGAATATGGCCGACGCTAACTCAGGCGAATTTTTTCCCTGGCCAGCCATGAATAGCTGCCAGATAGTCCGACACGGCAGCTTCAAAAGATCTCCCATCTTCGTCACCTCCCTCCTGAGCCAGGATTGGCTGGGCAATCCTTTATCTAAATCTAAATTTAAACTTTTGTCAATACTAAAATAGTACACAGTACATAGTACAGAGTGGTTGAAATCTTAGAATAGTGGGATTTAATTTCTCTGTACTGTGTACTAGGTACTGGGTACTATATCCAAAACTAAAAATTCCCACCCAGTGGGTAGGAACTTTTATAACAGTAAATTTATTGAATTACTTGCTTTCCTGTCTTTCGACTCCGCTCAAGACAGGCTTTTTTGTTTTTTTGTTTTCTTGTTTTATTGCTTTCTTGGTCTCCTTTTCTTCCGTCTTAATTTCAGCTTTGGCCTCAGCCTTGGCTTCAACTTCAGCCTTGGCCTCGACTACCTTAGCACCCTTTTTAACTCCTTTGAGACTCAGACCCAAACGGTGGTCTTTTGGTTCAATTGAGATAATCTTAAATTCAACAATATCACCCGCATTAGCAATCTGCGAAACATCTTCCACTGGCTTGTCCGCTAACTCAGAAATATGAGCTAGGCCATGAATATCTGGATCAAGCTCAACAAATAAACCAAAAGGATTGGCTTTTAAAACCGTACCTTTGACTAGCTGGCCGACTTGATATTTATCGCCGACGTTAGTCCAAGGATCGGCCACTAAAGCTTTCATTGATAAAAATATCTTTGAGCCTTCCACTTTGATAATCTTAGCCTTAATCTTCTGACCAACCTTAACAAAATCTTTAGGATCATCAATCCGCTGCCAAGCCAATTCGGAAATATGGATTAGCCCTTCCAGATTTTCACCAAACTCAACAAAAGCACCAAAATCAGTCACCGCCGTGATCTTGCCTTCGACTAAATCCCCTTCTTTATATTTAGAAATAACGCCGTGCTGTTGCTCTTCCCAAGCGGCCTTTTCGGAAACAATTAATTTTTCTTCAGCTGGTTCGGCCGTAATTACTTTAACCGGAAATTTCTGACCGACATAACTTTTTAATCTTTCCAAAATTTTGGTTTTATCACCGCCAGGAATTCGTGGATAGTGCTCTGGGCTAAGCTGAGAAACTGGCAAAAATCCCAGAATCCGGTTAACTTTAATCATCAAACCACCACGATTAGCATCTAGAATGTCAGCATCAATAATTTTACCATCAGTTCTTAGATCATTAAGAATACCCCAAACTTTTAGCTGGCCAGCTGATCGAAAAGAGAGCTCAATCTCGCCGTTCTCGTTTTCTAACTCAACCACCGTTGCCTCAACATCATCACCAGGCTTAAGATCGTCATAATCTAATGATTCTAAATAAAGCTCATGACCGCGAATAACGCCAGTGCCGATGCCTTCAATATCTAAGTGAACTGCGCTCTTAGACGCCGAGATGACATTACCTTTAATTATATCCCCAACTTTGGGAAAATTGAGAAGACCTTTCTCTTTATTTAAAAGCTTGCCAAATTCGGATGTTTCTTCTTTGAGATTTTTTAGTTTTTTATCTTTGGTCATACAATAGTACCTAGTACACAGTACTTAGTACACAGAACAGCTCACAGTCTAACGGCTATTCGCCTTACTGTGTACTGTGCACTAGGTACTGTGTACTAACAAATAATCCACCCGCTAGGTGGACACAATGGTTTAACCTAGTAGCCTTTTAACTGGCCAACTAAGTCCCCGAAGGGATTAATTAGGATTAATTATTAAGGTAGAAATAGTATAGAGCAGAGTGAATTAAAAGTCAAGAACACTAAAGAATACCAAGTAAAACGTCAGCCAATAACCGGGTATTTATTTGGTCACTCTGAGCGTAGTAAATTATATCTAATTTGAGCCAAAATAAACCATTACTAACCCCCTTTTAAAGTAAGCAAAAATATGCTAAACTAAAGGAGTATTTTTTAGCCTTTTATTCTTTAATCAGACTTATATGAACATCAGTTGGCTAGGTCACTCCTGTTTTAAAATTGAGGCCAAAAGCAATGGCGATAATATCACCATTCTAATTGATCCTTATGATGAATCAATCGGTCTTAAAATGTCCAAAACCAAAGCGGAAATCGTTTTGATAACCCATGACCATCATGACCACAATAATCTCAACGCTGTCAAAGGAGAACCATTTGTAATTAAATCACCGGGGGAATATGAAATAAAAAAAGTTTTTGTCTATGGTATACCAACCTATCATGATGACAAACAAGGGAGCGAACGCGGCGCTAATATCGCCTACCGAATCGACGTTGACGATTTATCCGTAGTTCACCTAGGTGATTTGGGACACGTTCTGAACGACGAACAATTAGAATTATTAGAAGATGCCGACATTTTAATGATACCGGTTGATAGTAAATACACTCTCGGCGCCAAAAAGGCTAGCGAGGTGATTGCCCAAATTGAACCACGAATAGTTATACCGATGCACTACAAAGTTCCGGGACTTAAAATTGATCTCGACCCAATCGATGCTTTCTGTAAAGAAATGGGCGTTAAAAACACGCCAATCGCCGAAGACAAACTTAAAATTAGCAAAAAAGACTTAATGACCGAAGAGACCAAAGTAATAATTTTACCCAGACAATAAAACATATGGGAGGTAGCAAAATAAAAAAACAATCAATAACTGGCGGCAGAAAAAGAATCAACAAACCAAAAAAAATAACCAAAAGATCAAATAAAAAAACTGCTAGCCAAAAATCAACCAAAAACCAAATAACGGATGTCACTATTCCAATAGTTGATGCAGCTCCCGAAATAGACTACCAGAACAAACCAAGCAAAACCTGGCTCCCACCAAAAATGCCAACAACTAACCAAGAATTATCACCGACCGATGAAGAAAAAAGAAAATTATTAATGTATGTGGCAGTCGCTAGTGTCATGATAGTAATAGTTGTTTGTTGGACTTACTTTTTTAAACTTAATCTCAGGCATCCCTTAACTGCCCAAGATATTGAAGAACAAAAAAGATGGCAAGAGACCAAGGAACAACTGGACCAATCAATGGCTGGCGTTAAAGAAAATATCTCTGTAATCTCAGAATTGGTAGGTAAAATTAAAAACCCAACTGAGTCGCTAGATACTAATACTAATGTAAATATTAATATCCCGGCGGCGGACATAGAAAGGATAAAACAAAGCCTTTTAACGCAAGCAACTAAAGATTGGCTGGTTTATCAAAACACCGACTACAAATTTTCTACCAAATACCCAACCAACTGGCAAATCAAGGCTGAATCGACCAAAAAAATTACCCAAGTTACCTTTACTAGCCCTAACCAAGAACAGCCCGACCAAGTAGTCTTAACTATCCAAGCAGACATCCCTCTACCAGCAACAATCGAGAATATTGAAGACTATAATCTAGCTGGCGTTGACGGTAAATTATACCGCGATACCTCAGCTAAAGACGGCGTCACGACCGACCAAATAATTGTCCCCCTACCGGACAGCTCGCTGAGCCTATCATTAATGGGCAACAGTGATATCTTAGAACAAATGCTTTTTAACTTCCAATTTGAAAACGCTGAATAATTATTTAACAATCTAAGCTTATTAAATAGTACTGACCACTATAATTATGCCTAAACGACCAGTTATCAAAAAAATTCTAAAGAAAATACGTCCCAAAAAAATAGCGGATAAAAAAGCCGCTAAAAAAGTTGGTCCGGTAACTAAACCCGAACCAGACGAAATAGCCAAAAACAAAAAAACCGAAACGCCAACTAAGCCGCTACAACAAAAACTAGCTATCGCTAAACCGCAAAACGTTGGTAAGCTTGAGCCCCGCTCCATCGTCACGGAAATGAAGGAGTCTTATTTGGATTACGCCATGTCCGTAATCGTCGCTCGCGCTTTACCTGATGTTCGCGATGGCCTTAAGCCGGTTCACCGTCGTATTCTCTACGCCATGTGGACTCTGGGCCTACGTCATAATGCTAAATTTAGAAAATCCGCCACCGTGGTCGGCGAGGTGTTAGGTAAATATCATCCTCACGGCGATGTTGCTGTTTATGACTCGATGGTTCGATTAGCCCAAGATTTTAACATGCGCTATCCCCTGATTCATGGCCAAGGTAACTTTGGCTCGATGGATGGCGACAGCGCGGCGGCCATGCGTTATACCGAAGCTAAACTAGCCGCTATTTCGGAAGAAACTTTAAATGACATCGAAAAACAGACTGTTAATTTTATCCCTAATTATGACGGCTCACAAAAAGAGCCAACTGTCCTGCCAGCCAAATTACCTAATCTGTTACTTAACGGCACGATGGGTATTGCCGTTGGTATGGCGACTAACATCCCGCCTCATAATCTAGGCGAGCTCTGCGATGGCATTACTTATTTAATCGATAATTCTGACGCCACGGTCGAAGACTTGATGGATTATATCAAAGGACCAGATTTTCCCACTGGCGCCACTATTTTTAATATTGAAGAAATTAAACAAGCTTACGCCACTGGCAAGGGCCGTGTGGTCACTCGCGCTAAATCGGAAATCACTGAAGAAAAATCCGGCCAATTTAGAATAATCATTACCGAAGTCCCCTACCAGGTGAATAAAGCCAGTCTGCTGGAAAAAATTGCCGAGCTAGTCCGCGACAAAAAAATAGAAGCTATTAGAGATATCCGCGATGAATCATCTAAAGAAGGCGTCCGAATTGTTATTGAGCTCAAAAAAGATGCTTACCCCAAAAAGGTTCTTAATCAACTCTATAAGCACACTCAACTCCAAGATACTTTTCACGTTAATATGCTAGCTCTAGTTGACGGCTTACAACCTCGCGTTTTGACTTTGAAAATGATTTTAGAAGAGTATATCAAACACCGCCGCGAGGTTATCACCAAACGAACCCAATTCGACTTGAACAAGGCCAAAGACCGCGCTCACATCTTAGAAGGGTTAATCCTGGCTTTGAATAAAATTGATGCGGTAATCAAAACAATCAAACAATCCAAAGACCGCGAAACCGCCAAAAATAATTTGATGAAGCAATTTAAGCTTAGCGAACGCCAGGCAGTAGCCATATTGGAAATGCGTTTACAAAGTCTAGCCAATCTAGAACGACTCAAAATTGACACTGAGCTTAAAGAAAAAAGATTAATTATTAAAGAACTAACAGAAATACTCAACTCACCCAAGAAGATTTTGGGGCTTATTAAAAAAGAGCTGCAAGAAATTAGAGATAAATATGCCGACCCACGCCGGACTCAAATCATCAAAGGCGGTATTGATAAATTTTCAATGGAAGACTTAATCCCCGATGAGCCGACTATTGTCATCGGCACTAAGGATGGCTACATCAAACGTCTGGCACCCGAAACTTTCCGCACTCAATCCCGCGGCGGCAAAGGCGTCACTGGCCTAGCCACTAAAGAAGAAGATACGGTTGAACACTGCTTCACTACTACTACGCACTCTGATTTATTATTCTTCACCAATACCGGCAAAGTCTTTCAGCTTAAAGCCTATGATGTACCGGTGGCTTCACGCACCGCTAAAGGCCAATCGATTGTCAACTTTTTACAATTAACCAGCACCGAAAAAATCACTTCCATCCTCTCACTAAAAGAATTAGGCAATCTAAAATTCCTAGTTATGGTGACTAAAAATGGATTGATTAAAAAAGTTGATATCAATGCCTTTGCCGCCGTTCGACGCAGCGGCTTAATCGCTGTTAAACTTAAAAATGATGACGAACTACGCTGGGTCAAACCATCAAGTGGTAAAGATGAGCTGGTTCTAATCTCTAACAACGGCCAAGCCATCCGTTTTAAAGAAAGTGACATCCGAGCGATGGGTCGCAACGCCGCTGGTGTTCGAGGTATGCGACTCAAAAACCACGATGAAATAATTGGCATGGACGCTATTGTCGAAAAATCAAAAGGAGCTGAGCTAATGGTAATTATGGAAAATGGCTATGGTAAACGCACCAGCCTAAAAAACTATAAAGTCCAAAAACGCGGCGGCTCAGGGATCAAAACAGCTAAAGTCACGCCTAAGACTGGTAAAATCGTCACGGCCAGTGTTATTGATCTAAGCAACCTGGCCGAGACTACTATTGGTGATGCCGTGGTAATCTCTAATAATGGCCAGGTAATCCGCCTGCCACTTAAGTCGATCCCAGTGATCGGTCGAGCTACCCAGGGTGTCCGGATTATGCGCTTTAAAGAAGACAACGATCACATCTCTTCCATTGCTATTGCTTAATTACAAATCTCAATATGAACAAACAAACAGTTTTGGACTCAGTTAAAAAACAGGGGGTCAGTTTTATCAACCTCCAATTCGTCGACATCATGGGTATTGTCAAAGCAGTCACCATTCCTAGCACTAAGCTAGAAGAAGCGATTGATAATAATGTTTGGTTTGATGGCTCTTCGATCGAAGGATTCGCTAGAATTTTTGAATCCGACATGTTCTTGAAATTAGACCTAAATACCTTTGCCGTTTTACCCTGGCAAAAAAATACTGCTCGGATTATCTGCGATGTTTATTTACCAGACGGCGAACCGTTCCCTGGCGATCCCAGATATATTCTCAAAAAGCAGCTGCTCGAGGCTAGTAAGCTCGGCCTAACTTATAACACCGGCCCGGAGTTAGAATTCTTCTTGTTCAAAAAAGAAAATGGCAATATTGCCGCGCTACCCCACGACACAGCCGGTTACTTCGACCTCTCAACCGATCTAGCCCAATCTATTCGTCAAGAGATGACGGAATCACTACAAGACTTTAATATCGACGTTGAAGCTCTACACCATGAGGTAGCTAATGGTCAACATGAAATTGATTTTAAATATGCTGATGCTCTAACGACTGCCGATTCAGCAGTTACCTTTCGCTACGCCTTAAAAGCCATCGCCCAAAAACACGATCTCCATGCAACTTTTATGCCAAAACCAATCCAAGGTATCAACGGCTCTGGTATGCATGTCCACCAAAGCCTTTTTGACCAAAACGGTAAAAATATTTTCTTCGATGCTAATGGCAAATATCAGCTCTCAGAAACAGCCCTACATTTTATCGCTGGCCAGCTATATCATGCCCGCGGCATGGCGGCTATTACCAACCCCTTGATTAATTCTTACAAAAGATTAGTGCCCGGCTACGAAGCACCAGTCTATATTTCCTGGGGTCAGACTAACCGCTCTGCCCTGATTCGTATCCCCCGCTATACTGTTGGTCGCGAAAAAGCTGTCCGCTGTGAATTGCGCTGTCCCGATCCAGCTGCCAACCCCTATCTAGCTTTTAGTGTAATGCTAGCAGCGGGACTCGATGGGATTAAAAATAAAATGACTCCAGCTGAGCCGATTGAAGAAAATATATTTGAATTCACTGAAGCCCAAGCCCAAAAACACCAAATTACTACTCTACCTCTAAATCTCTCCCTGGCCCTTCAGGAATTAGAAAAAGACCCAGTCGCCCGGGCAGCCCTCGGTGAGCATATCTACCAAAATTTCATTCGCGCCAAAACTAGTGAATGGCAAGACTACAAGCTAGCGGTTTCCCAATGGGAACACGATCATTATCTCGGGGTATATTAAGCTTTAATTTTATTTAGATCTGGAATAAAATACCCACTTAATCCGGGTATTTTATTAACTAGACCAACCCTTGCCAAAATCATCAGAATAGTCTATATTAAGGTGCAGTTATTAATAAATATAATATAAATGGCTAATGGCCAGTAGCTAGAGACATTATCTTCTAGCTACTTTCGCTCCAAGCGAGTTGTCCTCTAGACGAAGCCACCAGCCACTAAAACATTAATATGCCAGTACCCGCTAAACGCAAAGCTAAAAGTCATTCCCGCAGCGGCCGCGCTCATTTGGCCTTAAAATCAATCAAACTAGCCAGCTGCCCAAAATGCAAAAAATCAATCTTACCACACCACACTTGTTTGTACTGTGGCTTTTATAAAGGCCGCGAAGTTATAAAAATCAAAAGCAAACTAGCTAAACTCTCCAAAAGCCAAAGAGAGAAAAAAGAAAAAGAAAACGAATAATAATATAGTCCGCAGTCCGTAGTCCACAGTAAGCCGCTTAGCTTACCAACTGTGAATTTTACTAGGGACTGTGAACTGTGAATTACCAATATGTCTAGCCGCCATTTAGGCCGAGTCGTTGCCATGCAAACCCTCTACCAATGGGACTTCAATAACGCCCAAGGCGATATTGAAGAGATATTAGGATTTAATCTAGAAGAGTTTGCTTCAGATATGACCGATACCGACTTCCCTAAAAAAATCATCAACGGCGTGCTAGAGAACAAAACAAAGATTGATCAATTGATCACCAAATACGCGACCGAATGGCCATTAGATAAAATAACCATCATTGATCGTAATGTCCTGCGTATCGGAATCTATGAGTTAAAATTTGATCAAGATATTCCGGCTAAAGTAGCTATCAACGAAGCCATCGAGATCGCCAAAAATTTTGGTGGGGAAAGCTCAGGTAAATTTGTTAATGGCGTCTTGGGCGCTATCTACAAAGAAATGGGTTCTAAAGAAATCGATCAGCAAGTCAAAAAGAAGATAATAAATAATCAAAGTAACGGCTAGAAAATGGCTAGTAGTGACCCTGTTCGCCGTTTTCTGCTCGCTCCTTCATCAACTATGAAGAATCTCAACAAGTTTGAAGAAAAAAACGAGTTAAAGTTTAACGACCTAAATTTGCTCAGACAAGCCTTGGTACATCGTTCTTATCTGAACGAAAATCCTGACTTTGAACTGGACCATAATGAACGGCTAGAATTCCTAGGTGATGCGGTGCTCGAGTTAATCGTTACCCAATATCTATATAACAACTATCCTAATCCAGAGGGCGAGCTAACCAACTGGCGAGCCTCACTGGTTAATGCCAAAATGCTTGCCAAAATTGCCAAAGGACTAGATATCGATAGTTACCTTTATCTATCTCGAGGTGAAAGTAAAGATGGTAATAGTAAAGCTCGGGAGTATATTTTAGCCAACGCTTTTGAGGCGTTAATTGGCGCTCTCTATCTCGACCAAGGCTATGATCAAACCAAAAATTTCATTGCCAAAAAACTTTTACCCGAATTGCCGTATATATTAGAAAACCAACTCTACAAAGACCCCAAAAGTTTATTTCAAGAGATCGCTCAAGAAAAAATCGGCATCACGCCACACTACGAAGTTTTGGAGGAAACCGGTCCTGATCACTCTAGACACTTTGTGGTGGGAATATATATTGAAAAAGAGTTAATTGCCAAAGGTGAAGGTAGCTCCAAGCAAGAAGCTCAAGAGCAAGCAGCCCGAGCTGGTCTAGTGGCTAAAGGTTGGAAGTAAAAAGGCGCTTAATGAGATTTCCCGCGTAGAGTGCGCCCTTAGCTCAGGGGATTAGAGCGACTGGCTTCGGACCAGTAGGTCGGGGGTTCAAATCCTCCAGGGCGCGCTCTGCACAGGAAATAATAAAACAAAAACTATTACTAGGCTAGAATAAAATTGTCTGAGTTGTCCGCTTCCGCCGAAGATAAATCAACTAGCTGACTAGCTCTTAAACAATTAGCTACATTAAAAATTTATGAATAAATTATGGGTGTGTAGCTCAACGGTAGAGCAGTAGCCTCTTAAGCTATTGGTTAAGGGTCCGAATCCCTTCACACCCATTTTAAAAGACAATAGTATGGTCTATATTACCTACGCTGTACAGAATAATAAAAATAAGATCTATATTGGTCAGACAAACAATTTAGAAAAGAGACTAAAAAGGCACAACAAAAAATTATCTAATAAAAAAACATCTTTTACATCTATTAATAAAGGTAATTGGAGAGTAGCATATCAAGAAATTTTTAAGACGAGAATTGACGCTATCCATCGAGAAAAGGAATTGAAAAGTTATCAAGGTAGAAAGTTTCTGAAAGAGTTATTAAATTATTAGCTCAACGGTAGATCCGCCAGCTGGCGGACTCTTAAGCTATTGGTTAAGGAGCCTGTCCTGAACGGAGTGAAGGATCCGAATCCCTCCGCACCCATTTAAAATTTTGCCGATCAGCCCACGCGGGAAACCACTCGAAGGGTGCAAACCTAGCGTAACTTATCATAAAACACCAATAAACATGGGTGTTTTTTAAAAACACTAAAAATGGTACAATAGAATAACTAACTAACTTATAAACTAACCAAATTTTATGCCCGAGGAAGCTAACCAAACTGGCGCTAGTCCGACGCCACCAACACCCACACCAGAACCAAACAAGGCCGCTGGCGGTCTAGAACCAAAAGTCGCCGCCGCCCTAAGCTATGTCTTAGGTTTTATTACCGGCATATTATTTATTGCCGTCTCCAAAGACAAATTTGTCCGCTTCCATGCCATGCAGTCGATTATCACCAGCGTCGTTTTAATAGTCATCAACTACCTTCTGGATTACATTCTAATCCACTGGTTCTGGTGGAGCTTAATTAGTATCTGGCAGCTATTTATCTTGGCTCTTTTTGTATTATTGATCTACAAAGCCTACAATCAAGAAAAATACAAGCTACCAATTATTGGCGACTACGCTGAAAAGTTTAGCGAAAAAATAAAATAAACCAAATTATAAACATTATAAAATCCCCTAAACTCGGGGATTTTATAATTGGTAAAAATTACAATGATTAACTAAGCTGTCGGCGAAGATGGTTGATCCGGACTAACTGGCGGCTGAGCCGGCGGGATAACCGGCGGTTGATTATCTAACGGCGGTTTGGTTATTAGAGGGCCCTGGTTTGATTCAGCTGGGTTAAGATGAATTATTTCTCGAATCACCGGCTCGGTTTGATTCTGTAAATTTAGAGGCGTTGACTGATATTTCTGATAGCCAGCCTTAGAGGCCGTCAGATAATATTCGCCCGGAGAAACCAGAAAACAGTATTGGCCCAGAGAATTAGTAATCTCCGTACCGAGTAGTTTGTTGTACTGGGTGTCAAAAACACGAATAATAGTATGCTTAACCGGCTTCTGGTCAGATTTGTCATTAACCTTACCGGGGTTAGAGACCACTACTGGCTTAATCATCAGCCGACGGAAAATAGTAAATAAGATAAGGTGAATAATCAGGATAATTAGGATTAGTCTGGTTGGTGAAACAATTAACGAAAATACAGCTAAAATTGGCCCTAAATAAGCCAAAAATCTCTGGGCTCGTTTAAGCGCGTGGCGACGCAGAATGGCGGCGTCTGACTCGACTGGCAAGTCGGGATCTATTGGGATATTAAAATTAATAATATTATTGTCTTTGGTGATAGTAATCGACTCAGCATGATAAACATTAGTATATTTATCATCTTCGGTTCTACCTTGGGTGATGACCGACGGATAAACGAAGTTTGGCTTAGTAACCGTCAGATAATAATCTGCACCCGGCTCAGTGACAAAATAATAACGACCCAGACGATCAGTCACTTTTGTACCCATCAACTGACCGGTAAACTCGGGGTGAGCCATATCTCGTTTATAAAGCCGAACAATAGCCAAATCAACCGGCTGCTTACTCAGAGAATTATAAACCACGCCCCAGGTCTTGCGACGCTTGCGGAAGAAAAACAGCAACGGTTCGGTAAAGAGATAGGGTAAATAAGGCAAAAAGCCAATCGCCGAAGCGGCCGTAGCCACATTAGCGACAGAAATAGTTACAATAAGAGGAACAGCAATATTTCGGTTGGTCTTTTCAACCTGGAAATTATCAAATACTGCCTCATTAGCTAGCCGAACAGCCCTTGATTCTAGCACTCGCTTAACAACGGGTATTTCTTTAAAAGCTTCGGTGACTCGAGACACCACAGCTAAATCGCCGGTTAGATAATTAATAACCTCGTCAACCACCTTCTTTTCTAATAAATTATACTCATCATTATCGTTAGAGTCGGCACAGCCAGGATCAGCGGGATAGTCAATAAAACCATCACCGTCATTATCTAAACCATCAGAACACTGATACGTTGTTTTTGGTAAAGGAGCATCATATTCATCATTATCATTAGTATTAACACAACCAGGATCGGCTGGATAATCGATCAAACTATCACCGTCATTATCCAGACCATCGGAACACTGATAGACGTCTTTAGGCAAATAAACATTGTATTCATCGTTATCGTTAGAATCAGCACAACCAGGATCGCTCAAATCAATCAAACCATCACTATCATTATCCAGACCATCGGAACACTGATAAGATGGGGAAGAATCTGCCTCATCATCATCAGCCACCGAATCGCAACCAGGATCGGCTGGATAATCGATCAAACTATCACCGTCATTATCCAGACCATCGGAACACTGGCGAATAGAAGCTGGGTTAGTTTCATCGTCGTCGCTAATTGATGAACAGCCGGGATCGCTCAAATCAATCAAACCATCACCGTCATTATCAATACCGTCAGAACATTGGTAAGACGGCGCCGAGTCAGCTTCACTATCATCAACAGCTGAATCACAACCCGGATCAGCGGGATAATCGATAAAACCATCGCCGTCATTATCCAAACTGTCATTACATTGATAAGACGGCCCGACAGAATCAATTTCATCGTTATCACTAGCCGAGGAGCAACCAGGATCAGCTGGATAGTCAATTTTACTATCACCATCATTATCAAGACCATCATTACACTGATAGACCGACGCCAAATCTGCTTCATCATTATCGCTAACTGAACCACAGCCTGGATCCGCCGGATAGTCTATCTTACTATCACCATCATTATCCAGACCATCAGAACATTGATAAGTCGGCCCAGCTGGATCAGCTTCATCGTTATCACTAACTGAGCTACAACCGGGATCAGCTGGATAGTCAATCTTACTATCACCATCATTATCCAGACCATCAGAACACGCCGACGCAGTGGTCCCCCCCTCCGAATTGTCATTCCAGGCACTACAATCAGGGTCAGAAAGACTGCCAATACCATAATCATAATTGCCGTCACCATCGTTATCTAAGCCATCATTACATTGATAAGCGCCAACAACGGTAAAATCTAAAGTATTAGAAACATTAGAAAAAGTACCACTAACCGATTCTTGCGCTACGGCCATAATAGTGTGGCTATCAACCGCCAGAATTAAGGAACCGCCAAAACTCCAGTTCGGCCCAACAACCGGCCCAAAGTTAAAAGTAACCGGAGTAGAATTAATAGTAATATACATTTGATGACTACCACTATCTTTAGTGCCGTTGACGCTAAAATTAACTTCTTTAAAATCAGCAGAATTATCTTGGCTATTAGCAGACATCTGGACTAAATAATACTCATCAGCACCTGGCGCCGGCTCACTTTGTTCATAATAACCAGGCTCGACTGAAACAATACTAGTGATAGAAAAATTACTGACCACCGGCGGGTTGACGATTATCAAGTTAGTTTCTGAATCATCACTAGCTGATGCACAACCAGGGTCAGCTGGGTAATCGGTTAGGCTATCGCCATCATTATCAATACCATCGGAACATTGCGGAATAATTGACTCATTATCATCCCATAACCCATCGCAACCCGAGTCAGCCGGATAGTCGATCCAGCCGTCGGCATCATTATCCAGACCATCAGCGCACTGAGACAGCTCGATATCATCCGTGGACGAACTACAACCAGGGTCAGCCGGATAGTCGATCCGGCCATCACTGTCATTATCAACGCCGTCATTACATTGATAAGTTGCTGACGAATCGTTCTCATCATTATCACCAGCGGAAGCACAACCAGGGTCAGCCGGATAGTCGATCCGGCCATCACCGTCATTATCCAGACCATCGTTACATTGTAAGGGAACAACTATAAACGGATCAGACTCATCCTCGTCGTCAGCGCCATAACAACCAGGGTCAGCTGGATAATCGATTTTGCCATCGCTATCATTATCAAGACCATCGCTACAAGCTGGATAATGCGGCCCGCCACCACTCTCACTGTCATCCATGGATGAATCGCAGTCAGAGTCAGCCGGAAAATCTGTATAACCGTCGCCATCATTATCTGCTCCATCATTACACTCTCTAATAATATCCCCTTCACCAGCCCGATAACCGGTTAATAAATCATAGTTAGTGCTGGTTGATCCACCTGGGCCGACCTCGCCACTAGTATCATGCAACTGATAATGTGTCGAGGAGCCGCTCTCACTGCCACCAACGCTAAAAGCATCCCAACCAATCTGGAAATGAGTGCTCTGCATAGCCGAGACACCAGAAACTACGATAATAAAAGAAGACAACAAAACCAGAATAAGACTAATTTTTTTGATGTTTGGGATCATAACATCTTAACTATTTTTAACTATTGACTAGCTTGATTAAGATTTTGTGAAATCGCCTGGATTACCCGCGAATCAGAACGCAGCTCTTCAATAAACAAGATATTATCACGGTTGATAACCATTTGATCGGTTGGACCATGAAACTCACTCCCTAGTTTGACGAGAGTCCAATCGTTTTTGCTATCACTGCTATTAATATTAACATCAGCGGTAGTAGTTTTGTTCTGGAGATAATAGACCGCGGTCAACATCACATTTTCTCTGTTCTGCTCAATAATTTTACCAAAATAGACCTGACCGTTGATCAAAAACACGGCCTGATAGGTGTCTTGACTAGCTAGTTTTTGACCAGCTAAATACAGATAGACCGACCCACCAATAATAACCAAAATCACTAACACCAATAAGGCCAGCAGCAAATATTTACCTCTAATAACAATTTTCATAGACTGTTTCGTTAGTTTAGGCTAGGCCGTCCAGGCCCAGCTTAAATTAATGGTAAAACTTAGGGATTAACTGGCGTAACTGGCTCAACTGGCTGATTGACTGGGGTATTATCCACTGGCGCGGCTGGCGCGGTACTTTCGGTCTGGGCATTCTCATTAATATAGATCGGACCAACGTTCACT
>JBAZLA010000010.1:0-15246 GCA_041650515.1 Patescibacteria group bacterium
TTGTTGATCTTGGATGGATTTAATAATTAGCGGGATAAAACTCCGATAATCAATCATCTTGTAACCATCCGAGCGGGTGCTAATAGCGTAAGGGTAGATAGATTCGACTTCTTGGGCAATTAGACCGTGCTGGAGGGAATCATCGCTGGTGAATTCGGGACGGAAGCGAAAATCTTTAATTTGGAGTTGCATCAGATCATCCAAGGTTAGAACGGTACTAACGATATCCTGTTTAACTCGGACATCGGAAGGGTTAGTGGTATCAATGGTTTCATTACCAACGTAGAGGGTGGTGGTGCCAGCGCCGTTAGAAGCGTCGTCAATCAGATTATCTGTGCTGTCGGTACCAATAGTGACACCATTAGCCACGACTAGACCACCGTTAGCCGGATCAACATCGCCGATACCGACCGCACCGCTACCCAAAATAGTTAACAACGGCGTATCATAATTATTAACTTGTAAAACTGTCTCCGTGGCGGCTAGGGCCTGAACATAAGTACCAACAACATCTTTTTTGGAACCAATTATGATGACCGCCGGAGTAGTATCAGTGGGATCATTGCTACCAATATTACCCATCAAGGCTAAAGCGGGAGTAGCACTACCAGCTACACCATTATCATCAGAAATACCGCCGAGGGCTAAGCCACCTTTAGTGGGGTTATATGACTGGAAGCCGCCATAGACATCGGTTGGCGATATAAGGGTCATGCCGTGTGCCACATCACCATCGGAGAGAAAGACGTTAGAATCAAAACCACTGGCCGAACTGACTTCTAAATTAGCTTGGGGGCTAGCCGTGCCAATGCCAACATTAGCGTTATTGACGATTAACGGATGCATCACCACATCCCAAGCCCAATTATCAGCTAAGGTATGACCAGTTGAGAAGTCAAATCTAACCTGGACGCCATTATTTAAATCCTGCCAGTACCCAGCTTGGATTTCCACGCCGGTCTCATCCCAAGTTGAGCCGCCATCATCGCTCCATTTGAAAGTATCCTGACCGGCGGCCGCGTCTATTTCTACTTGATAACTTAGATTACTGGCACCGGTATAACCGCCACGAATAGTCATATCATCAACCGCCACACCGGTAAAAACCGGCGCGGTCATATCAAAAACCACGTCAAAACGGCTGGCTGAATCAGCGCCGATACCAACATAGCCGTGCTGGCCGCTTATAGTAAGGGCCGCGGCCGCCCCCTGAGTGTCAATAGTATAATTAGGCCAGCCAGAGTTCCCTGCCCAATAAGTCCTACCCTTAAGACTACCACCCTGGTACATAGCAATTTCTCCCCAACTTTCATTACCCATTCCGCCATCGCCTTGTAATCTAATCGCCGGAGCAATAGTTTCAGAAACAAGATGTAATTTAGCTTGAGGAGAACTAGCACCAATACCAACATTACCATTCTGATCAATAGTCATTGCCGGAGTATAATCTAGAGGATCAAAAATCGTACCATTGGCTGTAGTAATAAAATCCAGTCTCGATCCCGCTTGGGACGGATCCCACTCCTCTGTTGCTTGGCTCATGATAAAAGATGAACCACTGACTGTTGTTTCATCTAGATAACCGCCAAAAACAAACATGCCTAAGCTGTCATTATTATCCACAGCCGCCGGCGCCGCTTGGGTTCCCCGGGCTTTTATCGTACCAATCTGGGGAGCCATATTCGAATCACCATAATAAAAACCCAAAATCGAAGAATCAAGATAACTGTCCTCGCCAACAACCGTCAAACCAGTCATTGGCGTGGTGGTGCCAATACCCATTTTACCGTCACCCAGAACAGTTATTAGATTAGTGGTACTGTTCTTGATTTGCAAAACTTCCTCTGACGCCCCAACCGCTTGATAACTAGTATCACCATCGGATTTTAAAGCCTGAATAAAAACCGCGGGTGAACTGTCACTAGGATCAGTCACACCATGCGCACCAACTAACGCTAAAGCAGCTAAAGCCGACCCACCATCATCATCAGTCATACCAACCATCGCTCCACCACCATATGATGCTCCGGAGATTGCTCCTAAAGCTAAATAAGTATCGGCTCGCGCCAGAACAGTAATGGGTTGATTAACATCTGGATCAGAAAGAGCAAAAGTGGTGTTACCACTAGTGGCATTTAACTCCAAAGTGTAGTCCGGCGCAGTGGTGCCAATACCGACATTACCACCAAAATATGAATCACCACCATCAGAATATATCGCCCAGCTATTAGTGCCAGCTCCAGTCGTATCTTGAATATGCAATCCATAATAGTTATCGATTGAACCAGCGCCTTCCGGAGAATGAGTTACAACGCTAATACCATAGGCATTAGTTATATCCCCAGCACCAACATTGCCCACCTGAACCAACGCACCTATCGCGTTAGTGGTTAAACCGGTAGCGTCAGCATTGACGTAAGCTGTTCCTAACAGGCCAACCAAATAAGTCATGTTCCCGGAACCATTGTTCTGGATACTAGCGCCAAAACCAGCCAAACCGCCAATATCCCCGGCACCAGTATATTCCATCACTACATTGTTACCGCTGATCATCGCCCCAGTATCTTCATCAGCGCCGGGGTTAACTATACCGGAGATATCAACCAGAGCTAAACTGTCATCATCAGTTGGCGCTAAGGTCTGGACAACTTCCAGTCTCGAGCCAGGCGTAGTGGTGCCGATACCCACATTAACCGCGTCCGCCCCGGTGCCGCCCAAAACCAGGCTATTACTCGCCCCGACCGAGGCGTTATAGCCGATAGCGGTGGCGTTAGTTAAATCAACGGCCGAGGCATCGGCATTATTGCCGATAAAAGTATTGTTGCTACCAGTGGTAATAATATCACCAGCAGAATACCCCAAAGCGGTATTATTGAGGCCGGTGGTGTTAGATAATAAAGCCTGAAAACCAAAAGCCGAATTAGCCTCACCAGTAGTGTTAGAATACAAAGCCCCGATACCAAAGGCAGCATTACCAGCGCCGGTGGTGTTAACTATTAAAGCCTGATAACCAACAGCCGTGTTATTCATACCAATGGTGTTGGCCTGCAAAGCCTTATGACCAACCGCGGTGTTACTGCCACCGGTGGTGTTGGCCTGCAAAGCCTGATAACCCATCGCTACATTGCCATCGCCGGTGGTGTTGGCCTCCAAAGACGCGCTACCGAAAGCATTATTGCCAATACCGGTGGTATTAGCCACTAGGGCGTTATAACCAACTGCAGTTAAACCGGCAACGGTGGTGTTACTATTCAAGGCATTATAGCCAACGGCTACGTTGCCCCCAGAGGTGATATTAGCGGCTAAAGCGCCAACGCCCAGGGCAACATTATAGTTGCCGATAGTATTATCGTGGAGAGCAAGATTGCCCATAGCGATGTTGCTTGCGCCGGTGGTGTTGGCCGCTAAAGCATTAAAACCCACGGCCACATTGCTACTAGCAGTAGTATTTTCAGCTAAAGCATTCCGCCCGATAGCGACATTGTTCTCACCCGTGGTGTTAGTATATAAAGACAAATAACCAATCGCCACATTATTACTGGCCGTGGTATTAGCATAAAGCGCTGAATTACCAATCGCCACATTATTATCACCGGTGGTATTAGATCTTAATGTCCCTTCGCCCAGAGCATTATTAGCCCCACCGGTCGTATTAGCATTTAAAGCATTGGCGCCCACGGCCGTGTTGCTGCTGGCGGTGGTGTTACTTTGCAGCGCCGCCTGACCGATCGCCACATTACTGCCGCCGGTGGTGTTCGAAGTTAAAGCTAAAGTACCCACCGCCACATTGGGACCGCCGGTGGTGTTGGCCTGCAAAGCGGCAACGCCAATAGCTACACTGCCGCTAGCTGTAGTATTCTCTCTCAAAGCGTTATTACCCACCGCGACATTTAAAGTACCTGTAGTGTTACTATATAAAGCCTCCGAACCAAAAGCTGAATTACTGCCGCCGGTGGTATTGGAAAACAAAGCAGTGGTGCCAACGGCGACATTATTACTGGCCGTAGTATTATTTTGCAAAGTCGAACTACCAATCGCCACGTTATAATTACCTACAGTATTAGACCGTAATGTTCCCTCACCAAAAGCATTGTTCGCCCCACCAGTGGTATTGGCATTTAAAGCATTAATACCCACGGCCGTGTTGCTGCTGGCGGTGGTGTTACTTTGCAGCGCCGCCTGACCGATCGCCACATTACTGCCGCCGGTGGTGTTATTATTCAAAGCTAGATAGCCAATACCTAAATTAGCGCTACCAGTGGTGTTAGCACCCAAAGCCCCAGCACCAATAGCTGTCAAATTACTCACAGTGGTATTAGCAAATAAGGCGCCACCGCCAATAGCAATATTATTCGAACCTTCAAGATTATGCCAAAGCGCCGCATCACCAATACCAATATTACTACTGCCCGTAGTATTTTGGCTCAAAGCTACTCTACCTAAAGCAGTATTACTTGCACCGGTGGTGTTATACATTAGAGTCTGGGTGCCAACCGAAGTATTACCGCCGCCGGTGGTATTGCTAACTAAAGCCGCCTGACCAACTGCCACATTAGCCCCGCCAGTCGTATTATAAGCCAAAGCTGAAGCACCAACGGCAGTATTACCGTCTGCGGTAGTGTTAGACTGTAGAGCCGAATCACCCACGGCCGTGTTGCTACTGGCTGTGGTGTTAGCATTTAAAGCGCCTTTACCCACAGCCACATTATTACCACCAGCGGTGTTAAATTGCATAGTCCAGGCGCCAACAGCCGTGTTATTAGAACCAGTGGTGTTAATCTGCAAAGCCGCGCCACCCAAAGCGACATTTTCATGACCAGTAGTATTGGCGGCTAATGAATATCGACCATAGGCAGAATTAAGATAACCAGTAGTGTTGCTGCTAAGAGAATCCCGACCCATAGCCGTATTATCGTCACCAGTAGTATTGCTGCTCAAAACGCTATAACCAACCCCGGTATTACTGCCGCCGGTAGTGTTAGCGGCTAAAGCAGCAGTACCCACAGCCACATTATTACCACCGGTGGTATTAGCAAATAAGGCGTTATAACCAACCGCCGAGTTACCGCCGCCGCTAGTCAGAGAGTTAAGAGCCGAGGCTCCTACTCCAGTATTAGCCACCCCTGATAAAGTCAGATTACCCGCATTCTCTCCAGCGAAAAAATTAAAACCACCATAAGTATGCAGCAAAGTATCTCCACTAGAATAAATAATGCCGGCGGTAGCGGTGCTGGAAGTTAATTGAATATTGCCATCAACTGCTAAAATTGTTCCATCATTAAAAGTCAGTGTCCCACTGGTAAAGTTGGTATCGGTATCGGAGCGTAAGAACTGATCCGCTTCCACTCCCTCTAAATAGCGGGAATTAAAAGAGTAAGCGCTGGCCGCTAAGGCTTTACGCGGGGTCAGGGTTTCGTAAGACCCCCCACCGTATTGAATTTGAATCTCTAGATAACGAGTATCATCATTAAAGATAGTATTGGGAATAGCATTCTGTGATCCACCGCTAACTGTGATGTCACCTAAGAGGACGGTAAATAGACCATCGGTCACCGTGACTGACAAAGCGCTGGCGGCTGGCGCTACGCAACCATTAGCCCCAGTACCTTTGGCGCTCCACTGACAAGTCCCGCCAGTTGCCGCGCTGTAGATAACAAATCTCATGTTGTAACTGCCATCAGTTACTGGATCACCTGAAGCATCTAAGAGCTTACCTTGGTAATACAGAGTTTGGTTAACACCGGTAGCGGCTTGAGCAGAAGAAAAGACTAAAAATACCAATACAAAAATCATTAAACCAAAGACTATTTTACCATTAATTGTTGGTTTAAACTGAATCATTGTTTGTTTGCTTTTGATTAACCAAATAATACCATAAAATGGGGCTAAAATCAAAGAATATCCACAGGGGGGGGTCTATCATTACTTCTCTCCCCACCCTATCTCATGTTTTTATGTTACATGTTATATGTTTCATGATAAAATCAACCTATGATTAGTCAAACCCAAAAACACATTCGTCATCTTGCATATCAAAAAACCAACCCCTTCGGCCCGCTGGCTTATGACCACATCTATCATACGGTTAGATACGCCCAAAAAATGGCCCGAGCCACTGGCGCCAATCGCGAAATTGTTACTCTAGCAGCCTGGTTTCACGATGTTGGTAGTCTCTTGGGCGATTACCAAAACCATCACCGCTCCGGCGCTGCTTATGCGGCTAAATATTTAAACCAGTTAAAATACCCACCAACCAAAATTAAACAAATAGAGCATTGCATCCTCGCCCACCGCGGCAGTCTAAAAATAGCTCGCCGAACTCTTGAGGCTAAATGCGTGGCTGATGCTGATGCCATGTCTCACTTTGCCGATTATAAACTGCTCTTTCATGTTGCTAAACAATTTGGCGAAATCGGACCAGCTGCTAATCGTTTTGTTCTGGCTAAACTTGATCGGTCATATAATAAATTAACACCCGCGGCTAGAAGAATTATCAGACCTCGATATCAAAAGATAAAATCTGTGCTAAAATAACTACATGAGTATTCATCCCAAATCTAAACTTAATCCGCGCCAGCGTTATCTCCAAATCGCTCTTAACAGCACCCTCGATGAGGCGCATAAGATTATTAACAGCCTGCCAATCAGCGACCGGATTATTGTTGAAGCCGGCACGCCGCTGATTAAACGCTATGGCGCTGAAGGCATCCGCAAAATACACCAATGGTATAGCAATCATCTGCTGGGTGTTAATGCTGGTCTGGCGGAAATGCCCCAGTTACCCAATTCACCATTGTTCGCTATTCTATCCGCCTTAGCTAAAACCCCCACCAAAGCCAGAAAAACAGCCACTAGCCACTTGCCACTAGCCACTAGCTGCTACATCGTCGCTGATCTCAAAACCATGGATCGCGGTGGAACTGAAGTCGAAATGGCTGCCGAGGCTGGCGCCAGTGCCGCCGTGGCGCTGGGTAGCGCCCCCAAAGAAACACTAGATGCTTTTATTGCTAAATGCGAAGAGCTGGGCCTTGATCCAATGATTGACATGATGAATGTTGAATATCCACTTAATGTGCTGCGGGCGCTTAAAAAGGTGCCACCAGTAGTGATTCTCCACCGTGGCGTGGATGAAGAAGAATTAAATCGCCAAAAACAAATCCCTCTCCATGAGATTCGGCGGATCAAGGGTAATTTTAATATTATGATCTCCATCGCCGGCGGTGACACTTTGCGCGAAGTGGAACGTTCAATTTTTAACGACGCTGATATTGTCGTGGTTTGGAAATCAGTTTACGAACAAACCGCCCAAACCATGAATCTGATTAACGGATTTTTAAAAGAAATAAAATAGTACACAGTACCTAGTACCTAGTACACAGTTATTAATACCCCGGTCTTTTCAAGGAACTGGGGTATTATAATTGGAGAGGGAGATTAGATTACTATGGACTGTGTACTGTATACTCAGCACTAGTATTATTTTTTCTCTCTAAAATGTTCCGCCATTGTCTTCATCCCTTCAAAAAATTCTACCGGCAGGGCAAAAATCACGGTCTTGGACGGATCGGGATTAATTTTTTCGATCGTTTGCAGCGTCCGCATCGCGATACCGCCCGGCATTTTACTCAGCACATTAGCCGCTTGGGCTAATTTTTCCGAAGCGGTAAACTCACCTTCAGCCCTAATAATTACTGCCCGGCGTTCGCGCTCTGATTCAGCTTGTTTCGCCATAATCCGTTTCATATCCGCCGGTAATTCAATATCCTGAATTTTAATATCGGTTACCATAATTCCCCAAGCCTGAGTCGCCGCTTCCACAATTTTTTGAATTTCTTCGGCAATCTTTTCGCGCTCCGATAATAACGGATCAAGCTCCACCCCACCAATCACATCGCGCAATGCGGCTTGAGCGTATTGTGAAACAGCTAAGGTGTAATCTTTAATATTCAAAATGGCGTTTTCGGCTGACTGCACCTGAAAATAAACCACGGCGTTAATACCCACCGGCACATTATCTTTGGTAATCACTTCCTGCTGCGGAATATCAGTCGTGGTAATCCGCATATCAATCTTAATCATCTTTTGGATGCCAACTAAAATCCAAGTTAGCCCCGGCTGGCGGGTACTGGTATATTTACCTAAGGTTAAAATTACCGCCCGCTCGTATTGGTTAACCACCCGCAAACCTAAAATGACTAAAGCCACCGCGATAATCACCACCCACATAATAAAGATTTCCATAGATTTTTAAGTTAATTATTTGATAATTTTAGTATAACAAAATCCTTAAAATCTAGCTAACCTTGTCGCCACCGTGCTTTTTGATCTCCAAATAAGATAAGAAGAGAAAAATTACTAAAAGTACAAAAGTGTTTAATGGCGCCAACCAAAATGGATAATGACGACCAAAACTTTCCAAAATCATCAAACTACCGAGCATACCAATCGAATACATCGCCCCATTTTTGAGATAGGCAAATCTAGAAATCAGATTAATGCCCTTGATCGTAAATTCTCGCACCACAAACGCCCCCAAACCGTTGCCTAAGATAATCAACGGCACCGACAAAGTAAAGGCAAAAGCGCCAATTACGCCATCAATCGAAAAAGAAGCGTCTAATACTTCTAAATACAAAATTTTACTCCAAGCGCTATAATGGCCGGTTAATAATTGCCTTTCTTTTTCCTCAGCATTTTTTTTAAACCCATCGGTAATGAAAAAGGCGGTGGTGCCGATCGCGGCTGACAAAGCTAATAAATGATTAACTGAAGTAACGGCAAAATAAATAATTAAGGTAAAAAAGATTGAAGCCACGGCGTAAAACCACATTGATTGGCGATGGATAAAATGTTCAACTAAAAAAGCGTATTTTTTTTCTTCCAAAAAAAGCCAACCCAAAAAAACTAAAACCAGATACATCCCACCGCCAAGTAATAATAACGGCTTAGATTTTTCTAAATATTCTCCCACTTCGGCTCCGCCAGAAAAAGCAGCCGTAAAAACCCCGACCGGCCCCAGCGCCGGATTAGCTAGCCAAACAATTATAAACGGCAATAAACCGCGAACTAAAAAAACCGCAAACAGCAAACCCCAAAACAAAAAAATCTTCTGGAAGCGCTCGGGCATGGTTTTGAGCACATGAGCATTAACCACCGCATTATCAATGCTGCTAATTACCTCAAAAAGGCATAGCCCCAAAATAATAACTAAAAAGTGGGCAATTCCCATAATATTTACCTTATTATAGCAGAAAAACGTAATTTTGCCAGCTTGTCAGACGCTATTTTTAGTGATAAACTGACTACTACTAATCTACAAATTGTTACGAATATACGAACTACAATGTCATTGCGAACCCCCGTAGGGGGTGAGGCAATCTCCTGTATTATCCACCAGATTGCTTCGTCACTTCATTCCCTCGCAATGACAGTTCGTTTATTCGTATATTTGTAGAGATTCATAAATTCGTAGTCTATGGAAAATAAACCAACCATTCCCCAAAATGAAGAAGAAATTCTCCGTTTTTGGCAAGAAAATAAAATTTTTGAGAAATCAGTTAATAAAAACGCACCCAAGGGTGACTATATTTTTTATGATGGTCCGCCGTTTGCGACCGGCACACCACATTACGGCCATATCGTTGCCTCGCTAATGAAAGATAGCGTTCCTCGCTACTGGACAATGCAGGGCTATCGCGTCGAGCGCAAATGGGGCTGGGATTGTCATGGCCTACCGATTGAGAATATTGTAGAAAAAGAAATGAATTTTCAGAACAAACAAGATATTGAAGAAAAAATCGGTGTTGACCAATTTAATGAAGCCTGCCGCAGCAAAGTCTTGCTGTACGCTGACGAATGGAAAAAATTTATTCCTCGCCTTGGTCGCTGGGTGGATATGGATAATGACTATAAAACCATGGATCTAGAATACATGGAAAGTATTTGGTGGGTTTTCAAACAACTCTGGGACAAGGATCTGATTTACCAAGGCTACAAGGCCATGCAAATCTGTCCCCGCTGCCAGACCACTCTATCTCAATCAGAAGTTAGCCAAGGCTACAAATTAATCAGCGACATCTCAGTTATCACTAAATTTAAAATTACTGACCAAAATTTCTTAGCTAAATACTGCAATGGCCAAGAGACTAGCTTTTTGGCGTGGACTACTACTCCTTGGAGCATCCCAACGACCATGGGATTAGCAATCGGCGCCAATTTTGATTATGTCGTTGTCGTTATTGGTAACGAGCAAATCATTTGTGCTAAAAATCGCCTAGAATATATCTTACAGTTTCGACCAGAGCAAAAACAACAAATCATCAACACCCTCAAGGGTCAGGCGATGGAACACATCAGCTACGCTCATCCCTTTGGCCAATTTTACCAAGACAAACCAGAAGTCAAAAGCAACACCCAAGTCTATAAAACTCACCTCACTGACTATGTCAGCGTTGAAGATGGCACTGGCATCGTCACTATTAATGGCGCTTTCGGCGAAATCGACATGCAAGCAGCCAAACAGCTTGGCCTGCCAATTGTTGTCAATGTTAATTTTGATGGTACTTTTACTTCAGAAATGGGTGAATTTGCCGGCATTAATGTCAAACCAATTGACGATATCCAATCAACTGACAAAAAGGTGATTGCTTATTTAGAAAAAGCCAACGCGCTCTATGCCCAAGAAATGTATGAACATTCCTACCCACATTGCTGGCGGTGTGATACACCGCTGCTCAACTATGCTACTTCTTCCTGGTTTGTTAATGTTACCAAAATTAAACCGCGGCTACTCGAATTAGCTAAAAAAATTAATTGGGTGCCGGTTCACCTCAAAGAAGGCCGCTTTGGTAATTGGCTCGAAGGCGCACAAGACTGGTCAATCTCCCGCCAGCGGTTTTGGGGTTCGGTTCTGCCGATTTGGAAGTGTGATAAATGCAAAGAGACTAAAGTCTTCGGTGACAAAAACGAGCTCGAAAAACTCAACGGTCAAACTATCACCGATCTACATAAACACACTATGGATAAAATAACCTTCCCCTGCCAGAGGGGAAGATGTCCCGCAGGGACAGATGAGGTGGGAGCTCCCCCTGCCCAAGGGGGAAAGGGCCATGAGCCCAAGGGGGTGGGAATATGCTCTGGCACTATGCACCGTATTCCCGATGTCTTGGATTGTTGGTTCGAATCCGGTTCTATGCCCTACGCCCAAGTTCATTATCCATTTGAAAACAAAGCTAAGTTTGAAGCCACCTTCCCGGCCCAGTTTATTGCTGAAGGCGTTGACCAAACCCGCTGCTGGTTTTATTACCTCCACGTCTTATCAACGGCCGTAATGGATGATGCCGCTTTTGATAATGTCATTGCCAACGGCATTGTCCTAGCCGAGGATGGTCAAAAGATGTCTAAACGGCTCAAAAATTATCCAGATCCAACCGAGGTTATTGATCGCTACGGCGCTGACGCTCTGCGCTATTATCTACTCACCTCGCCGGTGATGAAAGCCGAAACGCTTAATTTTTCGGCCAAAGGCGTTGATGAGGTCTACAAAAAATTAATCCTGATCTTATCCAACGTTTTCTCTTTTTATCAAATGTATGCCAATCCAAAACAAAAACCAGAAACAAAATCAAAAAATATTCTGGATCAATGGATTTTGAGTAAGCTTCAATTACTGCTCCAAGAAGTTACTACCCAAATGGATGGCTACGATTTAGTCCAAGCCACTCGGCCAATTATTGATTTTATTGATCAGCTTTCCACTTGGTACTTACGCCGCAGCCGGGCTCGATTTAAAGCTGATGATGTCGAAGACAAACAAGCCGCCCTAGAAACTTTAAAATATGTTTTATTAAATCTGAGTAAGATCCTGGCGCCATTCACTCCATTTATCGCCGAAAAAATCTATCGCGAGCTGGGTGGTAAAATTGAATCGGTACATTTGGAAACTTGGCCTAAAGTGGACGAAAAACTGATCAATCAAAATTTAAGCGAACAAATGGATTTAGTTCGCCAGATTGTGGAAGCTGGTTTAGCGGCTCGGGCAACCGCCGGGATCAAAATTCGACAACCACTGGCCTACTACTCAACTTCATTAATAAAAAAACTAGACCAGAAATATATTAATATCCTCCAAGATGAGCTAAACGTCCTAGAAATTAAATTCGGCGAGGACAAATTAGAAACCACGCTAACACCAGAACTAACTGAACAAGGTTTGATTCGCGAACTAGTTCGCCAGATTAATTCTCTGCGTAAAAAAGCTGGATTAACCATTCAAGATAGAATAAATATTTATTACCAAACATCCAGCCAAGAAATCACTAGCGTAATGACTAAATATGCCAACCAAATTACCAAAGACACTTTGTCAAAAGAACTTAAAAATGAGAAGATAAATTTAGATCCGGTTTACCAGGCCGAAGCTAAGGTTAACGAATGGTCCGTCTGGTTTGGCTTATCATTAAAACACTAGAACATTAAAACACTAGAACAAACTTAGTGACAGAACTTGTTTTTATGTTCTCGTATTTTAATGTTTTAATGAAAAATCTATGAATGTCAAACAAATTTTCGACCTGGCGATCCAGCTGGGTATCTCCGCCGACTTGCGCGGCAAAACTGCAGTCCAAAAAATGCTGAATCGCAAAAAGGAACAATACGAAAAAATGGGCAAAGAACAAAAAGCTGAATTTGATACCGAAGCCCTTATTAATCCTTACCTAGATAGTCGCCTACACTATGACTCGGGTCAGCCAGTCAAAAAAGTACTGACTGGTATCGATATGGAGGGCGACGAAATCTTACTCGCTGACAAACTTGGTGATATCGATTTAATTATCGCCCACCACCCTCGTGGCAAAGCTTTGGCCGATCTAGCTGATGTTATGCATCTCCAGGCCGATGTCTACGCTCAGTATGGTGTGCCGATCAACGTCGCTGAAGGTGTTCAACATGAACGAATCGCTGAAGTCGCTCGTGGGGTCAACCCAGTTAACCATCACCGGGTAATCGACCTAGCCAAACTGATTAAAATCAGCTACATCAATGTTCATACGGCTGCCGATAACCTAGTCGCTAATTTTCTCAAGAAAAAAGTTACTTCAGCTAAACTAGAATATGTTGGCGATATTATTAAACTCCTCAAAGAAATACCAGAATACCAGGAAGCCATCAAACAAGGTGCTGGTCCGAGAATTCTAACCGGCAATACCAACAACCGCTGCGGCAAAATTGCGGTAACCGAGATTACTGGCGGTACTGAGCCCTCACCCAAAATCTATGAAAAATTAGCTCAAGCTGGCATCGGCACAGTTCTAGCCATGCATCTATCTGAAGAACATAAAAAAGAAGCTGAAGCCGCCCATATCAACGTTATTATCGCCGGCCACATTTCTTCTGATTCAATCGGCATGAATCTCTTCCTAGATGAATTAGAAAAGAAGGGAATCAAAATTGTTCCCTGTTCCGGTCTTATCCGCGTCAGCCGCAATAAGAAAAAATAACCGTACACTCTGTACTTAGTACTAAGTGCTAACAGTATGATCGGCTATCTTCAAGGAAAACTAATCAGCAAAACTGACAAAACACTACTCATCGATGTCAATGGTGTTGGTTATACTGTCTTTACGACTTCCACTTTTAGTCAAAAAAATAAAGCTGGTGAAAATATCACAGTCTACACTCATCTTGATTTTAATGAACGCTCCAGCTCACTAGATCTGTTTGGTCTGTCTACTTTCGCCGAGCTAGAATTTTTTAAAAAAATGATAACGATCTCTGGTGTCGGGCCTAAAACAGCATTGGGAGTTTTCGAAGTCGCTAAACTTGATGATATCCAAAAAGCCATCAGTAAAGGCGACCCTAGCCTACTGACCAAAGTTTCTGGTATTGGCAAAAAAACCGCTGAGCTGATTATTATCAAGCTCAAAGACAAAACCACCGAACTTAATACTGATAGCGATGGACTGACCAGCCACGGTGAAACACTAGATGCTCTGGTTAGCCTGGGTTATCCGATTGCCACGGTTCGCGAGATATTAAACAAACTCCCACCCGAAATTACTTCCACCGAAGACAAGATTAAAGCCGCATTAAAATTATTAGGCAAATAAACCAAAGACTCATAGCTATGGAAATCACCGACCAGCAACAATGGGATCAATTTATTATTAATCAAGGTAGCCAGTTCCTACAGTCTTGGGATTGGGCCGAACTGCAAAAAACTCTTGGCCGTCAGATTTGGCGCTTGGGTGTTTTAGAAAATAACCAGTTGGTTGCCGCGGCTTTGATAATTAAATATTCTCTACCTTTGGGTAAAAATTATCTCTACTGTCCTCGTGGGCCGCTAGTTACTAGTGAAAAGTATTCCGATCGAATTTTGACCGAAATAAAAGCTATCGCCCAACAGGAAAAATCAATTTTTATTAAATTAGAACCAACCACCCCCCTGCATACTGCATACCGTATACTGCATACTAAAAATATCCAACCCCATCAAACCTTAATCATTGACCTAACCAGACCCACCGAGGAAATTTTCAGCTCTTTTCATCCCAAAACCCGTTATAATATCCGCCTCGCTGAAAAAAAAGGCCTAGCCATTCGCGAAAGCAAAACCGACACTGATCTAGAAACCTTTTGGCAATTGCTTCAAAAAACTTATAACAAACAGGGTATTAAAACTCACCCCAAAGATTATTATCAAAAACTACTTACAATACAGGCGATTCATGAATCGCCCCTAACCGCCCATCTTTACCTTGCTGAATACCAAAACAAAACCATTGCCGCTCATCTCTGTTACACCTACGGTGACACTTTTACTTATGCCCACGGTGGCTCTGACTATGACTATCACCAATTAATGGCTCCCCACCTATTGCAGTGGCACCAGATTCAAACGGCTAAAAACGCTGGTTTCAAAAATTATGATTTTTGGGGTATCGACGAGAAGCGTTGGCCCGGGGTTACCAGGTTTAAACTGGGTTTTAATGGTCAAACTATAAATTATCCCGGCACTTTTGATCTACCAATAGACAAACTCTGGTATTCCCTCTATCAACTAGGCAAAAGGATCCTGAAATAACAAAACAAAAAAAGCATACGCCCCGACGTAACGTCGGGACTAAACAAAAAAACAAGGTGGTTACTCCTTGCTTTTTTGTTTTCTTATTTAGGCTGAGCGGTAGCGAGGCCGTATGCTTTCTTGTTTTTTATTTTATTGAACCACCAACCCCTTATCTTTACCAA
>JBAZLA010000011.1:0-10831 GCA_041650515.1 Patescibacteria group bacterium
TTGCTGCCATTACGATTGTAGCAGTCATGGAAGGCTTGGCTGGCACCGTCTTTATGCCAACCGTTATCGTAGCCTCCGGGGACTGGACCGATGAAGTACATCCATACGTTCGCACCATTAATAGTTGTTGGCCCAGAACTCTTCAATGGATCTTCGACATACTGATTGGCATCGTCATAACCAACCCCAAGGATATAATGATCTCCCCAGGTACCATCACGGTATTTAACCGTGGTTTTCAATAGGACTGGATAGCCACGTGCGATTTCTTCAAGAAATGAGCCACCACTTGAAGTTATTTGCACAACAGCACCACCAATCTTCTTGCTGTAAGTACCTATCTGTCCCCAATTCAGATAACCGTTGTCGTTGTAACCTCCATTGCCTGATAGCCATTCATTGAGCCTTTTGGGATCAGTGTCGATTCCAAATATAGTCATGGCCATAGCAATAGACGTGATTACACATCCGGAATCACCAATCGTCCATTTCGACCCCCCTAGGTGATCCCCACTCCAGCGACTATCTAGTTGACTAAAGAACGCGGGTACTTCCAGCATCACACTGGTTTGAGCAAAAACAACACTGCTCACTAACATCACTACTACCAACATTGTCTTATTCATCACTGACGCTCCTTTCAAGTTTGTAAATGAACATCACCTCCTCTCTTTTGGTTACAGACCAAAAGGAGAAAAGCCCTCCAGCTTAGAGAGCTTTTCAAAAAATAAACATAGCATCTATTCTCAGAGAAGCTCTCTAAGTGCGCTATGCTGATTTGATCTATGGAAAATCAATAATGGATAGTAGAAACAATCTTATCTATTATTTGTTTAATATATGAATAATTAGCATTTGATTCATTATTAAATAGCTCGGGGTTTGACCAAACAGATATTATAATATGATGGCCAGAAGAATCAATTAAATCTAAATAATAGTAAGGCATACTTGGTATTTCCAAAGTTGTTTCACTAACGCTATTCTTAATTTTTTTGTTTAATACTACTCGATATCCGTGAATACTATTAATAATTACTGTCTCGGCACTTGCAACTTGTTGACAATCAATATTGATAGTTTGTTCATTCATCGTACAATGGCCTATAGCCTGCTGAACTGCATATTTTTCATTTAGTTGTGAAGTTTCATCCGATCCTGGTCCCAAGCTAATTACAATTTGGCTCTGATTGGTTCCATTTTCAAAAAAATTAATATTAAACGCATTATTTCTAACTACGAACAACTCTGGTGGATATTTGAACTGAGGCCCAGAAGTTTCATTTAAAAAATAAGTCTTCCAATTGCTCGTGTCTATTTCTTCCGTTGTGGTGGCGTTAGCACTCACATTCTTATTCTGGTTAACCGCTGAGGTTGATTTTTTTGCACACCCAAACAAACCAAAACTTAATGCCAAGATTAAGCCACATAGAATTAGAGATTTTTTAGATAAGTTTGCCATAGTTTTGCGAAATAAAAACGCCAAAAATACTGGCGCTACATTGATTGGATATTTTTTCATTTCCTAATTAAAGTATAGCTCTTTGAAAAAGGCTGTCAATAGCTGTGGCAACCTGAACCGAGGTACCAGATAGGGCCAAACGATACTGACCATTCTGGTAAACCCAATACTCAGAAGCGCCAACGTCATTGAAGGCAAGCTGGACAGTACTGCAAGACAAGGCCGTAGCGGTCAGGACTAACTGGCTGGTGGGACCGGGAATGATGGCCATGTTGAAATCTGGACCGCCGACGTCGGCAATAGTAAAGCTGGAGCTGTCAGTGACAGCATCAGTGAAAGCCGTTACCGGATCGTAGACCAAATAGCCGTGAGCCATTCTTTGCACCGACATTTGGTGACCATTGTGGTTGTTGGTGGCATAGACTTCACGGTCAACTGGGCCGCCCAGGTAATTGCCGTCTAGGAGCATAAAGGGTCCGCTGTGAGCTTGGTAGTAATGCCAAAGTTTGTTTTGCACAGCAAAGGCCTGATTGGGACTGGCGCGGTAATCATAGACAATGGCACACTCACCAAGGTCACCACCATTAAAGACCTGGAAGTAACAGGACCAATACGGCCAAACCGTAGCGGGCTGGCTAAGACCATCAAAGGTAATTGAGACAGGGTTACCAAAGGTCTGCAGACCACCGTTACTGTTGTAACAATCCAAGATGGGCTGGCAGATGGTGTTGTTTTGACAACGACCAATACTGGGCTGGTTGTGCTGGGAAATAAAATCGGAGGGGTTATACCAGCCATTAAGTACTGACTCCTCTGCCGTGTACCCAGAGAAAATCCAATCACCATAGACGTAAGCGTTTGGATCGGCCGGGTATGCACCTTTACGAATACCGAAATGGAAGTGCTCTGGCCATCCACCATTCTGACTAGAATTACCAACTTGGCCCAGGCATTCACCTTTTACCACTTCCTGTCCAGCATTTTTGGTAAAGGTGGCTAAATTCATGTGAACATAGAGGGCGCACAATATTTCGCCGTTAATGTTGTGTTCAATGATGTACATGCCACCGTAACCATTCTGAATTTGAGCACGCCTCACAATGCCGTCACCAGCAACAAACACGTTGTTACCCGCCGTAGCAGCAACATCTTCTCCGAGGTGCCACTTATTTTTCCTAACTAAACCATATGCGCCGAAGTGATTGGCACCGACAACATAGCTGTCCAGTGGATACCTTAGGGTATCAGCAATCGGATAGGACCAGGCGGAATTGGTAATGGCAAAAAACCCTAACACTGCCAACAAAAATAACCACACAATCTTGTTCATCTTCCTTCTCCTTGTTCTAAGTTCTAATCTGTCAATGAGCATCGCCTTCTATCCTTTAGCCATAGGCCAAAAGAAGAAAAAACTCTCAAACTAGAGAGTTTCTTAAAATACAAACATAGCTTTTGTACTCAGAGAAACCCTCTAAGATATATGCTATGTTGATTAATTAAAATTGTAGTCTAATTCGTAAATTTAAAAGTAAAAATAATTTCATGCTCATCTTCAGTGTAGTAACCACCATCTGTCACAAACCACATGAGTAACGTATGACTAGAATCTAATGGTATTCTATAACTATTTCCACCATACCCCATATCCCCGTCTGTAAAACGATATGACAACCTACCACCCACAATTACTTCCTTAAGTGATTCCTGTGTCACTATTCCTATTGGACTTTTTATTGTTTTTGGATTAAGACCATTATTCAATATGCCAATATTAATATTAAACGAACCGTTAGACAACACATTAATATAATAGTCACTTTTTTCTATAGACAAAGTAGGCGGATACTTAAATTCAAACCCATACTCTTCATTCCTATAAGTCTTCCAGTTACTGGTATCTATTTCGGCTGTCGTTGTGGCGATATTAGTATTAATATTTTGATTAGTATTATTATTTACTGGCAAAACAGACTTTTTGGCACAAGCAGTAAGGCTAAAACAAAAAACCAAAAGAAAAGCGATAAAAACTAATTTTCTTTTGGTAGTAATAATCATATATTTTGATAAAATTCTAAATCCTAATTTCTAAATCCTAAACAAATTTTAAATAATAAATTACAAATTATAAACTATATTTAGACTTCTCAACGATGGACCCAAGGATCTTCATTAATTCCAATGTTTCAGTAATAAGATTAAGTCTGATTTTTTCTAACTCTTGGTTGCCTTTTATATCAATTAACTCTAACCAAAATCTTGTCTCTTTCGCCTCTTTCTTAGCTATTTTAACTCGCATGATAAAATCTTTTTTACTCAAAGATTCATTAGCTTCAATGTAATTAGCGCCAACCGACCCAGAAGACCTGATTAGTTGTTTGCCATCTTCAAAGTTATTGATAGACTTAGGCAAACTTTTCACCAAAGATCTTGTTTGCTTGGCAAATTTTAACGATCTTTCTTCCAAGTCATACCGTTTAAAATTTATAATTTGATCCATTGTGATTTGTTTAGAATTTAGGGTTTCGGATTTCGTGCTTAAAAACTAAAAACGCCAAAAAATGTGGCGCTATGTTGACCTCGCCGTAACCCTAAGGCGAAGGCGGGTTGATTGATTTAATTTTCCTACTTTCATTTTATCACTCCTAAAAAAGTTGTCAATAGCAGCTAAAGCTTCTTTTCCATTGCCAACAACCGATCGGTGATGATAAAACCTGCTTTTTGGTAAAGATTAATTGCCCGCTTATTTTCTAAAAACACCTCTAGGCGCAATTTTTTTATTCTCAATTTTTTAGCTTCGGCAACTACAAACTCCATTGCTTGCTTGCCATAGCCTTTGCCCTGGTAAGGTTTATCAATAATCATACCCGTCAAAGCTTCGCGCCGGTCCGAGGGCCAGCGTAAATTAAACCAACCGATTGGTTTACCGTCTAGGGTTAAGATATAATGATGCCGATTTTTGCCGCTGGTTTGTTTTACCTGATTGGGGGTTTGCTGTTTTGACCACATGTACTGATTATTTTGCGGGTTAAATAAAGCAGCAATGTAGGAAAAATCTTTATCGGTTTTGGCTTGATAATAATTCATATCATAATTATATCGCAAAAGATCCTAATAAGCTAAAAACCTCTCACCAGAGTCATAGGCTCAACATAGCGCGAAAAGCTCTAAGACTCTGGTGAGAGGTTTCTGAGTCGGCTTATCCACAACTTATGCCGACGGCGCTGAGTAGCGACGGCGCTAACTCATTTTTGCCAAAAATTTATTTTTCTCTAATGTTTTTTGCAAATTTTTTTCAAGCAGCGAGTTTAAACGGTTTTTAGCGACGGCGCTAAATTTTTGGACGGCCTATTCGCTAATTTAATTTTAGCAAATCCCCGCTCGTTGTCAATAACCCATTCAAGCCCGGGTTTAAATTTTAAAAAATTAACCAACAACAATTTCTCGATTATTATTTTTCTTTAAACTAATCTTTATCTTAAGTACATTTTTTGGTAAAAGCGGTTTAATCTTTTCGGCCCATTCAATTACCACCACCGAATCGGGCCGAGCAAAATATTCCAAAGCACCAATGGCTTCAACCTCCCTAAAATCTTTGATCCGATAACAATCAATGTGAATTAACTTGTTCACCGATGACCGCCGACGGTTAACCAAACCGGTTGACGGTTGACGGTTGACGGTTGACTGAAAATTATAGATTTTCATCAAAATAAAAGTCGGGCTGGTAATAATTTTCTTTACTCCCAAACCAGCGGCAATACCTTTAGCCAAAACTGTTTTGCCCGCACCCAAATTGCCAAAGAGCGCCAAAACTTGGCCACTGGTGATTTTTTTTGCCAGTGACTTGCCGAGATTAAAGGTTTGTTTGACTGATTTGGTTTGGTAAACTTTTGAAATTGACATGATAAATAAAATTATGCTAAATTTATCTGAAGCGTTTAAGGGTAATAAAAGTTTAACTGGAGGGAAGTACCCATGTCAAACCAAATCGGAGTTCCACCAGCCAAATGTAAGCTTCACGGTAATAATCCGGACGACTGCCTTTGGTGCAAAATGCTGCTAAGCAACGGCAGTGATCCTAAAGACTTGGGGCTGCCAACAAAGTGCCACCATGGCAACAACCCGCAAACTTGTGGCAAGTGCATAATGGAAAAATCTCTTGGTATTACGGCAAAACCCGCTCTTTGTAGTAGTCACGGCAATGATCTGGCCAAGTGTTGCTGGTGCAAAATGGGACAGTAATCCTAAGCCAAATATTGGGGCATAACCAATTGTTATCCTTATTGAATAATTGATTGATTCTGCCTCTTTTTTTATATCTCTAAATTCGGATCAACTTTCAATTTTTGATAAGCAATTGGTTTGGTAAAATAGCCAGCCACGGCAGACATCACGGCGTTATCAGTACACAAAGAAATATCGGGCATTAGGAAATTTAGCTTGTAGCGGGTAGCTTGTAGCTTGTAGGTTTGCCGAAGCAATTCATTGGCGGCCACGCCGCCACAAAGCATTACGGTTTTTACTTTATAAAATTTTGCGGCCTTAAAAGTTTTACTGACTAAAACATCAACGGCAGCTTGCTGAAACGAAGCAGATAAATCGGCTAGAAGTTTAGGATTTTTGGTTTTGAGTTTTTGAACAGTATAGAGGATAGAAGTTTTTAAACCAGAAAAACTAAAATTGAAATCGTTAGAATTAATCATTGGTCGGGCAAAGGCAAAAGCTTTAGGATTACCTTTTTTGGCCAAGCGCGAAATAATTGGTCCGCCCGGATAACCAATGCCTAAAAGGGCAGCGGTTTTATCAAAAGCTTCACCGGCAGCATCATCCAAAGTTTGACCAACTTTTTTAAACTGAGTCGGACTTTTTAATAAAATTATTTCGGTATGACCGCCGGAAACCAAAAGGCAGATGGCCGGGAATTTAATTGATTGATTGTTTAACCAATTAGCGTACAAATGAGCCTTTAAATGATTAATCGGACAAATTGGTTTTTGCCAAACGTAAGCTAAAGTTTTAGCGGTTTGCATACCAACTAAAAGCGAGGTAATTAAACCCGGACCAACGGTAACGGCAATTTTATCTATTTGACTGGGTTTAATTTTGGCCTGGCTAAAACTTTGAGAAACTACCGGCAAGATATCTTTCAAATGATTTCTGGCAGCTACTTCGGGTACCACCCCACCGTATTTTTGATGGATTTTAATTTGGGATAAAACAACATTGGAAAGAATAGCAAATTTACCGCCGCTAACTTTAACAATTGCCGCCGCTGTTTCGTCACAGGAGCTTTCGATTCCTAAAATTATATTGTGTCTTTGTCTACTCATAAAAATAATACCAACGCTTCATCTCGCCCCGCCTAAGGCCTTTTGTTAAAAATTAAATTAAATAAAAGTAAGCCGACTCGCCCGCCAAAATCCATGGGACGAAGGCAAGAGGCGATTCCGAGGTTGGAAACAAAATTCTATCTAAAACTTTTCGGGCCTTGGGCGGGGTCACAGGAACTTTCGATTCCTAAAATTATACTTTGATCTTTTTTACTCATAACATTGCTTTCCCCTCTCCCTAGCCCTCCCCCACAAGGGGGGGAGGGAAAACTTTATAATTGCATCTTGCTTAGACTCCCTCCTCCTGGATAAGGATTAGCTTCCCTCTCCCTTGGTGGGAGAGGGACCAGGCTATACTTTAGCGGGAGAGGGGGAATAAGTCAAAAATTAATTTTTTAGATGGTAATAAATTTCATTAGCGACGCCATCTAAATTTTTGTCAATTTCATTATTCCAAACTCTTAAGATTTTAAACCCCTGACTTTTTAAATATTGATCTCGTTTATTATCTTTTAAAATTTGATCATTTTTATTATGGCCACCACCATCCAATTCAATTATCAGTTTACTGGCTGGACAGCAAAAGTCAACTATATAATCACCAATTGGATACTGACGGCGGAATTTATTGTCAGAAAAATTTTTGCTTCTTAATAAATACCATAATTTACTTTCTTGGGATGTTGAATTTTTTCTTAAATTTCTGGCCAAGGTTGTTAATTTCTTTCTCATAGAAATACTTTCCCCCTCTCCCTAGCCCTCCCCCACAAGGGGGGGGGAGGGGAAACTTTATAATTGCGACCTGCTTAGGCTCCCTCTCCATTGGTGAAAGAGGAGGAAATAAGTCAAACTAGAAATTATACCTAAATTTTTGATTTAATAACAAATAAGCTTACTGCTAATTAACTAATGTCCACTCTTCGTCCGAGCCACCAACTCCACCAGTGGTGTCTTCCGGGGAAGGTGGCGTTTCAGTTATTTCAGGTGTCGGCGGGTATTGGCAAGAGCCGTCGTCTTGAGTGGCGCTGGCGTTATAATTGGTTGCCGCCGAATCAGTACAACCGGTCACGACAATTGGCAATTCAATGGCTAATGGCTCATCAGCCGCCACCGGGTTTTCGGGCGGAGTCGGCGCTTCAGTTGGTATTGGCGGATTACTAGCTTGAGGATATTGGCAGGAACCATCATTTTGATTGGCATATGGATTATAATTGGTAGCGGCTTGATCAGTGCAACCAAGCAAGCCGGCAGTTTCCTGATTAGTTACGGCGTGGCTTGGATTATTTCCGGACTTAACCGGTAAGGCAATCCAATCAAAAATAATATCTTGACTTGAGGTGGCATCTAAATAAACCTTAAACCCTTTGGTCGTTTGATCAATTATTCCTAAAGCTAATGGCAATCTAGCCGTAGCGACAACTTTTGGTACCACTTGATATTCTTGGGCAAAAGTAATTTCGGTTGAAGTGGCATCAGTAGCAATGGTAGCAGTACCGGCTTGATCGGACGAAGCATAAATCTTGCCTTGAACTTCAATGTCATTTTTAAAGACAACCTTATGTTCAAACTCCGCATCGCCTCGAACATAGATTGTGCCGTAGAAAGTGGCCGACTGCTGAACCGTCAAGGTCTGAAGTTCCAAATTAGAATTAGTCACGGTTAAAGCGGGCAAAAGCGAACCAGCCTCGGCGGAATTATTTGTTGTCTGCTCAAGCAAGTTGAGTTGGTCAGTCAATTGGTCAAGGCTGGCTTTTTGGTCTTGCAAAGCTTTGGCCAGTAAAGCGGTAAATTGTTCATAATGCAAAGCTTCCGGCCGGCCCTGCTGATCATAAATTACTAACCGGGGTTCAACCAAAGCCACATCTTCAGCAATAAAGCCGATATATTCTTTGCCGTTACTCTTTTCTTTAAACGAAGCTGGTTGGAGTTGATAAACTAAATCACCATTAACCCCTTGATAATTAATTTCATCCTTATATCTTCTTGAAGACGAGGCTTTAGTGAACCGACCATTAGCATCAACATATACCGTGGTATTAGTTTCTGTTTCTAAACTGGTTACAGTTAAATTGGTAGTGGTGGCATTACCAGAAATTAAAACATTACTGTCAAAAGTGTAACCGCCTGATGCTTCCCTGAATTGCAAAGTATCAGTGTTAGTAGCAAATCTAATATTGGCATTAGACGTTATATCGTCAGAAACAAATGTTAAATTAGGAAAGCCATTCTGACCGGCTAAATCTGGAGCTTCAACCAAATACAAGCCGCCCCTCATCGCCCCAATGTAAGGTGAGCCAAATATTCCTTCCATATCCGGATTATTAGCTCTTAAGACAGGAAAATGATATGAACCAATAACAGCATCTTCTACTTTCCAATTCATTGTATTGCTACCAATATAGCTGTCAAATTTCATCGTAGTCGTAGCCAGGGTAGCAATATCTTGTACCTGTAAGGAACCGGTAGTGGTGGCGTTACCAGTAAGATAAGAACTACCCGAAACCTGCAAGGCATAACCGCCAGCGTTTGAATTGGTAGCATATAAAGCAGCTCCGCCCAGACTACTGGACTGGAAATAACCAGCATAGCCGCCCATTGCCATTGAACTTACAGCCCTTAAGGTATAAGTGCCACTGTTTTCCAAATAGGTTTGGCCATTGTTAACAGAGAGACCATAGGTACCAGAATCAGATCTGACCACTAAACCATAGCCGGATTGGGAATGGATATAAGCGCCATAACCAGTTTGGCTGTAAAGTTCTGCACCATAGCCTGATTGGCTGCCACTATAAATGCCATAACCAGTTTGGTTATAAACATATAGCTTATAGTTATCCATGGTTGGATCACTGCTGCTGACCACTAATCTGCCAGTGGTGGTAGTATTGCCTTCAACATATAAATTCCCCTCAAGATAGCCGGCATAATTATTACTAGCAATATCATTAACATAACCATAAACACCTATATTCCGGCTATCAGTTTCGGTTGTAGAAGCATAACCTAAGTTACCACCGGCTGAAAAATCTTTCAATTCCCCACCCACTCCTACAGTATTACCCATAGCCAAAAGACCAGAATCATAAAGCGTAGTGAAGAGATCATATACATTCCGGTCAACATTAAAGGCGGCTGTACCAGTAGTAAAGATATTGCCTTCAACGACCAAGCTGGCGAATGGCGTGGTTGTAGCAATACCAACGTTAGTATCAAAAGTATAGCCATTATCAGGATAACTTTGAGAAAAAATGAATGCCAGTTTATGGGTAGAAGTATTCAAAGTTATAGAGTTAGTCAAATTATCACTTGACAAAGAGAATCCAGGATCAATATTATTACTATAAATACCCAAAGCATCCGAAAAATAGCCGGCTGTTTCTCCGCCCCAGGAGCCAACTTTATCAGTAAAGCTAATCAAGGGCCATTCGCCGTAAGCATTATTTAAAGTGCCAATTGTCATAGCAACGTTTTCACCAAAATTAAAAGTGGTAGTGGCATCAAAAGTATAAAGACGACCATTGGTAAATTGCATTTCGTGAGTAGTCGTTGCCAATTTAATATTGACACTATCGCCACCAATAGCATCAATACTAGTTAATAAAATCGTTGCCTGACTATCAGGATTAGTATTATAAATTAAAAGACCGTCAGAAATAACGCCATCGTGCTTATCTTCAAACCCAGGTGAATTGAAATAAATCTGTGGTAAATAATTTCCTCCTCCTATATCAAAAGACTTAAATTCTATGCCAGTACCAACATCATCAAATACCATGGTGGTAGTGGCCAAAGTCGCAATATCGGAAACCCATAAACTGCCGGTGGTAGTAACATTGCCATTAAAGTAACTGTCACCGGTGACTAATAATTTATAAGGATCTAGGGGATTTTCAGTATTTATTCCAAGGCTACCGTTTCTAAAATAGTAATGAGTCGCATCTCTAAATTCTAATTGGTTAGTGGAAGTTACAAAAGTGATATTGGCTTCAGCGTCGCCAAGACCGCTACGAGCCACAAACATAATTGATGGATTATCATT
>JBAZLA010000012.1:0-9254 GCA_041650515.1 Patescibacteria group bacterium
CACCGGAAGTCGCGCCCGAAGTCGCTCCCGAGACCGCGCCCGAGGTCGCACCGGAAGTCGCGCCCGAAGTCGCTCCCGAGACCGCGCCCGAGGTCGAAGTCGTGATCGAAGGCGACGGCAAGGGCAAGCCCGACAGCCAGCAAGGCTGAAGCGACTACTCTCACAACAAGGCAGCGACCTAACTAGGACGCTGACCACACTCCGTAAAACAACATTGATTTTGCATCTTTGAACTCAACGAGTTCGAAGCTCTCCCAAGTATCCCACGCTGGTGGGAACAACATTGACTAAACATCAAGGAGAGCCGGGTGCTAGACATGGACAACTGTTGTCACAACTTGACTCATCAGCAAGCTGGCAGCAGAGCCGTGATCTGGTGCCCGTTTTTTTTATACCCCTATCATTGCGAGGAGCTCCGCCAACTGGCGGAGCGACGAAGCAATCTCCTGAATAATCCACCAGATTGCTTTATAGAGCCTACCCTGAGCGAAGTCGAAGGAGCCTGCCCTGAGTGAAGTTAAAGGACTCAGGACAGACTCAATTACGAATTCTATGAGATACGAATGGCCCCAATGTCATCCCGACCGTAGCTGCCGACCTGTGTGTCGGCAGCGAAGTGGAGGGATCTAAAACAAACTCCCACTTAAACTGCCAAATTCAAAGAAATATTCTTTTAGATCCCTCCACTCACCCCCGATAAATCGGGGGTTCGGTCGGGATGACATTCGTAATTCGTATATTCGCCCACCCGCCGCTAGACAGGTACGAATTCGTAATTCGCAAAGGTTAACCTTTGACTGCTACATCCAAATCAAGTAAAATAAAGATGTTTTTATAATTTAATTTTAAAATTAAAACTTATGAAATTTCTGGCCGCCGCCGATCCTAAAGTCGCTCAAGCCATTGTTAATGAATTGCGCCGCCAGCGCGAAGGACTAGAAATGATCCCCTCCGAAAACTTTGTTTCCATTCCGGTGCTCGAAGCCCTGGGCTCGGTGCTGACTAACAAATATTCCGAAGGCTATCCAGGCAAACGGTATTACGGCGGTTGTCAGTTTATTGATGACGTGGAACAACTGGCCATTGACCGGGCTAAACAACTTTTTCTGGCCGAGCACGTTAATGTCCAGCCGCTCTCTGGCGCGCCGGCTAATATTGCCGTTTATCTTGGTCTGCTCCAGCCCGGCGACACAATCCTCGGTATGGACCTCTCGCACGGCGGTCATCTGACTCACGGCCACCCCGTGACCTTTATGGCCAAAATTTTTAATTTTGTCCGCTACAAAACTAATGCCGAAGGTAAAATCGACCTGGATAATCTGCGCCAAATGGCTCTAGAGCACCAGCCCAAAATGATTTTGGTGGGCTACAGCGCTTATTCCCGCGAGATCGAATACGCCAAGATTAAAGAAATTGCGGATGAAGTTGGCGCGCTAACCATGGCGGATATCGCCCACATTGCCGGCCTGATTGCCGCCGGGCAGATGAATAACCCGGTGCCGATTTTTGATGTCGTGACGACCACCACTCACAAAACTCTGCGCGGTCCACGCGGCGGCATGATTATGTGTAAACAGATCCACGCCGAAAAAATCGACAAAGCCGTCTTCCCTGGTTTCCAAGGCGGTCCGCACGAAAATAATATTGCGGGTAAAGCCATTGCTTTTGCCGAGGCCCTGACACCCGAGTTTAAAGAATATGCTAAACAAATTAAAACCAATGCCAAAGTCTTAGAAACCGAATTTTTGGCCCTGGGCTATAAGCTTTGCTTTGGCGGCACGGATAATCACCTGCTGCTAATGGATGTCACGCCCAAAGGCGTTGGCGGCAAACAAGCCCAGATTGCTCTAGATGAAGCCGGCATCACGGTTAATAAAAACATGATTCCTGATGATCCCCGCTCGCCCATGGATCCTAGTGGTATCCGCCTAGGTACGCCCGCCCTAACCACCCGCGGTATGAAAGAAGCCGAAATGAAAACCATTGCCGGTCTGATTGATAAAGTTTTGACTAATATTGATAACCAAGCAGTTAAAGACGAAGTCCACCGGGCGGTTAAAGAATTAACCAACCGCTTTCCCCTCTACCCCGAGCTGGAATATTAATACCATAGTCAAAAATATAAACATCGTAGGGACAGGTCTAGACCTGTCCCTACTTTTGATTAATAAAAAAAGGGAACACATTGTCCCCGTCCTCCTAAATGATTTCCCTAGCGCGCTTGCGCCGAACGATCGGTACGGCAACTGCGGTCGCCGTCACCTTTCTGCTCGCGACGTCGTTGCAACTGGCCGTTGCGGCATTGAACACTCGGACAAAGCCTATCCTTCTTTCTCCGAGAACATTCCTTACTATTCCACGTCAACCCACAAGGAGTTGTATCTTTTTTGGCCACTTCAACCTCCTCAGTGATGACCGCGCGGGCGGTCGGTCTTGATTTTGTTCCAACATGCTTCCGAAGGACATTGCCCCCGGATATGCCGACCGATGCAGGCCCGAGTGCCCCGACGACGTAAGCCGCAGGGCTTTTCTTTTTTTCTTTCCCGCAATTTATTTTCCTCCTTAATTCCTATCCTAGCCAAAAACCAAAAAACCCGCAAGAGATCGTGGGTTTTCTAAAGCGTCATCCTGAGCGCAGCGAAGGATCCCTTTCCCTTCTATTAAACAAATTGTTTAATCTGGACCAATTATTTGCCGAACAGGCAATAATCTATTTCCTCTCATCAGTTTGCTGATAATTCTAATAATTATTATTTTATTCTTGGACGGGAAAGGGATCCTTCATCCCGCTGTTGGCGGGATTCAGGATGACAGTAAAAAGAGCTATTCCACCGCCTTTTTTAGCCACACCCAATACCGTTCCTCCACCGCTGTCGCTGGCCAACCAAAAATGGCTGGCATTTTGTAGGAATGAATTTGTTTGATTAATTTTTCAATTGCTCCATAGTGCTTCTTGCGCGTCTTAATCAATAAAACTATCTCCTTATCCCGCGCCACCTTACCTTGCCAATGATAAATTGATTCGATTGGCCAAAAATTAACACAAGCGGCCAAATGTTCTTTGATCAACCGACTGCTAATGTTTTTAGCCTCCGCCGAATTTTTGCACACCACTTGGATTAAATACATAATATTATTCTTTAAGTTTTAATAACAACCAAGCCTTTGGACCAAATTTACCCTCCTTGGGTTTAATCAGCGCATATCGTCCCTTTAGTTTCTTCCCGACCAGTTCAAAAACTAGTTCTGAGATTTTGTTTTCTTGTTTTTTTGTTCTCTCGACTCCGCTCGAGACAGGTTTCTGGTTTTTTTGAATTTCGTACTTTCCCTTATCCCAAATTTTCACCGTTCCCGCCCCATAGTTACCTGATGGAATAACACCCGCAAAATCAAGATAATCAACCGGGTGATCCTCGGTCTGCACCGCTAGCCGCCGCTCACCGGATTTGAGTGGCATACCTTTAGGCAAAGCCCAAGACTTCAGCACGCCAGCCATCGCCAACCGAAAATCATAATGCAAGTGGCTTGCCTGATGTTCCTGCACGACAAAACGATTAGTGGAACTTTTTTTGACCGTGCCCTTTGGTTCTTTAGTCTGATCAAACTTTCTTTTTTTATTATAGAGTTCGAGGGACATAGTAAGTATACAGTATGTAGTATGCAGTATATAGGGATTAGACGCCGCCGTTCGTGGAGGACAATCCCTACATACTGCATACTATTCCCTGCATACTAATTATACCAAATCCACCGTCCTTTTTCTAACCTTAATTTTGGCTTAAAACAACAGCCGCGGGGATAAATTGTTTACAACCTGCAAGTTGATTTTGCTAGCCAACTAAGCTAAAATATAAAGACCAAAAAATATGGCTGATGAATCAATCATGAGGGTACCGCCCCAAAATATCGAAGCTGAACAATCGCTGCTCGGCTCGCTTTTGATTGATAAAGACGCCATCATCAAAATTTCTGATATTGTTACGCCCAGCGACTTCTACAAAGAAGCCCACCGCCTGCTTTTTGAAACCATGCTTTATCTCTACGAAAAACGTGAACCGATTGATGTGCTGTCTCTGACTAACCGTTTGGAAGAGACTAACATGCTAGAAAAAATGGGCGGCCGCAGCTATCTGGCTAGTCTAACCAATGCGGTTCCGACGGCCAGTAATGTTATCCATTATGCCAAAATTGTCGCCAAAAAAGCGACGCTGCGTCGTTTGATTGAAGCCTCGATGGAGATCACCCAAATGGGTTATGCCGAGACCGAAGAAGTATTAGATATTCTTGATCGCTCCGAACAAAAACTTTTTGGTGTTTCTCAAAAAATGCTCAAACAGGCGTTTACGCCAATCAAAAATGTCCTCGCCGAAGCTTTTGAGCGGATCGATGAGCTCCATCGCGAAAAAGGCAAGCTTCGCGGTATCCCGACTGGCTTTCGCGCTTTGGATAATATTTTGGCGGGCTTACAAAAATCAGATCTGGTCATTGTTGCCGCCCGGCCGTCCGTTGGTAAAACTAGCTTAGCCTTGGATTTTGCTCGCCATGTTGCTGTCGAGAGTAAAATTCCGGTTGGTCTTTTCTCTTTGGAAATGGGTAAAGAACAACTGGTGGACCGTCTACTCTGTGCTCAAGCTGGCGTTGATATGTGGCGGATGCGTACTGGCCGCCTTTCCGACCGCGAGGAGGATGATGATTTTCCCAAAATCGGCCAAGCTATGGGTATCTTGTCCGAAGCGCCAATCTACATTGATGACTCAGCCACCGCTAATGTTATGGAAATCCGCACTAAAGCGCGCCGACTGCAGATGGAACACGGTCTAGGTCTAATTATTGTTGACTATCTCCAACTAATGGACAGCCGCTCGGGGATTGAAAACCGCGTGCTCGAGATTGCCGAGATCACCCGTTCGCTCAAAGCTTTGGCTCGTGAATTAAATATTCCGGTCGTCGCGCTATCACAGCTTTCCCGGGCCGTCGAATCTCGTTCGCCAGCCATTCCCAAATTGGCCGACCTGCGCGAATCTGGCTCAATTGAACAAGACGCCGACGTGGTCATGTTTATCTACCGTAAAGCCATGGACCGCACTCGCTTTGATGTACCCGAAGATGAAAAACACGTTGCCGAAATTCATATTGCCAAACATCGTAACGGCCCGACTGGCGTGGTTAAGCTCTTTTTTGATGAACAGCGCGTCAGCTTTAAGAATTTAGATCAAGAGTTTAACGAAGAACCAGCTGCCTAAAGAATAATTAAATTAAGCCAAAATCCAATAGAATAGATAATAGCTAAAGGTTTAAATATGAACAAAGAATTATTGGAAATAACCACTGGCTTAAGACGAACCTTACATCTTATACATCAACCAGAAAAAAAATTGCTAATAGTCGCTTCGGGCATCATGATTGTTACTGGTATATTAACTAATCTACCAGCTGTCATCCTGGGTCAATTAGTAGATAAATTAATAACCACCACCGCAATCAAATTCAGCTACGCCCTACCATTCATCATTTCCATTATTATCATCATACTCATTCGCGAAGCCCTGACAGTTTTAAGAAAATATTTAGTCGAGAATGTTGCCACTCAAGCCGAAAAAAAACAAACTGTTAACGTCATCTCTCACCTACTAAAAACCGAGCTAGCCTCAATTAACCAACAGCAAATTGGCTCGCTCCACGGTAGAATATTCAGATCGATCCAAGGGCTAGTTAAAATTATTAAACTTGGCTTCCTTGATTTTTTTCCAATATTTTTTAGCGCCTTAGCGGCTCTGGCTATCGCCTTCTATCGCAAACCTCTGCTGGCTGGGATTATGATTTTAGTCGTTCCGGCCGGTCTCTTAATTATTATCAAACAAATTTCATCGCAAAAGGGCATTCGGATCTCATTATTACGAGGCAAAGAAGAAATTGACGGCCGAGTAGTAGAAATGCTTAGCGGGATAGAAACGGTTAGAGCGCTCGATACTAATGACTATGAAACACTAAGGGTAGAACAAGTCGCAGAAAATTTGAGAAAAAAGGAGATCAAACATCATATATCTATGGCGTTGTTCGATGCGGGTAAATATCTTAATGAAGGATTTTTTTACATCATAGTTATCAGCCTGTCAATTTTTTTCTCCGCTCAAGGATTAATTAGCCGAGGCGATATTCTAGTCTATTCCATTTTATTTTTAAGCATCACCGGACCATTGCGAGAGATCCACCGCATACTTGATGAAGCGCATGAAAGTTCTATCAGAGTCAACGACCTATACGGCTTAATAAACCAACCGCTAGACAGTTCCTATGAGATAGCATCCCCCCAAGTTGCCCCCAATTTAAATGAAAATGAAATTATTAAAATTGAACAGCTTAGTTTCTATTACCCTAACAAAAACAACCAGAATATTTTAAATAACATTAATCTAACCATTAATCAGGGGGAAAAAGTGGGTATTGTTGGCACTTCGGGCTGCGGTAAATCTACTTTAATAAAAATACTCCTGCGGCTGATCCACGGCTACTCCGGCACAATAAAAATCTTCGGCGTAAACCTCAGCTCTCTTAGCCGAGAAGAGATAGCCTCAGAGATTGCCTACGTACCACAAAAAACCTACATTTTCTCCGGAACTGTCAAAGAAAATATCATTTACGGTTGTCAGAGACAAAATATTACCGATGAAGAAGTTATTCTAGCCGCTAAAATGGCTAATATATATGAAGAAATAAATGAATCACTGGGTGGTTTATTGGGTTATATAACTGAAAATGGCAACAATCTCAGCGGCGGCCAAAAGCAGAGATTGGCGATCGCTAGAATAATTTTAAAATCACCAAAAATTTTGATCTTTGATGAAGCGACCTCGGCTCTAGACAATATAAATGAAGTCACCATTCAACAACATCTCGAAAAATATTTTAAAAATTCCACCATCATTACTATTGCTCATCGGTTAACCACTCTCAAGAATACCAACCAAATATTAGTCATGGACAAAGGTAAAATAGTGCAAACAGGTACTTTTGACCAACTAGCTAACCAACCGGGCTTATTTCAAGACTTTCTCAAACAAAAAGAAAATGATACACTAATAACAAAATAAAATTATGTTTAATAAGATCAAACAATTTAAAGACCTCCGTGATCAGGCCAAAACACTCCAAAATTCTCTCAGCCAACAGTCCGTCACCGTGGAAAAATCCGGCGTGACCCTGGTGCTTGATGGTAATCAAGAGATTAGATCATTAACCATTAATCCAAAATTAACCCCAGCGGAATTAGAAAAAATCATCCCACCGCTTTTTAAAGAAGCCAACGATAAGGTCAAGCGCCTCATGGCCCAAACAATGCAATCAATGGGCGGCTTCAACTTTCCCGGAATGTAAATCCAGTATACAGTATAGGGTATAAAGTATAGAGGAAAAAATTCCCTTTATACTCTATACTTCATACTGTATACCTAAAATATGGCCAAATACCCGCCAACCATGCAACGGTTGATTGAAGAATTCTCAATGCTGCCGACAATTGGTCCCAAAACCGCTGAACGGTTTGTTTTATATTTACTTAGACACCAAGGCAATATTGATAATCTAACCAGCGCCTTAGCTAAACTAAAATCCCAGGTTGTCACTTGCCAAATTTGTCAAACTTTTTCCGAAAAATCACCTTGCTATATTTGTTCTAATCCTAAAAGAGACCAGAGCGTAGTCTGTGTCGTGGCTCAAACTACTGACTTAGCCGTTATTGAGAGCACTGGCCAATATAATGGGCTGTATCACGTCTTAGGTGACACTATTGATCTAGGTAACGAAAATAGTCCGATGATTGATAAACTCGTTAATCGACTTAAACAGCAACCCCAGATTAAAGAAGTAATCTTAGCCTTTAGCCCAGACATCGAGGGCGAATCAACTATTCTCTACCTTAATAAAGTCCTCAAACCATTAAAATTCAAAACTACCAGGCTAGCGCGCGGCTTATCAATGGGTAGCGACTTAGCTTACGCGGACGAGATCACCCTCTCCAGCGCACTCGAAGGCCGGAGAGAAATATAAATTCTGACTAATATAACGGTCTGCCAATTCGGCGGACCGCTTTTGAGTTTAATCTACCAAAGTTATAAACTTAATTGGGGTCTGGGGCGAATGCGGCGCCAAGTCCCGCCCCGGCCTTTTTTGATTACACCGAGGGGCGGGACGGGTAAGACAAACTGAGGATGAACAATGAATCGCGCCTCAGGAGCCCCAGAGCTTTTTTGTTACTTTTTTGGCTTCAAAAAAGTAACAAAGCTTCGTAGACGGGAAAGGGATCCCTCCGTTCGAGGTTTACCCTGAGCGCAGCGAAGGGGTCGGGATGACAGCAAAAACTTACTTCGTCTCCCGATCGAAGTAAATAACAATTACAAAAAAGCCCCCATTCGGGAGCATTTTAGCTTAAGCAATTTTTTCTATCTCAACTTCCGTAAATGTTTGCCGGTGACCAACATTGCGACGATAGCGAGTTTTGTTTTTATATTTAACGACTAAAATTTTCTTATCTCGAGCTTGCTTTAAAATTTTACCAGTCACTTTAATACCACTGACATGGGGCTGACCAACTTTAATCTGAGCACCATCGGCTAAAAGTAAAACCTCTTTAAAATCTATTGACTGGCCAACTTCACCGGCTAGCTTCTCAATTTTGATCTTATTTTTTTCAGCGACGGTGTATTGTTTACCGCCGGTTTTGATTACTGCAATTTTCATATGGGCGTAGTATAAACGATTAAAGCAAACCTGTCAAATGTCGACTTTAGACCCTAGAACCAATATTCTAATCAGCCAATAGTCTAAACTGATCACCAATTTGAAGCTGATTTTGATTAACAAAGCCAGCCTTAGTTTCCAACACTGCATTAACCGGCACCTTCGAATCAACCTGAGGAAGGTCTCCGGCCAGCACTGGCGCTGGTACGGCCTGGGCAAAGCCAACAATCTGGTTATCTTTAAGCCAAATAATATCGATCGGAAAATTCATGCCCAACATCCAAAAATAACGTACTTGATAATCCGGATAAGTAAAAAGCATGCCCTGATTAGCGGCTAGATCCAGCCGACCGCTGAGCCCTTTAGCTTGCTCGGTTGAATTTTGGGCAATTTCCACATTGATTGCCGCCTGACCAATCTGCGCTGAATGGTAGCTCTCACTTGGAGGCCGAGTAAATAGCTTCTGTTGGACAAACAAAACCACAAAACAAGCTAAAACTGCGGCGATTACGCCAAGA
>JBAZLA010000013.1:0-8171 GCA_041650515.1 Patescibacteria group bacterium
CCACCCCGCGGCCAGCCATGTTAGTGGCTAGCGTCACCGCGCCCAGTTTACCGGCATCGGCAATAATTTGTGCTTCTTTTTCGTGGTGTTTAGCATTTAGAACTTGGTGGGGCACACCTTCGCGTTCAAGTAACTCGGCCAAAACCTCATTTTTTTCAATCGAAATTGTACCAATCAAAATCGGCTGGCCAATATCGTGGATCCGCTTAACTTCCCCGGCGACCGCTTTAAATTTACCAACCTCGCTACGATAGATCTGATCATTAAGATCTTGGCGAACCATCGGCTTATTAGTCGGAATATCAACCACGTCCAGATTATAAATTTTGTTAAACTCTTCAGCTTCAGTCGCCGCCGTACCAGTCATACCAGCTAGTTTTTGGTACATTCGAAAATAATTTTGAAAAGTCACGGTAGCTAGAGTCTGACTTTCGCGCTTAATCTCTACGCCTTCTTGAGCTTCAATCGCTTGGTGCAAGCCTTCAGAATAGCGTCGCCCCGGCATCAGCCGACCAGTAAACTCGTCAACAATAATTACCTCACTGTCTTTAACCACATAGTCCCGATCGCGTTTAAACAAGGTGTAGGCTCGCAAAGCCTGCTCTAGATGATGAACCGTGCTCATCCCACCTTCAACATAAATATTATCCACGCCCAGAAGCTTTTCCATCTTGGTGATTCCTTCTTCGGTCAAGGTAGCTGCCCGCATCTTCTCATCAATATTATAATCGGCTGTGGGTAAAAGCTGAGTCACTAATTTGGCAAATCTGTAGTACTGGTCAGTTGACTCTTCAGCCGGCGCCGAAATGATCAACGGCGTCCGGGCCTCGTCAATTAAAATGGAGTCAATCTCATCAACAATCGCGTAATACAAATCGCGCTGAACCATATCCTGCTTTTGGATAACCATGTTGTCGCGCAGATAATCAAAACCAAATTCGTTATTAGTGCCATAAGTAATGTCGGCCCGATAAGCTTCCTGACGAGTGCAGACCTTAATTCGATCTAAAAAATTAGTGGATTGGTTCTCTGGATCATAGAGATAAGAGACGGTTTGATTCTGCAGACAGCCAATAGTCAGACCCAAAAAACTATAAATCTGGCCCATCCAGGCCGCATCGCGTTTGGCTAAATAATCATTAACCGTCACCACGTGGATACCTTTACCCGCCAAAGCATTTAGATAAATAGCTAAAGTTGAAGTCAAAGTTTTACCTTCGCCAGTTTTCATCTCGGCAATCTGTCCATGGTGTAGAACATAGCCGCCGATTAATTGGACATCAAAATGCCGCTGATTAATCACCCGCTTAGCGGCTTCGCGCACCGTAGCAAAAGCTGGAACTAAAATATCATCCAGGGTTTTACCTTGGCTAAGCTGATCCTTAAATTCAACAGTTTTATTTTTGAGCTCCTGGTCACTTAATCTGGCCCAAGCTGCTTCTAAACTGTTAACAGAATTAACAACATTATCAGTAATCTGACTGACCTCTTTAGTGTTGGGATTACCAAAAATTTTGGTTAAAAATGACATAAATAGCTAAATTCAAAGTAGCCTCTATTCTAACACAAAAAAGCAAGAAAGCAAGAAAACGTATGCTTTTTTTTGTTTAGCGCCGAGCGGAGCGAGGCGCGTATGTTTTCTTGTTTTCTCGCTTTATTAATCTAACTTATTTATCTCCTCTTAGTTTCTCCTTATATCTCTTGAGTTCCTCGCGCATGTGGTCCTCCGCCTTATCAATCGCCTTAAGAAGGTTTTGAGTGGTTTTTTCCACTCGTAGCAATGTCCCGGGCACTCGCAAATTAATCTCGGCCCGATAGATGGAGCCGGTGCGATGATGGGCTGTAGTTAGACCAACTTCCACCCGAGCCTCAATAATTTTATCAAAATATTTCCCGAGGCCAGTAATTTTTTCTTCAATGTACTCTTTAACTTCCGGCGTTAGGTCGATTTTCGTCCCCTTGATAATAATGTTCATATTTTTTATTTATGATTTTAAAAACCTAAATATTGTATTTCTTCTTGCAACGCTATGCCTCCTATTTTAGCACGAACTCGCTGTTTAATAAAACTGATTAATTTAATAACATCGTCAGCGGTGGCTTGGCCAGTGTTAATAATAAAATTACTGTGCTGCTCCGAGATCTGAGCGCCGCCGATACTAAAACCTTTAAGCCCCAACCAATCGATTAGATAGCCCGCCGCCACTTTTTGATACTTAGTTAATTCGCTAAATTCCACATCAGTTAATCTCAACTTAGCTTGGAGGTGTTTAAGATCCAAATCTTTGATTTCTAAATTTTTAAACACCGAACCAGCCGATGGCTGTTGCCAAGGAATCTTACTTTGCCGGGCCTGATTAGTTGATTGCATTTTCTGCCTAATGACAGCGGGGTCAGATTGAGATAATTCTAAAGCTATCTCGAGCGCCACCCAATTAGTCTCTTTAAATAAACTAGTCCGATAACCAAAATTACAATCGGCTTGACTAAACTGCCGCATAGCTACACCATCAGTCGCGGTAATCGTTGTCACTAGTCGACCAGTCTCAACGCCATAAGCCCCAGCATTACCGCGGACAGCGCCACCAATTGTTCCGGGAATACCAACCAAATTTTCCAAACCAGCTAACCCCTGTTCAACGGTTTGAAAAATCAAATAATTAAGGATTGCCCCCGAACCAACTCGCACAATCTGACCAGTGATTTTCAGATCTTTATATTCATTTTTGATTACTAGACCATCGTAACCGGCGTCACTAACCAAAAGATTGCTGCCACCACCCAGAATAAAAAAATCCACCCCGGCTTCTCGGGCGGCTTTAACGGCCTGGTAAATCTCTTCTTTGGTTTTGGCAATGACAAAATATCGCGCTGGCCCGCCGATTTTAAAAGTGGTGTAGGCGGCTAAGGATACGTTTTTTTGCAGATTATCAATATTTAAAGTTTTAGACATAGATTGTTTGAGTATGCAGGAGTCGGTATGCAGTATACAGGGCCAATTCCCCAAAACGGTGGCATTTAGTCCCTCATACTACATACTAAGACCTGCATACTATTATATTTTTTTCAACAATTCCACCCCCACCTTCCAATTCTCTCCCGCGCCCAAAGTAACTACAATATCACCCGGTTTAACTTTTTTAGCTAAATAAGCCGCCGTCTTGGTAATATGACCGACATATAAAGCGTTAGCAGAGTTTTTATTAATTTCTTTAACCAGATCCGCCGCTGTTATTTTACCCTGTATCTCTCGCGCCGAAGAAAAAATATCCAGCACCATTACCTGATCAGCGTCGCCAAAAGCGCGGCCAAAATCTTTAAACAGGGCAATCGTCCGGGTAAAAGTATGCGATTGAAAAACCGCCCAAATTTTATGACCCCCAAAATGGGCGCGCATCGCGGCTAAGGTCTTAGCAATCTCCACTGGATGATGAGCATAATCATCATAAACCGCAACGCCTTTTTTCTTACCCAGTAATTCGAACCGTCGCTTAGTGCCTTTAAACCTAGCTAGAGCCACTCTGACTTTTTTCTGATCCAACCCCAATTGATCGGTTAAGGCCAACACAGCGGCAGCATTTAATTGATTATGTTGACCAATCAATTGCAGCTCGACTGATTGATTGAGATGATAGTTGTTGTCCTGCTCAATGCCATAAGTGACTACTCGGGCTTTGGTAGCAGTAATAATATCACGAACTTTGCAATCGTCGCCCCAAGCGACCAATAAACCATTAGCCGGCAACCGGCGGACAAAATCTTCAAATACCTGACTATAGGCCGTCTGGTTTTTGAAATAATCTGGATGGTCCCAATCAGCCGAAGTTAAAATAATTGCCTGTGGAGTATAATACTGCAACTTATTCTGATACTCGTCAGCTTCAATAACTAAATATTTACTCTGGCCTAATCGAGCGCTGCCACCCAGCTGAGGAACGTCACTACCGACAATCACCGTTGGGTCCAAACCTAATTCCTGCAAGACAAAACCGAGCAACGCTGTGGTCGTGGTTTTACCATGAGTGCCGCAAACAGCAATACCATAATGATTTTTGAATAATAACCCCAGGGCCTCGGGATAACTAATCATCGATATTTTCTTTTTTTTGGCTTCTCCAAACTCAACATTTTGCTCGGTATAACCGGTGGAATAAACCAACAGATCAATATCGTCACTAATATGTTTTGGGCTAAACGGCGTTAGAACTTTAATCTTAGCCTTTTTTAATACTTGATCAGTAAAAAAAACTTCGGGGATATCGCTGCCCCAAACATTTTTGCCCATTTTTTTAAGCACTTGGGCCAAAGCCGTCATCCCGGCGCCCTTAATGCCTAAAAAATAGATATTTTGATAATTTGATAATTGCATTATTTTTTTGTTTTCATCGTTTTTTAAGTCCGGTGGGGTCTGGGGCGAATGCGGCGCAAAGTCCCGCCCCGGCCTCTTTGATCTTTCCCAAGGGGCGGGACGGGTTAATCCGTAAGTAAATGAACAACGAATCGCGCCTCAGGAGCCCCAGGACTTTTTTGCTACTTTTTTAGTCATAAAAAAGTAGATCGTTGCGTAGACGAGACAGAGATCCTTCGACTGCGCCCCGCCTATGGCGGGGCTCCGCTCAGGATGACAGTGAGAATATATTGTATCAGAACACTAGCCAAGTAGCAAAGCCAATCGCTAGAAATAAGCCAAAAATTATGCAACCCAGGCCGTGTTCCATCCAGCCTTTTGCGCCCATATTTTTAGATCCTTATCTCTCAAATTGGTTCCTTCGTCCTGCCGTTAGCGGGACTCAGGATGAAAGTGTTCTAAAGTTCTAGAACACTTTCAATTATATTACTTTTTTTGGCAAATTAAAACTAAATTATGAGCATTAAACCAATGCGCTTTGCGGCCCGCACGCTCATAATAAGCCTGCTTGATTTCTAAACCAACGCTATTAGCCAGCTGCTTAAGCTCGCCCAAGGTAAACGCGTAATAATACAACGGCCAAGCCCCAGCTGGATTCTTAAAATAAGTCATCACGTCTTTAAAACCAAACTGCTTAGCCTGGCTCTGCCGATTAGCTAATTTGTAGCGCCAGATAGTTTTTTTGCCAAAAGAAAGTTGCCACAGGTTCCAATTAGTCAAAAGCAAATAACCACCGGGCTTAAGCGCTTTGACTAAATTATTTAAAACCGCTAATTGAGTTTGCCGACCCGGGAAATGATTAAGCACGGCTAGACAAAAAATCAGATCAAATTCGCTTTGCTTATCCAAGTTAAGCACGTCGTCAACAATAAACCGAGCACTGGCCACTGGCTGCTGGCCACTAGTTGCTGTCTCAATAAAAAACGGGTTGTTATCAATACCAACATAATCAATTGGTTTATCAGTTAATAATTTCAACAAACGGCCGTTACCACAGCCAACATCTAAAATTCGCTGACCAGCTTGGACATATTGTTTAATCAAAACATCCATTATTACCCAAGGCTTATCCCGAGTTGAAGAAAATTTAGAACTAATCCGCTGGTAAGTTTGGCGGTTTTGAGTTAAAATTTGTTGGACGGTTTGTTGATCCATAAAATATGAATAAATCACACCTAGCTATCATCAAATACTTGCTTAAGCAACCGGCGGACAACCGCCTTGATTTTGATCGCCAAAAACGGCAAATCTGCAACCATTTGAGACTACCCGCACCCGATAATACAACCCTACTTAAAGTTTACCATCAATTGGTAAAAAACCAAAAAAATAAAACCAACCCGCTCATTCTTCGCTGGCTCAAAAAACGGGAAGTCCGCACTCTTTCCGGCGTGGCGCCCATTGCCGTCTTAACTAAACCCTACCCCTGCCCGGGCCACTGTCTCTATTGTCCAGGCGAAAAAGGCATGCCCAAAAGTTATCTTTCTAACGAACCAGCGGTCATGCGTGCGGTGCTAACTAAATTTGATCCCCATACTCAGGTTAAAGTTCGTCTCCAAGCGCTTAAACAAAACGGCCACCACACTGACAAGTGCGAGCTAATCGTCATGGGCGGCACCTGGAGCTACCTACCCAAAAATTATCAAACTTGGTTTATCAAACGCTGTTTTGACGCCTTTAATGGCCGAACGGCCAAGACTTTAGCTCAAGCCCAAGAATGGAACGAAAAAGCACTCCATCGCTGCATTGGCCTAACTTTAGAAACTCGGCCGGACTATATCAACCCAACCGAAGTCAGACGCTGGCGAGAATTAGGCGCTACTCGGGTTGAGCTGGGTGTTCAGCATCTGGATGACAAAATATTAAAACTTAATCACCGCGGTCACGGCGTCAAAGAAACAGTCGCCGCCACCAAACTTTTTAAACAAGCTGGTTTTAAAATTACTTATCACTTGATGCCCAATCTGCCCGGGTCAACACCGACAAAAGACTTGGCGGTATTTAAAAAGCTTTTTACTAGCCCAGACTTCCAGCCCGACCAAATCAAAATCTATCCCTGCGTGGTGACCAAAGACGCGCCGCTTTTTAAACTTTATAAGCGAGGGAAATACCAGCCTTATAGTGATAAACAACTCCGCGATTTATTGGTTAAGATCAAAAAAATCATCCCACCCTATGTCCGGATTACTCGCCTAATCCGCGACATTCCGGCCGAAAGTATTGTCGGCGGTAATAAAATTTCTAATTTGCGCCAGCTCCTCGCCGCTGACCCGCGAACTAAATGCCGCTGTATCCGTTGTCGGGAGATTAAAAACACCAAGTTCAAAATTCAAAATTCAAAATTCAAAATTCAAAAATACCCAGCTTCTGACGGTACCGAATACTTCTTATCTTACGAACTGGCTAAACCAGATAAATTGCTGGCTTTTTTGCGGCTGCGGTTGCCTAACAAAAATGAAACAAACTTCTTGCCCGAGCTGCAAGGCGCGGCGCTAATCCGCGAAATCCACACCTATGGCCAAATGATTCCAGTGGGTGAAAAATCCGTTGCGGCCCAGCACCTGGGTTTGGGTAAAAAACTAATTCTTCGGGCTGAAAAACTGGCTCTGAAAAATAGTTTTAAAAAAATCGCTGTTATCGCGGGCATTGGCGTCCGACCCTACTACGCCAAGCTAGGTTACCAACCCTGCGGAACATACTACTGCAAACAGCTAACCACTCGCTGACCGCGGTTCCCTTCGGCTTCGCTCAGGGCAGGCGCGGTTCGCTAGCGGCCCGCCGAGCCGCTTTTTTGTCATCTTAAGCCCTTTATTTTGTCATCCTGAGCCCCTTTTTAATTGTCATTCCGACCGGAGTCGTTGTTACCTACGTCATTGCGAGGAACCCCGCCCTACTCGGGCGCTCCCTGGCTTGACCAGGACTAGCGCGCCGCTGTAGGCAGCGGGTTCTCGGGAGGGAACAGGTCCAGACGACGATAGCGCCTGGAAGCGAAATTCAAGTGTCAATTATTGACGCGAAGATTCGGACCTGTTCCCTTTCCGGGATTTTTTTATTAGTACGTAGTACACAGTACCGAGTACATAGTGGCTTATAACCCGGTAACGGCGGATTTAAATATCTATGTACTATGTACTATGTACTGAGCCTGCCCTGAGCGAAAGCGAAGGGTACTGTGCACTATTTTGTTTGACAAAAACCCCCTCTTTGTGGTAACTTTTTGACATACATTTTTCCGTCACTCAAAAGCCTACTCCCACTTTTGAGTCGGACATAGAAAGGAGGCAAGGATTGTTCGTTAACATTGGGAGTCGGAGTAAAAAATGACGAAAGTGCCCCACTAACCGGTCCCCAGGCTGGGGACCACACACTCGAGAAGAGGAGAGACCAGGATGAAAATTCTACTGACTCACGAGTATGACCCCGCTGGTCAGCTTATCAGCACGACTCTGGCCACCACCGGGGTAGCCGAGGTGCTGATGGACCAAGACGGATCGGCGACCTTCTGCGCCAGCGCCGATCACGACGATGACACCGATTTTGAAGAAGGTCTGGACGAACTGTACGATGACGAGCCCGACGACGATGTGGACGATGACGAGCCCGACGACGATGTGGACGACGATGCGGACGACGACGAGCATCCGTTCAACATCATGATGCGGTTGCTCCAAGGGATCCACGACTACGTGGCCGGCATGCACGACCTGCTGAAGGCGAAGATGGCGCCGGCGCCATCTTCGCCTTCAGCAGGTCGTGCATGCCG
>JBAZLA010000014.1:0-6804 GCA_041650515.1 Patescibacteria group bacterium
TTAAAGACAACGTTAGTGATGGCGGTACGGAACATCGCCCAGAGGTTGAAGCCGCCGTGTTTATAAAAATTTTTATCTTCGATGGAGACCGTCGCCTGCTTGACGTGTTCGGGTATATCTTCCAGGGCGACAAGAGTTCTTTTTTCGTCGCCGCTTATCTCATAAAGAATGTTTTCACCAGTCCGGTCATATATCTTGGTGCTTTGAGCGATTTCGCGGCTGATCAACTGGTTAGGATTGGGTAGATCGCGTGATATCCAGGCGACATAGACGGTGAAGATCACCAAAAAGAAAGCGCCTAAACCTAGACCCAGGAGAATAAGGTTCTTGACTATTTGTTTTCGCTTGTTGGTCTTACGGACGTATTTTACTGGTTTAAGGCCGCGAGCTTGACGATAATTCCGCCAGGAATCAGTCGACTGTTTTTTTAATTGGGGTATAGGCATGTTTAGGAGTTATGGGGTTATTATATCACAATTGGCTGTTTTTGGGTGCTTATTATATAATTGGAGCTAAGAGTAAATAAATATTATGCATATTATAACCAGCGCGTCTAACGGTTTGATAAAAGAGGTTTTGCGCCTGAAAAAATCAGTTAACAGAAAAAAACAAGATTTAATAATTGTCGACGGTATCCGCGAGATATCAATGGCGGTTAAGTCTGGCTGGAGCGTTGTCTCCTTGTATTATTCGGAAAGTCTTGGTTCTAAAGCCGGACAAAGCGGTTTCTTGGGTATTCCCGGCGAGAAGACAGTTTCGGTTACCGAGGAAGTCTTTAAAAAAATATCTTTTAAAGAAAATCCCGACGGTTATTTGGCGACATTCCAGTCGCGGGAAGCTTCTCTTAATGATATTCGTCTAGGGGAGAATCCGTTACTCATCGTTCTTGAGGATGTTGAAAAACCCGGTAATCTAGGCGCAATAATCCGCACGGCTGCCGCTGTTGGGGCAGACGGGGTAATTGTTAATGATGCTCAGACTGATCCCTTCAATCCTAATGTAATCAGGGCGAGTGAGGGAGAAATTTTTTCTGTAACATTAGTTAAATCTTCTTTAAAAGAAACAATTAGCTGGCTAAGGGATAAGCAGATATCTTGCTTGGCCGCGACTACCGATGGCCGGGAAGATTATAGCAAGGCCGATCTGACCGGTCCAGTTGCTCTCGTTTTCGGGTCGGAGGCTCATGGTTTAAGCGGAAAATGGTTAGAACAGGCTGATAAGAAGATTATTATTCCGATGGTCGGTGATATTGATTCTTTAAATGTTTCAGTGGCTGTGGCGGTTATCGCTTTTGAGGTTTTACGCCAAAGGCGCAATAGATTAGCTGGGGGACATATTTGACAATAATGGACAATTTTATTAGTATGAATCAGTAATCGGAACTTCGTCTCTGATTTTTTGCGCCCGTAGTTCAGTGGATAGAACGGGAGCCTTCTAAGCTCTTAACGAAGGTTCGATTCCTTCCGGGCGTACGTTCCGTTCAGAAATATGGTATGGTGCCTATGGTTTAATGGTAGAACGGCGGGTTGTGGTCCCGTTAGCCAGGGTTCGATTCCCTGTAGGCACCCAATTTAGAAAATATGAACAAAACTATTAAAATAATACTTTTCACTTTAGTGATATTAGTTGGATTATTTGTTTTTGTTTATGGTGGTTATGATGATAGTCCTGGGGCTCAATTACTTGGAGTTTTAATTGTTGCCGGTGGTGTTATTGGAATAATAAAGGTTAATAAAAAACATAGATTATAATATAATTAAAATCTTTTTTTGTGATAATTTTTATTTATAGTTCATTAAAATATTAAACAAAAAGGAAATGGTGTAAAAAAATCAAAAATTTTTTTAACTAATTCAATTATACATTTCATAATCTAAAATAATAATTTTATTAAATTTATGAGTTTTGAAACAAGAGAAAAGCCCTGCAATCATTGCTAGAGCTAAAAATAAAAAATATTTATAACAAATTAGACAATATAAAACAACTCGTCGAGCTAAGCAAAAAAATAAATATTATTGATGGAGATGGTCGAGGATTACCGTCTGATCTTGATGAAATAAATAAAATTTGCAGTCCAAATCCAAATATTGATTCTTATAACTCGATTAAGTACGCCAACAAAGAGTTGCGTCAAAATTTTAATATTTTAAAAGACATCGAAGATGAAATTTCAAATATAGAAGACCTTAGTCCGGATAGGGGAAAGGAGCTAAGAACAAAATTTGAGGATGAAAAACAAAAATTGAAAGAGATTTCTTAGAAGTTTTTTGGACTTGACTAAATTTAAAATTATTTATAATATTTTATCAAATTCAGAAACAATGTAGTGCAATGAGCACAGTATATCTAAGATATATAGGCGGTTCGATTCCGATATATTGGCTTAAAGAATAGATTAATAATGTTCTGAGTAGGCGGTAGACAATGAATTTAGAGCGTCAGCTTTAATGGAGTCATCAGAGAAACACCGCCCCTATTAATCGAAGTAGTGATTAAGAGCAGAGCAATGTCTCTAAAGCAGTTCAATGAGTTCTGAATTTAGAGGGTTAAGCAATTAACCCTCTTTTTATATCAATTTATCAAATATTCCATCAAAAAAGTTTTCCAACTTATTTCAATTAGGCACCCATGTAAAAATAAACTCTTGGTGATCATTTTTGCCCTCCCCAATGAGTAAATAGACCAGTTGACAAAATATTATTGTTGTGATAATTTTTTACTTATAGTTCTTTTAAATATTAACCAAAAAAAGGATAAGTCATGAAAAATTGTGCATTTTTTTTATTAATTTTATTTTTTTCTTGCGAAGAACAAGAAGATACTAGTCTCGAAGAATTGTATTTATCGCTTCCAAGCACGGAATATGTCTCTCAAGAGTACGCGGTTAACGGCGCATACTTAACAGAAAAAACCTCTTTTAATCCTCCAAATCCTCGCACAACAGAGCATCTTCCAATAGTTCTTGAATATAAAAATCAAGAAATCTCCACCATTAATCATGCCGCCTCAAATTCTTTAGTAATAGTTTTTGCGGCTGATACTAAAGTTGGTGATTTGTGTTCAGTTTTTGAATCGCAAGGTGGGAAGAATCAGCAATTTTTTATTGATGGCAAGCTAGTAATCTTCCCGGGGCACGCTGTTACTGGTTTTAAAATTAAGGATAATTTCTTAATTTTACAATTACATGATCCCGGTGGAAGAGAAAAATATGAACTCATTTCTAAATGAACAGTAGCGTGGGCCCGAGATAACATCAAGGGCCTTTGTTTACCAAATACACCATCAAAAAAGTTTTTCAACTTGTCCGATTACCCACTCAAGATAAAAACACTCTAACAATTACTGAACTGGGCTATATTATTAAAATATAAATATGAAAACATCAATTATAATAATAATTATTTTGATTTTAATATTCTTATTATTGCTATCAATGGGCTTGCTTTCCGGATACAATCTTGGCCCAGAGGAAATACTTCTAAAATTATTTAATTTGAGGTAGCGCTAAGGATCTTTTTTATATCAATTTACCAAATACCCCATCAAAAAAGTTTTCCAACTCGTCCGGTTCAACCAGTGATAATAAATGTTAAAAGGATTTTGTCGATAAGATTTGTCGCCAGCATCCTTTTAACATCTATTTAGGAGTAAAAAATGTACATTAAAATCATTTATTATCGCGGAGGTCTACAATGACAACTATTATCTTGGTGATGTTCGCTTATCTAGCCGGATCTGTCCCGGTGGCAGACATCCTGGCAAAAATTAAAGGCGTGGACCTGAGAAAGGTGGGCAGTAAGAATATGGGGGCGACCAATGCTTGGCGAGTCTTGGGTAGGAAGGTGGGTATCACCTGCTACATCCTTGATTTCCTTAAGGGCGCCGTACCGGTCATTATCGGGTGGCACTTTTTTAATCTGACTAGTCTAGAGATAACGCTAGTAGGGTTGGCCGCCATAATCGGACATATATTTCCCCTGTTCATGGGTTTTAAGGGAGGTAAAGGCGTGGCTACCAGTAGCGGCGTTTTTATGATTCTTAGCCCGCTGGCTTTTATAGCTGCTCTGCTGGTTTGGCTGGCGACATATAAGAAGACTTATTATGTTTCCTTGGGATCCATGCTAGCCGCTCTCACTCTTCCGTTAGCCCAAGTTTTTCTGGGTGACGCGCTAAGCGTGAATAAATGGCCCCTTACTGTCTTTGAACTGTTGGTATTAGCCGTTGTTCTTATCACACATCGCCCCAATATCAAGCGTTTGATTAACGGGACTGAGCCTAAGACGTACCTTTTCTAACAATCAAGAGATTGACCCTGGTCAGTCTCTTTTTATTTGGTCACGCCTGGCAGCATGCTATAATGATATTTATAAATAACCATATTCCGCCATGAAAATTAAAAAAGATAAGAACAGCGTTGTCGCTTACTTCAGTTTAGAAATCGCTTTGGAAAGCGATTTGCCGACTTATTCGGGCGGCTTGGGCGTCTTGGCTGGTGATCTGCTCCGTTCCGCGGCTGATATCGGGTTTCCGCTGGTCGGAGTGACCCTCTTAAATCGTCGCGGTTATCTCAAACAGGAGATGGCTCTGGATGGAAGGCAGATAGCCAAGCCGGAAAGCCGTTATCCGTTTGGTAGATTGGAAAAGACGGGGATCGAGACGACCGTCCTTATCGGCTCAGAAACGGTCCGGATCCGCGTCTGGCACTATCAAGTTAAGGGTGGGGCGGTCAGCACCTCTGTTTATTTGTTGGACACTGATGTGCCGGGAAATAAGCCAAAATACCGCCGGCTTACTGACCGACTTTATGATTCCGATAAATTATATCGGCTGCAGCAGGAGATTGTGTTGGGACGTGGCGGGGTGCGAATGCTAGCCGCTCTTGGCTATGATGTTAAGAAATATCATCTTAATGAAGGCCACGGCAGTTTGGCGGCTGTCGAGCTCTTCCTATCGTCAAGAAAAAAGACGGCTGCTGCAAAATTAGCTGAAGTGCGCTCACGCTGTATATTTACTGTCCATACGCCTCTTCCGGGCGCTCAGGATCAGTACAAGAAAGATTTTTTTCTCTCTTACCTGCGAGATTGGCCAGTTTATCTCAACCGTTTGTTTGTGGACGAACGGATCAATATGACTCGGGCCGGTCTACACTGCTGCGGCTATACTAACGCCGTTTCACTCCGGCATCGGGCGGTTACGAGAAAAATGTTTTCTGGTCATCGTATCGAGTCGATTACAAACGGGGTTAATTCTTCTTTCTGGACGGCGCCTGAAATGCAGGCCTTGTTCGATAAGACAGCCGTTGGCTGGCGACATGACGCCCGCTGTCTGGCAAAAATGGTTAAAGCGGCGCCGGAAGAGATCGGAGCTGCTCATAAAAAAGCTAAACAGCGACTCATTGGCTATGTTCGGCGTCAGATAGGTGCGAGATTACGCGAGGATATCTTTACAATTGGCTTCGCGCGCCGCTTCACTCCTTATAAACGTCCCGGACTGATTTTTTTTGATCTGAACCGTTTAGCAGATATCGCGCTCCGTCGCGGTGGTTTACAGATTATTATGGCTGGTAAGGCGCACCCAGAAGACAAGGATGGCCAGGAACTAATCCGGCAGACTATAAGGGCGCGGGATAAATTACGGGGCCGAGTAAAGGTAGTGTTCTTAGAGGACTATGATCTCGATCAGGCTAAGCTGCTCGTGAGCGGCACCGATCTCTGGCTCAACACCCCCCAGCCCCCGATAGAGGCATCGGGGACAAGCGGCATGAAGGCCGCCCATAACGGAGTGCCGCAGCTCAGCACTGATGACGGCTGGTGGCCGGAAGGGTACAAGCGGGGACAAACGGGCTGGATGATAAGAGAAACCAGACAAGGAAACAACTTATATGAGTTGCTCGATCAAGATATCTTGCCTTTTTTCTACGGCAACCCGTTCGGCTGGAGTAAGCTGATGCGTTCGACTATCAGCCGCGGAGCGCCTGTATTTAACACCGATCGGACGCTGCGGGAATATATCCGCCAAGCCTATAAGATGAAAGGTTTTTAGCAGGAACCAGAAAAATAAAAAAGGTTGGCCAGGGAGCTAACCTTAAAATAGGAACTATTTTTGTAAAAGACAAAATTTATCAGGCTTATATTCAGCGGGGTTGATCATGGGGGCATTAGTTTTATGTTATTCAAGAATGTGGTGGTAACAGAATTTTATATTCTGTTCGCCCGCAACTTTGAAGATATACAATCCCGGTTCTTTAATCACAAACACTTTATAGTATCAGAAGTCTAAGCGGATATAACAATCGCGTTACTTAGGAAAAAGCGCTATAATAAAGAAGTCATAATTTAATCAATAATCATATGCCGAAAAAAACCAAGCAGCCGGCCGGTGCGGAGCAGTTCAAGGTCTACGGTCATGAGATACTAAGCAAGGTTAAAGAGCTGATTAAAGAGGGAAATGTCCGTCGTATCGTCATCAAAAACGAGAGGGGAAAAATTATGATGGAAATCCCGGTAACCTTCGCGGTTGTTGGCGCGGTGGTTGCCCCTGTCTTAGCGGCTATTGGTGCTCTAGCCGCCTTATTGTCAAAGGGGACGATTGAAGTTGAAAGAAAATAATCAGTAAAAAAACCGCCGCTTAGGATAGCGGCGGTTTTTTGTTATCAGGCGGTCATTTCATCATTTCCAAGACTTCGTCTCGTTTAGCAGCCATCGTTGCAGGGTCGACCGCTTCTAGATTAAGGCGCATCTTGGCTTCGGTATTTGAAGCGCGGACATTAAACCAATAATTAGGATATTCGATGGTGATGCC
>JBAZLA010000015.1:0-4186 GCA_041650515.1 Patescibacteria group bacterium
GAATTACGCGAATAGTAAGCCTTCTTATCAACAACTAAATTGCCTTTATCCTCAACTAAGGCATTGGGATTAATATTTTTTAGTCCGGTCAGCTGTTTAATCAAATCTTCCGCTTGCTTAGAAGTAACTACCCCCTCTTTTGCCCGTTGACGATAATGACTAGCAAAAATTTCTAAACTAGTCGGCAAAAATATTTTGATCCGATCAGCCGCTGGATTCTGTTTTAAGGCTTCGTCTAAAGCAAGATAATCAACGCCCAGCGCCCCGCCACAAATTAAACCATCGGCGCGGCTAAAAATATCCCGGACTGCCCGGCGGACTAGATTCTCTATCTCGGGCGTGGTTTGACGCCAGCCGCCGCTGATGGCAATATATTTCATAGTCTTAAATTAACTGCACGGCGTTGGAGCGATCTAGCTGACAGGGAAAATTATCTTTTAAATCTTCAATGTCCTCTAATTCTAATTGCCAACCAAGACTACCCATTATTTCGACCAAATGTCTTGGATCGCTGGTTTTAAATAAAGTAACAACATTTTTCTGGCTAATCAGCCAATTAACCGCTACTTGAGCTGGCGTCTTATGATATTTATTACACAATTTATCTAAAATAATATATCCCGACTTAGCTAAATTACCCTGCTGAATCGGTCGCCACGCTTCCAATAAAACATCGTTGTTTTGACAATAATCTAAAACACCTTTAAGCACCGGCTCGCGAAAAATCAAATTATAATGAACCTGATTGAGCACTAACTTATTATTAGTATTCTCTTGCGCTTGCTGGAAGCGTTCAACATTAAAATTACAAACACCGATATTTCGAACTAACCCCTCGCTCTTAACCCGATCTAGCGCTTTGAGCGATTCAATAATAGGAACTTCCAAGCTAGGACCATGCAGAAGATATAAATCTAAATAATCAGTCTGCAACCGAGTCAGACTATTCTCTAAAGATTTCAAAATATTATCATATTGCAGATTCCAGGCCGAAACTTTAGAAGTAACAAATAATTTTTCCCTGGGAAAAATTTTTAGACCTTTACCCAAAATTTCCTCGGAATAGCCTTCGGCATAACTCTCAGCGGTATCAAAACGAGTAATACCTGATTTATAAGCCTCCCTAATCGCCGCTATATCTTTATCCTCGTTCTGATATTGATAGTCGCGCTCTTTAGCTCCGCCCATTTTCCAGGTACCTAAGCCCAGGACTGGAATCTGAAAACCGCTTTTTAGTTTTTTTGTTGGGATAGTCATATATTTTTATTTACCAGAATTCTTATCCAGCCACGCTGGCACATACTCTTGAACGGTTTGAGCTACAGTCGCGATTTTGGTCGCGGCTTCTTCAACACTAACTGAGGGGTGATAATAATCTTCAGCTTGTCGATCAGCACCCGGCGCCTCAAAATCGACTTCCGCGAAACGGTCACGCGGCCGACAAAAAACTATGTCTGGTTTACCGCCCTGGGGAATATCGGCATTACTACAAATTCCAACCTCCAGGTAATACTGGTGACTAAATTGCGAACGTTGCAGATAAACAATTTGCCAACTATCCCCGGCCTGACGCTGCCAGGTCGATCCTCTTTTGATAAAACCAGCATCTCTTAGCACCGTTGACAAAGAATCAACTAATATCTTTCTAATTTCTTGCCGGCGCTGCTTTTCGGCCGCTCGATCAAAATCAGCTGACGCGCCTTTATTATCGGGTGCAACATTATTTTCTGGGGCTGGCCTAAATTTTTCACCCATAAGTTTTTATCTTATTTTTCACCAAATAACTCTACTTTTGATTGCATTGACTTTAAAAATTTATCCGGATGGGCCTGTATTTCTTTGAGTAAAAAGTCTTTGGCAAACCACTTTATTTCCGCAACTTCATCTTTATTGATAACAAATTCGTCCACTGGCTTATCTAATTGACATTGATACCACTGAACAAAATAATTATACCTTCCTGATCGCCGCTCCTTAGGCCCGATTTTAAAATCAAGATTACTCAGACCGAGCTCCTCTCTGGCCTCTTTGATTATATTAAAGTCATAAGTCTCACCTTGGTCAACCGTACCAGCGACCGCCGGGCCCCATTGCCCCGGATCGTGAGATTTATTCAAAGCTCGTTTAGCCAGTAGAATTTCATTCCGACTATTAGTGATCCAGAGCGCTGACACTCGATAAATATCGCTCGATTCTAAAGCATCTCGGTCTTTGTAATCGATAATATTGTCTTATTCGTCTACAATTATAATTTTGGGCTTCATAGCTTTACTTCTAATGGCACCCCGCGGGGCAATAACCACGAGGGGGTGACCACTTCTTCTAATGGAATCTTTTTAACTAAATAAGCTAACCCATACTGAGTTGCCCGATGACCAATAATTAACACCTTTTTGCCACTATAATTTTGGAGTAACTCATTTAAAAAACTTTGCAGCCGCTCAGTTGTTTGCTGGTAGCTTTCACCATTAGGAAAGGGCTGGGTAATATATTTTGCCTGGACTGAACCAATCTCTTTTTTTGGCTGTCTAGTCAGATCGCCATAATTACATTCGCGTAGCCGGCTATCCTTGATTATTGGAATATTTCTACCAGTAAAAGCAATGGCTGCTGTTTGATATGAGCGCTGCAAATCCGAACAAAAAATCGCATCAATACTATTAGACTGATATTTTTGACCCAACTCTTTGGCCTCTTTTTGGCCAGAATCCGATAACTCGACATCATACCAACCTGAAGCCAGTTTAGCTTCGTTATCCTTGGTTCTGGCATGCGGTTCAAAAATTATGGTCACCATAATTTTATATATTCGGTTAACTTAACCAAAAGAATATTCCCTTATCTTCTGCCGCTGCTGCTTGGTATAGTTTTTTAATATCGTCCCAGGACTGAGTAAAATAACCAAACTCTTCGTCTTGGTTAGCGGCGGTAATCTCAACTTCCGGGTACATTCCTCCAAGCTCTCTAGGAATAAATCTCTTTTTTAGATCAGCTTTAGTAATATTTTGAATCGCCGACCAGACTTTTTTCACCTCAGCTGGGGGCAAAAAACTCGCTGGACCATAAGCTAAGTCTTTATCAATCACAATATCCCCCGCGCCAATCACATTAGCCAAAGGATCCTGGCTAATATTACCCCCAAGATCTTTATTACCGCTGACTAGATAATTCAAAACCTGCCAAGTCTTATCAATGTTGATAATTAACGGATCGTGATAAAAAAATTCATCGAACTCATGCGGCGAGAGTTTAATTAAATTTTTTAAGGCCTCGACCTCTTCTAACGAAGACTTTTTAAAATTGCCGATCATGGACATAGGTTTATTCTAAATTTATTTTTTATTGGCCACGACACCCTTCGAGGAGCCAGTCCTGAGTAAAGCCGAAGGACTCAGGGCAAGCTTTTTATTAAAATATTTTTCAAAAGTATCAATTGGTGTTTGACCGGTCGTATTAATAAAACTATCTCCACCGATTACCGCCTTTATAGCTTCAAACTCAGCATAAACTGCCGCGATGCGGTCAACTCCAGTCGTCCAACATTCACGCTCTTTGTCTCTTTTAATCATTTCTGCCTGGCTGGGAAATAAAACTTTTATCTCCAATCGGTCCCCAAACTCTTTTCTAAACATTTCAAAAAAATCCAAATAATCACCAAAGATAATATAGTCAAGCACAACATTATTCTCGCCGTTATTAAACACTTTTTTGGCGGCGATAAAAATTTTTTGGTGCGCCTGTTTTAATTTGCCTAAATTTTGCGGGAACCAATGACCGCCATCGGGAAAAAACTCGGAATCTAAATCGTCACCATCAACTCTAATAAAGTTACTTCGTTCAACTAATAAATCGGCAATTGTTGATTTACCAGAACCCCCCGGACCAGCTAAAATTAACATCTTTTTCCCGCTGTTTTTCATAATTTTATAATTCCTATTGACCACAACACTTCTTATATTTCTTCTAGTGTAAAAAGTGCCACAGGGGGTTCAGTGCTGGGGAAGCCACCCGTGCTTTGATTCTCGACTGCTCGTCTGCGAGGAGTCGCAACCGGCCCTATTGCCTGTTGTGCTTTCCCCCTCGTAGACGAGTAGGCGTATTCGCTTTTCAATGATCCTATTGTCATTTTACTCGTCTGTCAGTTTTTGTCAACTTCTTGGGAGTGGATAAACTATCGTGCTCTTTT
>JBAZLA010000016.1:0-3997 GCA_041650515.1 Patescibacteria group bacterium
CAAACACTAGAACTAACCTACTATAGTGTTAATGATGTTACTTTGAACGTATACGACCAGACGTCTAATGATTTAGTATACTTTGCTCCAAATGGCGAATAGACCTACAAACTAATGTGTTTGTAGCTATCGCTATCAGATAGCACGTGCGTGCTGGTAATGATGATTTGATGTGATCTGATGGTGTCGCTGAGGGCTTTTTGACGGTCGATATCTAGTTCAGAAAACACGTCGTCTAATAATATCAGTGGTTTAATGTTGGTAATTTGTTCAATAATCGCAACTTCTAGAAATTTTAATGCTAGTACGATAGTTCGCACTTCACCGCGCGAGGCAACCGATAGAGCGGGGGAGTTATTAAACATAAATATAACATCGTGGCGGTGTGGTCCAACACTGGTATTGCCGGTTATTTTATCGTGGCTGGTAGATCGTTCTAATTCGTTTAGTAGTTTGTGTTTAATATCACCAATAAAAGTGTGCGAATAATGTACTGATACGCTGTCGCCAGGTTCGGCAATGTCATTATAGGCGTCGTTTAATTTGCTATTTATTTGTTCGATAAAAACCGTGCGTTGTTCGATGATATATGATCCGTATTCACTAAGTGCAATGTTCCAGACAAATAATTCGTCGTTGTTCGTATAAGGCTTTTTCAACAGATTATTGCGCTGTTTGAGTGCACGTTCGTATTTATGAATCGCTGCGCTATACAGGGGGTTTAATTGGCTAATGAATCGATCTATGAATTGTCGGCGGCGGGTAGGTGAGCCGTTAAGTAGTCGCAGGTCGTCTGGTTCAAATAAAACTACTGGGTGTTTGTGTTTTGGTAGTAAACGATAGTTCGTTCGGTCGTCGATGATAAATTGTTTGCGACCAGTTGTTTTTTCGGATTCAAACTTGACCGTGCGTTTATTGCCGTCATCAAATAATATATCTATCCGCCACCATGGTTTATCTTTTTGTAAAATATCACTATCGCTACCACGGAACGAACTACCTTGCAGGGAAACGTAAATAGCTTCGATTAATGATGTTTTACCGCTGCCGTTTTGACCAGTAATAACTGTAACAGTAGGAGATAGTTCGGTAGTAAAATTATCGTGCGAACGAATGTACTGAATCGATAATTTATTTACCACCGCCATAATAATTAACTCTTTAGCGGCATTATGATATGAAAGTAATTGGTGTTTTTGTCAGTCGATTTTAAAACACATGGTGATAATTTGCCGCTAAAACTAAATTCGACCGTCTCGCCATCAACAACCGACAAAGCTTCGGTTAGATATCTAGAGTTTAATGTAACTTGGCCTTCACCAGTTACATCAGCTGTTGCTTCGGATGTATTTTCGCCCAGTTGTGAGGCGATGGAGTGGATTGATAAGCTTTTTTTGTCACTATCTGCAGTCAAGGTTACGCTACCACCAGATTCACGAGCAAATAATCCAGCGATTTTAGTCACACGAACAAAATCGGATTTTGGAATCACAATAACCGTTTCAGATTTTTTCGGTATTAGTTGGCGATAATCAGGGAAATTACCGTCGATCAGACGACTAATAATTTCGGCCTCGTTAATTCTAAAACGTACTTGAGTTTCATCAAAAAGCACATCCACTTCATTATTATCATCTGCAATTGTTCTTAAAACCTCTTGTAGGGTTTGGGTTGGAATAATCGCTGACACTTCACTGGTTGTTTCGACTAGTTTACGTTCAGATAACCTATAACCATCTGTTGCAGCCAGCACTAATTGACCTTCGTACGAATGCCAATAAACACCGGTAAGTACAGGCCTGGTCGAATCGCTACTGGTTGTAATAATAGTTTGAGATACAGCTTGTTTGAAATCTTCGGTTTTAATACTGTATTGAATTGATGATTTTTCGTTAATTGTTGGTAATTCAGGAAAATCATCTGCTACAACACCATTTATAATTGAACTATATTTACCGCTTTTAATATGTAGATTATCACCGACAACTTTCAGATCAACCGATTCTTTTGGTAGGCTTGATATAAATTCTGATACCAAACGGGCGGGGATTGTGATTGCTCCAGGTTTTGCTATCTTGGCACCGATATATTGAGTTGTGGCAATTTCCAGATTTGTTGCGGCAACAAGTAATCTATTACCATCTGTCCGAAGCAATATATTACCTAGGATTGGTAATTGAGTTTTAGTACTGGCTACTCGTCCAACTGCAGTTAGGGCTTTGGCTAGGTTTTCTTGTGTTACTGTGATTTCCATTGGTTATTACCTTTCTTTCAGATTTTCTTTTTTGGTTCTAATAATAGGTACTGTGGATTGTGGGTATAAGTCGTAAACAACAGATTATAAACGAGATTTTTTACCGTGGAAAAATACTGGTTAAATTGGTGTGTAAGAGGTCGTATAACTAACATTTTTACATTGGTTATTTGGGATGTTTGTTTAAGTGTACTGCCAACTGTGGGTAATGTAACACTCTTTGTACTACTATTAAAACCCAGACTGTTCACATTTTTTACCCAGCTATAAAAACCAAAATTAGACATTTGTTCAAGCATATAACTTCTCCCTAATCGATGCGACTTGTTCACGGATCAAATAATCTAATTTTATAGCTTTTTCAATCTTTTCAACCGAGTGAATTGCCGTAGTGTGATCTTTGCGACCTAATTCACCGGCAATTTTAGGAAAACTTAAATGTAATTCACTACGCAGCAAATACATTGCGATTTGACGTGGTACAACAATATGTTTATCACGCTTCGGACTACAAACCTCTTCAACTTTTAGCTGAAAATGTTTAGCCGTACGTTCGATAATCTGTTTACTGGTGATGTGTTGCGGGCGTGAATGTCGGACGTTACCTAATAATCCCTCGGCTGTAGAAATATCTGGTTCGATACCACGCATTTCGGCGTAGGCGAGTAATTGGTTCAAAGCACCCTCTAATTCACGGATATTTGTTTTGATATTTGTCGCTAGATACTCAACCGTGTCTTGACCTATTTCAACACCAGACAACGACGCTTTGGCTTTTAATATTGCACAGCGTGTTTCAAAATCTGGCATTTGAACATCAATCGTCATACCCATTTCAAAACGACTACGCATACGTTCGGTTAGGGTAGGGATACTTTTAGGTGGTTTGTCACTACTGATGATAATTTGCTTGTTGTTTTGATGTAGGTGATTAAAGGTATGAAAAAATTCTTCCTGAGTTTTTTCTTTGCCAGCGATAAATTGCATGTCGTCAACGATTAACACATCAACATTACGATATTTTTCTGAGAAACCTTTTTTCTTGAAACGGATATGATCTAGGAATTCATTAACGAAAGTTTCACTACTAATATACAAAACGCGAGTTCCGGGCTGAGATTTGATAATTTCGTTACCAATAGCTTGCATCAAGTGAGTTTTACCCAGTCCAACGCCACCATATAAATATATTGGATTGTATTTTACACCAGGGTTAGCGGCAACAGCCTGGGATGCAGTGTAGGCTAGGTCATTACTGGAACCAACAATAAAGTTATCAAAAGTGTAGCGCGGGTTTAAGCCTCCGGCAGCAGCCAGTGGAGCGTTCTGAGTATAAGTACTAGTTACTTGACCACCCGGTAACAAGCTGTCAGCAGTTGGTAGGTCGGGGTTAACTGTTGTTTCACGGTTGACGCGAGTTTTTTTACCACTGGTTGTGATGGTGTAGGTGATATGTTTTGGTGTGATGCCGTTTTTTGCCAGGACGGATTTGATTTGATCGTTAAATTTTACTTCAAATTGTTTTTTGGCAAATATGTTAGGCACAGCAATTACAATGCCTGCGTCGTTTTGGTCGACAAGTTCAGTATTTTTGAACCAGGTAGTAAAGGTAGCGTGTGAAACCGACAGTTCGATTTCGCCAAGCACACTTTGCCACAACGCATTATGCATATTAAACTCCCCTTTAACAACACACTTTTATTACTAATAACTATAACCAAGCCGGGGGTTTTCCACAACCCC